>CALXXW010000025.1 GCA_944392785.1 uncultured Alphaproteobacteria bacterium | reverse complement strand
CATTCATTTGGTTTTCAAAACGATCTACATAATAACCGTCACTCGGTAATGAAGGAACCGTTAAATCTTGGACTAATTCTCCGTTTTTTTTAGCATAGGTTCCAACGCAAAACAATGCATCATACATATCCCGCAAAGCCGCCTTTAGCTGGTTCTTATCTAATGCCTCATATCCTTCTTTTAATTTTCCAAAACTTTCCTTGAATTCCCGATTCATTTGGCGACGATCAAGCTGAGAACGAACATAACTAAATACGCCCATAGTGATACCTCCTAAAAATTAAACTAACTTTTCTGGGAAATCCCTAATTCAATCTCTTATTATATATAAACAAACGATAAAAGCAATATATTTTCATCATTTCTTGCGGAGAAAACTTAATTTGGATGTTGGCGTCCTGAATTAAAATTTCAACAGTTCCACCTGTAATACCAACTTTTTGAAATCTTCTAAATTCTTAGCTCGGTATTCGCTAAGCACGCTGTACCAAAAATTAAAACCACTTGTTGAGAGTGGTTTTTTTTGTTTGGAATACCCAGTAAAACACCACCCCTCTGATAAAAAAAGAATCTATTGATAATCTATTTCCTTAACAACCCGTTGCTTGGATTCCGTTTCCAAATTGGCTAACATTAAAGTTAATATCTTTTAATTAACTATTATTAAATAGAATTTTCATAGTCTGCTCTTTTCTGACAAACCGTATTGTTAAGGTCTGGTCGTTCCTTAAAAATGGAACCGCAATGAATTCTGTTTAATAAATGAATCTAAGCATCACAAATCTGTTGACTTTCAAAACAGTTTAAGACATGATGAGAAAAAAGTATCAGCGGAAAGTGTTTTGTTATGCGTAAAAAACGAATCAGTATGGAATCCCAACGGAGTATGGTTGAGATTTTGGGCGTTCTGGCCTTGGTTGGATTGCTAAGCATTGCCGGAATCATCGGTATCTTCGTTGCCATTGATAAAAATATGGCTAATACCATTATTCACGATTCAAAAATGGCTTTTATGGACATGAAAACCCCCTCAACAAAACCTTCCCTAGACTGGACCTCAATTTCATTCCAGCCGGTTTCCCAAAAAACGATGACCGTTCGTCGTGACTCTTTGGGGCGAGATTTTGTAAAAGTCGACAATATAGACCAACGCGTTTGCAACCAAATGTTAAACATGCGGGTTGAAAATGTCTTGAACTTTTACAACTTGGATAATACCGAGATGACTTCATGTCTTGAAACAAACGATATTATCATAGATTGGAATGGTTTTGGTCCCCCCGCCGTTTGTCAAACCGTATCGGATTGTGATGTTCCGAATGAACCGCCTTTTGAAGGTATCTGCTCTGATCAGGGACAGTGCCAAGCTTACCCCTCCTATCAAAAACCGGATGATGTGGTCATAGCTTTTGCCGTGGATGATAATTATGCTCTGTTCCTTCCCGTGACAATCCGGTCCATTGAGGAGCACAGTAATCCCGATCGACTCTATCAAATTTTTATATTAGGAAACAACCTGTCTCAACAAAACAAATCCCTCCTACAACAGTCAGAAACAAAAAACATAAAAATCCATCTGCTTGATATCGCCGACTCTGTCTTAACCGAAAAGATTCAAAATTTACCCACCCTCGGACACATCAATACAGCCACGTATTATCGTTTCTTAATCCCAGAAATTCTGAAAAAATATAAAAAAGCCCTCTACTTAGAGGCAGATCAAATCTTGCTGGACGATGTGGCCTTTCTTTTTGACATAGACTTAAAAGATAAATCTCTGGGAGTCATTCCTCAGCCTCTATATGCCGGAAATACGTCTCAAAATTGGAAAGACTACTGTCGCACAACTCTGAATATGAAAAATCCCTCTCTTTACTTTAATGCCGGCGTTTTGCTTATGAATCTGGACAAACTTCGCCAAAATCATTTTCAACAAAAAGCTTTTCAGCTGGCCCATCAGCGACATTTTCGATATCTTGATCAAGATATTTTAAACTTTATGTTTTCAAATGACTGTCATTATATTTCCGAAGAGTGGAATGCCGAAATTTTCATCCTTTTAGGACAACCACACCTTTTACCCCCCAAATTACTCCACTATACCAACAATGATAAACCTTGGCGTCATCACGATATTCATAACAGCCCTTCTTCATATCATGATTTGTTCTGGAAATATGCTAAAAAAACAAAAGCTTATCCTTTTATTTTAGAGGAAATTCACCCTTAGTCGGACACCCTAAAAACAGAGGTGTCATACCAACCAATCCCACAATGATTTTCACCAAGCCTTTCCGCCATGAAGCTATTTTTTATCGGCCTCTTTGAAAAACAAAGAAAAGTTAAAGCCCCCTCTTGATTTTAACATTTACCGTATGCTATACTGCCCTCACATCATGTTCTAAGGAGACAAAATGGTCATTTTTTCATCAGAAAGAGGAGCATCAATGCTCAAAACATTGGCCTTAATAGCATGCGTTGCTCTAACCAGTATTTGGGGCGGGGTTCGCTATTTTGATTACCTCAACCAAACCGTGGCAGAGGATGTTATTCAGAACATCAAAAAACGCGCCGTGGTCGCCAGTCCTCAACGTATGGCCGGACGTGATATTGACTTGTCTGAGTTCTATTTAAAACAACAGGAAGACATGATTCGGGCAGAGTATTTAGTGACAACAAATAACTCCTATCGCGGTGAAAATGACCGTTTTACCATTACGGTCCATAATATCCCTCAAACCATTTGTGAACATATTTTGACGACCCCTTGGGACTGGCCCCAAGAAATCGTCTTAAACGGCGCAGAGGCCGGTAGCGGAGGGTATTGCACCTCCCGCACGCAAATGACTTTCGTTTTTGTCAATAACTTAAAGCACCTTTTACCACTGGAAGGATCTGAATTGATTACACATCCTTGTGATAACGTGCTGTGTCCTTTTGACACGACGTGTGTCGATGGAAAGTGCCTATGCAATAATGGCGAGGAAAGATGCGGCGACGTTTGTTGTGCTATCCCCAATACGTGTCAAGACGGCACCTGTGTCTGCGATACGGATTGGCAAAAAATCTTTGCTCGTCAAGAAGAGCTTGCCCGTCCGCAAATGCTCCTTTACGGTCTGGTTTGCCATGGCAAAAATCAACACTCCAAAGAGGGAATACCCACTCCTTCATGCTTAGATTATGAGGTCTCTTATAAAATTTTCTGGAAAGGCTGCAGCTGGGAAACAGAGTGGATAAGCGCTCATAAACCCTCCCCCATGGAGGATCCAACGGATATTGACGATATAGAGGTGCGCTATTTCCCGGAAGATGCCGAGGTGCACGTGGCTTGTCGTGCCAAACTATTGCCGAATGTGTCCCTGTTAGACTTGGGTCAACGAACGCTGTGCGGCCTGATTCCGCTTCAATAGCCTCAATGTGTCATGAATACTAACGGCGATACGCGGCCCTTCGTATACGGTCATTGATGGCTCGTCCCAAACCCTCCTCCGGAATAGGGGCCAATGCTATTTTGGGATAGCTTCGTTGCGCATCGGCTTTATGGAGGTAATCAAATAAATGGGTGGCGGCTTCTGTTAAATCTCCGCGGGGGCTTAGGTTCAGCTCAAAGCGCTCCTTCGTCGGACCAAAGGCAATATAGAATTCATCCTCCATAGGTGCAGTGGCATGTATCCGCAACGGATGCTCCGGAGCATAATGACGCAACATTTGCCCCGGTGAAGTCGGTAAATCCGGATTGCCTTGAGAAATTAAAACAGTTTCACCCAAAAAAGATTCTAATGTTTCTAAGGGAATTCCTCCAGCACGCAGCATGACGATTTTATCCGTTGTCACGTCAATAATCGTCGATTCAACCCCAACGCTACAGGCTCCTCCGTCTAGGATTAAATCAACCCGCGGCCCTAAACTTTCCCACACATGAAGAGCTGTGGTCGGACTGATGGACTGAGAGCGATTGGCTGATGGTGCCACAATAGGCACTCCTGCCTGACGTATTAAACTTAACGCCACGGGATGATTCGGCATCCGAACACTGACTGTTGGAAGGCCGGCCGATGCTAAATCCAGTGCCGGAGATAAATCTTTACGCCGCAAAACAAATGTCAATGGTCCCGGCCAAAAATGCTCGGCCAACGCCATCACACGAGCATCCGTTTCAGCGTATTGAGGCAAAAAATCAATATCCGCAATATGAGAAATTAACGGATTAAATGTCGGTCGATTCTTGGCGGCAAAAATAGAAGCCACCGCCGAAGAATCATAGGCATTAGCCCCTAATCCATAAACCGTCTCTGTCGGCATGGCAACAAGCCCCCCCGCACGAATAATTTTAGCTGCGTGCACGATGTTTTCCGGTGTGGCCGGAACAATATGATGTTGCATCAAAACCTCCCCTATATGATAGTCATAAGTCGTATATCCTATCACTTTTTTGTCACTTGGTGATATCGACCATCCGCTTCCTTTTTGAACTCTTCTGTAGCATAGCGGTCCCATTTTAACACAAGATATTCATCATCCATACGCACTATGGTGGCATAATCTCTGTCGTTATCAAGTTGACGATACAACCGATAGGGACTTACCTGAACCAATTCAGCACTCCAATAGTTATGCGTCGTCGGAATAGTTCGGCGCTTAAAGTTTCTGACCACATTGTCAAATTCGGGATGATACTCCAAAATATCAATACCGTCCCATTTTTGAATTTTTTTCTTTAAATCGGCTACGGCCGGATTCACGCGAGCCGCCTCATCTATACGCTTCATCAAATCTTCATCAATCACAAAGAAATAATCGCTATACTCTTTCCCGATATAACCGGACAGTATTTGTTCACGAACTCGATTGATTAACGTATGCGTCTTTCGGGAAGGACGATTTAAAAAACCATAATTGACGTTTTTGTGATTTTTAATAGCCCATTTCCAAATCGGTGCATAATTCTTGTTATGAGCAAAGATAAAGGCATTACTATACTGCTTGGTCAAACGGTTCCACTCCGGAGACTTTAACGGATAAACATAGGGTTTTGTCGTATCAACAAAGCTTTTTTTAGCCTGATACGTCGGCCAAAGATCCCAAATTTGAACGACCAAAAGTAATGGCAATAAAATATAAGCCTTCTTAGGGAATTGCTTGGCACACGTCTTCAACAAAAAGAATGCTAATAAATACCAAATAGGCCAAAAAAATCGACCGGAGTATCGAAAGACACTCCCTAACCAATCAATCAGAGCCCCCGGTTTATAGTCCAAAACCGTTGCCGTTCCCAACTTGACCTGACTGGATAGCGCAAAAAGGAAAAAGCCGCTTAACAATAACGCCAACGGCCAATGCCGCCGTAAATTATCTCGACGAAACAAATCTTTCACGGAGAAAAACAAAATGACCAACAAAATTAAAAGACCTAAGCCAAAATAGTTATCTGCATCAAAATCCGCTTTGGGGGTTAATGTATTAAAAACCTGCGACTTACTCCAAATCGGATTAAATAACGCCGTCAAATTAAGACCCAGACTGCGCCAACCGCCGCTGGCTAATTGTTGCTCCGTCGACATCATCCCCAGCATATAATACCAAAATAAAAAAACAAGGCCCAAGGCACTGATGCCTTTGAATATCATCCACCAGGAAATTTTTTTATCCGCCCATTGACGATATATCAATAAGGCAAAAAAGCCGGCTTGCATCGGTAGAAAATAAGGGCACGTTAAAATTCCCAAGGTCATTAAAACAGCCATATATACCCACTCTTTACGTGTCAGACGATTATTTAAATACATCAAAATGGCAAAGAGCAATAAAAAATGCGGCATCAAATTAATATGCACAAAAACTCGCATCATCATAATCGGAGCCGATACAAAGAACAAGGCACCGATGGTTATTAAAAACTTACTTTTAAAAGCATGCCGAAAAATCAAAACAGATACATAAGCCTGAAGCACATAGGAAATAAGCATCCAAATACCAACAAACTGGACTTCGGGACTTAATCCAAACAGACTGTGTAGCGCTTTAAAGATAACAGACAAGAGCGGGCTTCCGTCTGTCCCATGTACGGAAATACCATAAGGATAGGCTAAATTTAAATGGGTAAAAATCGGCCAGCGCCATGAATCCATACGATACAACACACTGCCATAATACGAAACGGAAAAATCACCGCCTTTTGTCACCAATCCCAAATTGTAAATATCCAATGTTTGCCAGCCAAATAAATAAAAAAAGGCTATCAACGTTATACCAACCGTCGCGATAATATCCCCGTTTTTATTCCATAAGCCCATAAGCTTAGGCATTTTAGGTATCAACCAGTTTGTTGCTTGCATCAAATTTTCTTGCATATCCCTTGGCAATTTTGCATAAAGCTTCATGCCCCATTTCCTGATTTTTTTTCTTATGTTTGATACCATCTTATTTCCTTTTTTGCTCTAAACTCGTTTCTGCAACAATATAGGTCGGACGATGCTTTGCCTCCCCAAAAATCATCCCTATATACTCCCCGATAATACCCATGACAAATAGTTGAGCCCCCCCCAAAATTAACACGACACACATCAGCGATGCCCATCCCGAAATCACAGAGCCGTTCCATAATCGCATATAAAGCACGTAAGCCGTGAGTAAACAGCCCAACAATGCCACACTTAAACCAAGATAGACCGCCAATCGTAAAGGTTTTGAACTAAACGAAGTCGCACCGACAATCGCCAAAGCCAACATACGCTTCAACGTATAACTGCTTTTTCCGGCAAATCGCGGCGCCGGCGTGTAAGGAATAATCTTTTGGCGATAGCCAATCCAAGAAATCATTCCTCGCAAAAACAACCCCCGCTCGGGCAACGCCCTCAACGTTGCAACCACCCGTCGATCCAACAGGCGAAAATCGGCTGCTCCCGGAGGTAGAGACAACCCCGTTATGAAGTTAAAAAATCGATAAAATAAACGAGACGACACCCTTTTAAACCAGCTTTCTTCTTTAATTTCCCGTCTCTGCGTGGAAACGATATCATAGGCTCCGCTTTGCCAGGCGTCTACCAGTGCCGGTATCAACCGGGGCGGATGCTGTAAATCTGCATCCATTGAGATAACACAATCTCCATCAACATAATCCAACCCGGCCTTTAACGCATATTGATGACCAAAATTCCGTGAAAAAGATACATAATGGATATGCGTATTTTTTTGCCGTAATTGCTTTAAAACAGAAAGAGTATCATCGGTCGAACCATCATTCACGAACAAAATCTCATAATCCGGATAAGCCTTCAGAATCGAAACCAGCTCATCCGTCAGATGTGCCAGGTTGGCTTGCTCGTTAAAAGCCGGAACAATAACAGCAACTTTAAACTGCTTTTTAGGTTCATGTTGAGTCATGAAATTATGTTTATATGATTTCAACCCAAAAGTAAAGTAAAAAACAAATCAAAAACAAAAAGAGAGGCCAAAGCCCCTCTTTTAATTTTATTCTTTGACGCTTATTTACTCAGCTTTCGGACAAGTAGCTGCCTTTTCCGCATTAAAGCGAATCCATTTTTCATCCGCCGTATCTGATGAAGAGATCGCTCCGCGCGGACATTCCGAAATACAAATACCGCAATCTATACATTCGTCCGGATTGACAACAACCTGTGTCCCGGCATCATGAAAAGCGCCGACGGGACAAACTTCTATACAACTTTTGCATAAAGCACAAGAATCATTAACAACTGAAGGCATTTTTTTCTCCTTTATTTATTTGATGAACGTCCTTTTACATAACCAATTTTTTTTAAAAAAGCAAGACCTTTTTTCATCATCCGTGATAACACTTGTTTTTACCCTAAAATACCGGGCGTAATAAACTGGGAATATCCCAAACTTTTTCATCATCATGTATCGGCATATACAATAAATGGTATTCATAAATCGTGATTCCCAAAGGATTCGCTTTTGTCGGCTCAGAATCCATACGTGTCCGAAGATAAACCTGATAACGATGCCGCTTGATCGCATGTTGACGCTTACACGACAGACACGTTTCCGAATTATCGTCACACGGACATATGGCGCGATAAGCATCCGGAATGGGCATATCGAATACTTCAAAAATCCCATGCCATAAATTATTCTTCAAAAGTTTTAAGTCATATAAATGAACATCTTTGGTGACATTATTGGAACGGGACTCGTTGAGAAATTGTAAAGCCTCCCCTTTTCTGAAATCATTAAACAAACGAGGCGTCGAATAATTCAGCACAAAGCTCTGCGGAGAGTTCCAACGTCGCCGCATCTCATCATCATCCCAAAGAACGGCATGTCGTTGAATGATATAATCACGTACGATTGCCTCTGTCATAAGCTGCAAAGAGTGAACGTTTTTGCGATAATACTCAGATGGTTTTAAAATTTTTTGCTCATGATCTATGGCAAACAAATAAAGAGAGTTGGCGCCCGCAATAGAGACATCTACTCGATTGGCATAATACACAAACAATCCGGAAAGAGCTATAAGAACGGCAACATTCAAAATCACAAAAAGAGCCAGCAATCGTGATGTCTTGAGATAACGACGCTCGGGGATAGCACGAACCTGCATGTTTTCAGGATATGCTCCCAAAATATCCGGAGAATCTGTTTTTTTTCTAAAGAACGATGTCCAAAATGCCATTTTCCTTTTCCTCAAGCTACCCATGATAACACTTCTTGTGTTGCATAACCTCCAATACGCCGCAACAATTGGATATTTTGTTGGTTCTTAGCATGAAACAAAACCAACCTGTCATCGTCAGCCGCAATAAAACCATCAACCTCAACCGCAAATAAATAGACGCGAGATAAATTATATGCCGGCCAAACACTATCAACCGTTAAACCAACCTCCTCCAACATCGTCTTCAACGAAGCCATACTGGTTTGCATACGCATCTCAATAGCAAATAGACTCTTATCATGCCCCGTAGGCTCCGAGGAAACTTTTGAAACGACAAAAGCCTCATTACTTTTCAAGTGGAAATCACTCTTGACAAAGGGTAGCTTAGCCACAATGGCCAAGTGGTCCTGTTCTGACGAAGCTAAAAATGTCCACCAAGATTCTTCTGCCTGTTCAAAAAGCGGCAAAACGGCAGCACCGGCTTCATCGACACTCACCTTTTGAATAGCCTGCGCCGTTGAGATACAAGAAAGATAATGCGCGCCAATACCAAAATAATCTTTGGCTAAAGTCAACATATCATAGCCCCGTTCTTTGGTATAAACGGCTATCGGCATTTTGCGATAAATTTGAGTGCCGGCAGACATAATTTCACGCCAAATTTTAACCAGCGCAACCGTGTCCATATCCTTACCCATCTGTCCTAAAAGGCGACGGATAATCATCGCCTCATAATCCGGCATATAGGCGGCCTCTTTCTTTTTCAGGCATCTTTTTTTGTTTAATTCCCGCATCAATTGAAATCTTCTCAAAAGGTGCGATAATATATCGGCATCCAACTGATTTATTTGGCCTTCAAGGCCTTCTTTTGATGCTGATTTTTCTATCATTGTTGAAAACTTTTCATTTTACGATTCAAAGAAATATCAAACATAATCTCAGACTGAGTGTCCGTTTCGGGATTCAAACGTATCATAGCAACCCGTATGTCTTTTGCAAAAGTCATCACGCTTTGAGAGGAGCGCACAACCGCCACTTCTGTCCAACCGTATTTGGGCATTTCTTGAATAAAAAAGTCTACCAAGCTTGACTGTGCATAAGGCGCCGCAAATCCCAACCGTCCAACCAAAGGATCCGAACCAAACAATAGGGTGCGTTTCAAATCAAGTGTGGCCCGTTCGGGAACGGGAATATCCCGCAATTGTGTAAAATTCGGCGTGGATTGCAGGTCACCGTCCGTATACATTTCTTCATACGTTTTGTTGTCCGATGAGGCACAACCGCTTCCCACACAAATAGCCAGACACAGTAGGCTGAAAAAAAGTCGTTTCATATCATTTCCCCCTTTCGTGGTTAATCGTTAAAAGCAGGATAGTATAAATCATCTCAAATTGCAACAAAAAAAACATCCTGATAAAAATCATGAAGGACTCTTTGGCAAGTCCTCCATGACGCAACATTGAAGAAAAAAGATGACAAGATCAATCTAAAGATTGACACCCATCAGAGCATCACCCGCCTCGGGATCGCATTACTCCCGTTGACGTTGCTCCTGTTGCAATCTTTTTAAACAGCCCTTCAATTTGGAGCGCGTCACCGACAAACATGGTCCCTCGCTAAAAATCCGAATAACGTTCGGCAACTGATCCTCATGATAGGACACCTTCAAAATCTGCAACATACCGGTGGTTGAATAAAGTTTGGCCACATGATCCAAACACCGAGTATGCTTATGCGTATACACAGATCCCAGCATCAAAAAACTATATTGCGATAGGCTCTCTTCTTTTTTATGAAGATGTGGAAAGACCTGTTGCACGCAGTGATGCACTTTGGAAAAACACTCCTCCCAAAACAACTGACGACTGATACGTCTTCTTTCATTCAAGGTCAAATACGACGGCACAATACCCTTATCGCGAAAAATGAAATAGTCTCTTGCCTCCGTGCCGGGAGCCGGATCATATCGTTTCAAATGCATGAACTCCCCCTTATCGTGAGGGGGTAATTTCAACATGGCTGCTTCACGTCTGGCACGAATTTCTGCCTGATGCTGCTTTAGCAATCTCAATTTCCGTTTCCGCTGTTCTTTATTCATGTTCCATTTCCTTAAAACTTATCTTCCATAGAACAAATTTTATCACTCTCCGTTTTTTTGTCAAGAGCCAATCTATCCAGTGCTTTTTGTAAAATCACGGCAGCCGCTTCAGCATCCAAACGCCTCAGCAACTTTTTATCCGACATATACATACGGCGCAAGCGATATTCCGCCTGCCGAGATGTATAGCGTTCATCCATCAAAAAAACCGGCAAACCATATTTTTCAATCAATCGCGCAACAAATAAGCGAACAGAATGCGCAATCATCCCCTCTTGACCATCTGTCTGCAAAGGTAAACCGACAACAAAGGCCCCGACCTCTCGACTGGACACGATATCGTCCAACTCTTTCAAACGGACAATCATCTTAAAAGGATAAGCAGCCTGTTGCGCAGCATCCGAAAGCGCCACCCCAATCCGTTTCATCCCATAATCGATGCCTATCATCGGACGTCCTTTGGGAAGATTTTTTTTAAACTCGTCCCATAAAAGCTCTTGTGTTTTTATTTCGTTTCGTCTAGAATGCGTGTCTGTCATAGCTGTTAAGTGTAAAGGAAAAGAGCGGAAAATGCAAGATAAAAAGATTTTGATTGCCGCAGATCATGCCGGGTGTCCCTTAAAAGAGGGGCTTGTTGCCTATCTGAAAAGCCAAGGGTTTACCCCCATCGACTATGGCACGGATGACCCACAAACACCCTCAGATTATCCCGATCAAGCCGCTTTGTTGGCCAGAGGAATAGCCGAACAAGCAGGACAATACGGGGTCTTAATTTGCGGCAGCGGTATCGGAATGAGCATAGCTGTCAATCGTTATCCTTTCATCCGCGGAGCCTTGGTCTATTCCCCAAAGATGGCGGAACTGGCTCGACGACATAATAATGCGAATGTCCTTATTCTGGGGGGCCGAATGACAGATATAACAACAGCTACCCAATGCTTGGATGTTTTTTTAACAACTCCCTTTGAAGGGGGACGACACACAGCACGTGTCGCCAAATTAGAAAGGATGCCCGGATGACTTTTACCTCTGATTTAACTCTTTTTTTTAATGCCTCTTTATCTGCTCAAGATCCCGAAGTGGCGCAAATCATAACGCGAGAGCTATGGCGACAACAGGAACATGTGGAGCTGATTGCCAGTGAAAATATCGTTTCTCAAGCCGTTATTGAAGCCATGGGCTCTGTTTTAACCAACAAGTATGCCGAAGGATATCCCGGTAAACGCTATTACCATGGTTGCGAACATGTCGATGAAATGGAACAGTTGGCCATAGACCGAGCCAAACGCCTGTTCGGCGCCTCTTTTGTTAACGTTCAACCCCACTCCGGTTCTCAGGCAAATCAAGCCGTTTATCTGGCTTTACTAAAACCCAATGACCTCATTTTAGGCATGAGTCTGGATGCCGGAGGACATTTAACACATGGCGCATCGGTTTCCGCCTCCGGGAAATACTACCGCAGCCTGTCCTACGGTGTCAATGCCGATACGGGGTTAATTGATTATGATCAAGTCGAAACATTGGCGATAAAAGAAAAACCACAGTTGATTATCGCCGGTGGTTCGGCATACCCTCGGACAATTGATTTCCAACGCTTTCGCAGCATTGCCGATAAAGTGGGAGCCATGTTAATGGTCGATATGGCTCATGTGGCCGGCCTGGTTGCCGGCGGTGTGTATCCGAATCCTTTGCTGTATGCGGATGTCGTCACAACCACAACACACAAAACTTTGCGTGGTCCCAGAGGCGGTATGATTTTAACCAACAATCCGGATATAGCTAAAAAAGTGAATTCGGCCGTGTTTCCAGGTCTGCAGGGTGGACCACTGATGCATATCATCGCCGGAAAAGCCGTAGCTTTGGGAGAAGCGCTCTCTCCGGCTTTCAGAGCCTATGCAACCCAAGTTATTCACAATGCTCAAGCTTTGGCCGACACATTAGGGAAACGAGGCCTCACTCTTGTCTCCGAAGGAACGGATACGCATTTACTGCTGTTGGATTTACGCCCCATCAAACAAACCGGTAGCGCTGCTGCCGATGCTTTGGCTCGAGCCAACATTATTTGCAATAAAAATGCCGTACCGAATGATCCGGAAAAACCATCCATTACCTCGGGATTGCGTCTGGGAACACCGGCCGGGACAACACGTGGCTTTTCGGAGACGGAATTCCATCAAATCGGTTCAATGATTGCGGATATTCTGGAAAGTCTGCCTCTGAATTCCGAAAAACAAACCCTGATAGAACAGGAAATTCGTCAACAATCCTTAGAATTGTGTCGGCGGTTTCCCATTTACAGTTAAAGGAGGAAACATGCATTGCCCTTTCTGTGGCCATCCGGCAACTCAGGTCAAAGACACACGTGTCAGCGACGATGGAACAAGCATTCGAAGACGGCGTAGTTGTTTGAAATGTGGCGCACGCTTCACAACTTTTGAACACGTTCAACTCAGAGACCTGATCGTCATCAAGAAGAATAATGTGCGGGTTCCTTTCGAACGAGAGAAGTTATATCAATCTATTTTATTGGCTGTCGGAAAACGGGATATTGCTCATAGTAAAATCGAACAGCTGACCAACTCTATTGTTCATGAATTAGAGTCTCGTTCGGAGCCCGAAATCCGATCTTCAGATATCGGAGAATTGGTAATGGAGTCACTTCTTTCTCTTGACAAAGTTGCTTATGTACGGTATGCTTCTGTCTATAAAAATTTTACAAAAACAGAAGATTTTGAAGAGTTCGTTGCAAAATTAACGAGGAAAAATGATCGAAAAAAACACTAAACTTAAATTTACAAACGCTCGGTTGCTGGCTGTCCAAGCTATTTATGCTCATGACTTTTCCGATGAAAGCTGGGATAAAATCACCAGCCGAGTGCTCTTGGGAGAAATGGGCGGACAAGTCTTGGTCGATCACGATGCGCGTGAGGAAAGCATTGAATTACCGGCAGCAGATGCCGAGCTTTTTACGCATATTGTCAAAGCGTATGCTGAACAGGCAGAAGAAATTGATAACGCCATTCGTTCATCATTATCCGAAAACATCCATTTTAACGATATTGAGCCAACTTTACGTGCGATTTTACGTGCCGGCATAGCCGAATTTTATGCCAACCCTGACTTGGATGCACCGATTATTATTAATGAGTACGTCGATATAACGCGAGCTTTCTTTGACGGCGCTGAAACCAAAATCACCAATGCTTTATTGGATCGCTTCGGCAAAATTCTACGAGGCTAACCTTAAAAAAAGCCCATATCCTTCAAAAAGTCTGGAAAAAATGTTTTTTTGCTTGAAAGGTCATTTTTTTTTTGATATATTAAGAAAAGAATTAAAAACAGTTCGTTTTGAAAAAGGAAGTGAATATGGCACAGCAAACGATATCTCGTTTCGCGTTAAAGGCTATTAAAAATTGTAATAGCCGTGTTGATTTTACATACTTCTCTTATCTGTCAAAGCCTTTGTATCTTTTGGATATCAAAGGCCTATTTTATTTTAGGAAAAGGAAAAAACAATGAAAACTGTCACGGTCGAAAAGCGTACTATTACGCCTCGTCAAAACACAAAACGCCAGCGTCCGGAAACACGTGAAGAAAAAATGATTGCCAGCTTGTCACCCCATTTGAACCTGATGGTACGAGCCGTGCGCAAAGCCGGACGCAGCATGGTCCGCGATTTCGGGGAAATTTCCAGCCTTCAAGTGTCGTTGAAAGGCCCCGGTGATTTTGTGTCCAATGCCGATACGTTTGCTGAAAAAACGCTGATTAATGAGCTCTTGGCAGATCGACCGGACTATGGAGTTTTATCAGAGGAGTGCGGCTGTTTGGCTCCCAAAAACGGCTGCACACTTCATTGGGTTATTGATCCGATAGACGGAACCACCAATTTCCTACATGCTTTACCTACCTTTTCCATTTCGGTCGCTCTGATGGATAAAGATGAAATCACGGCCGGAGTTATCTTTAACCCGATTACAAACGAGCTATATTATGCCGAAAAGGGAAAAGGAGCTTTTGTTATGACGCCAACCGGCAATACAAGACTCAGAGTCTCGGGCCGCAATAAATTGGCCTATGCCTTGGTTTGTTCCAACGGCTTTAGCAATAAGAAAAATCGTCAAATGATTGAAAATATCTCGGGACAAATCGCGTCGGTTCGCTTTAACGGCAGCACAACTCTCGGGTTGGCAGGTGTTGCAGCCGGTCAGTATGATGCCTATATTTCGGCACAATTCAAATTATGGGATATAGCAACCGGCTATCTACTGATTAAAGAGGCCGGTGGTTATATCTCAGATATGGACAACAACACGAATTTAATGGCTATTGTCAATCATCAAACTTTAGTAGCCTCTAACACTCTTTTAAAGGAAGCCATAACAAAAAAAGTACGGGGGAAGTAATATGAAATATCTATTGTTGCGCGGGTTGTTAATCGGATCCATGATGATCATGGCGGGAACGGGATGGGCTCAAAACCGTCGTATCCCTTTATTTTCTCCGGCACTTTTTGTCGGGGGGACAGAAGAATCTCCAATGCAACGCGTGACTTCTCAACCATCAAACACAACCATTCGCCCAGCGGCTCAAATCCCTAAACAAGCCGAACGACGCACGATTTTACGGTATGATGACGAAGAGCTGAAATTAAACGAGGAACAACGACAGCTGTTAACCGGGGTTGTCTCACGTCTGCAAAATAAAACCGTTCAAGGATTAAAATTAATCGGTATTTCACGTATCCGCGGCAAATCCTTTGCTCGTCTAACGGATGCAACACAATTTTTTCAAGGCTATGCTCCGGAAGTTCGTATAACAACACAAATCGTGGACGGAGCAGCCGTATACGACCAGAATGACAACACGCTGGAAGTTTTAGAAATTTATTAAAAAAGGACTTGCTTTTTCTTTAAAAATGGTGTATAAAGAACACCTCAATCGTTTGAAATGGAGAAAACCAATGAAAGAAAACATTCATCCGGACTATCATGAAATCACTGTTGTGATGACAGATGGAAAAGAATTTAAAACTCGCTCTACGTTGGGAAAGGCCGGGGATACAATCCGTTTAGATATTGATCCGACTTCTCATCCGGCTTGGACCGGGGTGTATCGTTTAATCGATACAGGCGGAAAATTGGCAAAATTTAACGATAAATTCGCTGCTTTCCGTAAGAAATAATTTAACTCGTTTCAAAAAGTCGTCCGGCACAACACCTGACGGCTTTTTTTGTATCCGAACAACCGGTAAGAACTCCTCAAGAATCGTTTATCAAACGACAGAAACAAGCGTTGGTTCATGAATTCAACTGGTGACGGGAAATTGTTAAAAACATAGAAATTCAACAGAACTGAGGGGCCCAGGACGTCAAAGCGCGCCATTTATTCCCTCGCCCATCCCATACTTCAGAGAGAGTTCATAGAATGTTTTGGGGGTTAAATAACCTCGTTCAACAAGAAAATCCCCCAAATACCGATACAATATCATGGACAACATCCAAAACGATACCTTGGCAATACCACAGCTCCTCTCTTAACAAGAGACAGCTTCTCTTACCCCGATGACGGATAAATGCAGGAATCATCAGAAAAAACTCAAATCAACAGAGCCGGATGGCGCAGGAAAATCTCAAGCATCCCAGCAACACATCTATTCCGGCAAACAGTAGCCAGTGATACAATAATCAGGCTTCGGCCAGCTCTTCCGCCTCCAAGGCCCGTATGCGATCCCGCAAACGCGTCGCCTCCTCAAAGTTTAAAGCCTCCGCTTCTTTCAGCATTTGTTGGCGTAGGTTGGCAATCAAGTTCGGAATATCTTCCCGGCTTTCTACTTTCTTTTCCGGCGTTGATATACCCGTCAAATCACCGAAATCTTTAATCAGATCCGGAATTGCTTTCTGGATACCTTTGGGGGTAATATGGTGCTGCTCATTAAAAGCCATTTGTTTCGCTCGGCGCCGTTGCGTTTCGCCGACGGCTATCTCCATGGATTTTGTCATTTGATCTGCGTATAAAATAACACGACCGTTCACATGACGCGCCGCCCGACCGATTGTCTGTATCAGCGAAGTTGCAGAGCGTAAAAACCCTTCTTTATCAGCATCCAAAATGGCCACCAAAGCCACCTCGGGAATATCCAACCCCTCTCGCAACAAGTTAATACCCACCAACACATCAAATGTTCCCAAACGTAAATCACGGATAATTTGAATGCGTTCTAAGGTATCAATATCTGAGTGCATATAACGAGCCTTGACCCCATTTTCATTTAAGAATTCCGTCAACTGCTCGGCCATTTTCTTTGTCAATGTCGTGACAAGAACGCGCTGACCAAGTTTGGCAACCTGAGCACACTCGGCCATTAAATCCTCTACCTGATGACAAGTCGGTCGAATAAAACATTCCGGATCTAATAGACCGGTGGGACGAATGATTTGTTCTGTGAAAACGCCTTTTGCCTGTTCCAGCTCCCACGGACCGGGGGTCGCCGAAACAAAAATCGTCTTGGGGCGCATGGTATCCCATTCTTCAAACTTTAAAGGACGATTATCCAGACAGCTGGGCAACCGAAAACCATATTCCGATAAGGTCTCTTTGCGCGCCCGATCACCACGAAACATCGCCCCTAATTGCGGAATGGTCACGTGACTTTCATCCACAAACAACAAAGCATCTTGCGGCAAATACTCAAAAAGGGTTGGCGGTGCTTCTCCGGGACGACGGCCGGTCAGATGACGCGAATAGTTTTCAATACCTTTACAAGAACCCGTTGCCTCCATCATCTCCAAATCATAACGCGTGCGTGAACCAAGGCGCTGCGCTTCTAGCAGTTGTCCCTTTTCATTAAAAAAAGCCAGCCGCTCTTTCAGCTCACTTCGAATGGTGCGCATGGCTTGAGAGAGAGCCGGCCGAGGGGTCACATAATGGCTGGCCGGGAAAACGGTAATCTCGGATAAAGTCATTTTTTTACGCCCCGTTAAAGGATCAAATTCCGAAATGCTTTCAATCTCATCTCCAAAAAATGTAATTCGCCAAGCTAAATCCTCATAGTGGGAGGGAAAAATATCTAACACATCTCCGTTTTGACGAAAGCTTCCCCGCTCAAAAGCAATATCATTCCTTTGATATTGCAGCTCTACTAACTTGCGAGAAATATCGGTTATCTCAATCGAATCACCTGAACGTAATGTGAAGGCCATCGATGAATAGCTTTCAGCATCCCCAATACCATAAATGCATGATACGGATGAAACAATAATGACATCTCGTCTTTCTAAAATATGCCGTGTTGCCGAGTGGCGCAAGCGATCTATTTGTTCATTAATCGCCGAATCCTTTTCTATAAACGTATCTGTCTTAGGAATATAGGCTTCCGGTTGATAATAGTCATAATATGATACAAAATATTCCACGGCATTATCCGGAAAAAATGTTTTCATTTCAGCGTATAGTTGAGCCGCCAACGTTTTATTATGAGCTAAAATCAACGCCGGACGCTGCATTTCCTGAATAATATGCGCCATCGTAAACGTTTTACCGGAACCCGTAATTCCCAATAAAACCTGATTTCGACGCTCGGCCCTTAACCCGGCAACCAATTCGGCTATAGCTTGCGGCTGATCTCCTGCCGGCTGATAATCGGCGCGTAGACGAAACCCGGCATCACCGGTCAGATGGGGCTTTTCATACAACGGTATCATGAATGTGTTTTTTTCCGTGCTTTTTGTTTTACCTGAGACGAAGACGCTATCCCTATTTGAGTCTGCTTTTCTTCACGTTTTTCCCTTACTTTTTCAGATAGGTCATGAACCTGAGAAGTCAAGTTCACAATACCGCCTTTAAGGTCTTTCCACAACGCCTTATATCCGACTTTTGGCTCTCCCCAATGCATCAGCCGTTGATAGGTTTCAACCAGAATAATCATCATCCCGAATAAAAAGACAAAAAGTTGCCTTGCTTCAAAAGTCGTAGCGAAAATACCCAAACAAATCAGCAAAACGACTCTTACAAACAACACACGCCACACGGCTTGAGGACGAGTAGCTTTAGCCAGACTTTTTGTAATCAGAAAGGTCGAGCCGTCCACCACAACGGGTTGGTGGTGATACCAGCATAAAAATACCGACAACACTATTTCAAACAGGGGGTAAATCGTATTTCCCAAAACAGGCATAAAGGCTTGATTAGACCACATTAAAGCGAAAAAAAGTCCGTAAAAATACCCCGTCAATACAGAGGCCTTTGGCAGCAAGCGCGGGGCACCCAATAAAATTTTATTAACCTGATAGATGGCCAACAAAGCTCCGAAAAAAAGCAGGCTGAAGGATTGCAAAATCTCGGGCAAGAAAGAAGCCTGGGACATAACCCATAGCCCAAAAGTCCAAGCGAGTGGTAGGAAAATTCCCAAGCCCGGTGCTGTATCACAGGTACGCATCAGTCCTATAAAACCGACCCAAAAAAACGCCGCCGTCACCGACCAAAAAGAAAAACCGGACAACAAAAAACACGATACCATACAAGCCCCTAAAAAGGGTAGAAACTGCAAGGGAGAGTTCATCTTATCCGAAATCATCAGAGCCGCCAGACCCAATACCCAGACAAGTAAAGCATCCGCTATCGGTGTTTCCGTTAAGAATCCCAATGTTCCCAATCCCAATAAACTGATCGCACCTAAAACGGCCGCATTAACCGCCGACATATACGTCACGGACACCTGTCCCTTCAGGACAAAGCGAACCGATAGAAGAACGCCAAAAAACGACAGTGCTACCGTCGCTATCATCAACAAACAAAACAACCAGACTGACATGAAATCCTCCTAAACATGCTGATGAAGATAAGACCAATAATCAGGCAGCTGTCCTAGCGGCCAATGCCTTTACTAAGCCTTGTATCTGAATGCAATACGCCCTTTTGTCAAATCATATGGCGTCATTTCAATTTCTACCTTATCCCCGACCATGACACGAATACGGAATTTGCGCATTTTACCGGAGGTATGAGCTAAAATTTCATGTCCATTTTCTAATTTGACACGGAAGGTTGCGTTCGGCAACGCCTCTGTGACGGTGCCTGTAAATTGCAATACTTCTTCTTTTGCCATTAAAAACTCCCATAACGGTTGAATAAACGAGGGTATTATAACCCCTCTTAAAAGGAATTGCAAGAAAAAACCGGCAAAAAACGGCTTAAAAAAGCAGAAAATCCCCCACATAAACTTTATCTTTGTCCTCCCTTTGGCTGTTGATCCTTGTTGAAGAGCCTCAGTTTTACCCTTTCATACGGTTAATCTCTTCCCTCAAGAAGAAACACTTAAGATAAAATTATCAAGAAGCATCCTTATCTTCTAACGTGGATGTATGAAAAAACTCCCCGCCTTAGCCAAAGCGGAGAGTTCTTTATCCATTCGAATTAATAACCTTCAGAATAGAAACGCTTTCTTTGCATCTTACGTGCACGACGAACAGCTTCTGTCTTTTTGCGCAATTTTTTTTCAGATGGTTTTTCGAAATAACGGCGCATTTTCATCTCACGAAAGCTACCCTCCCGTTGCATCTTCTTTTTCAGCACACGCAAAGCTTGTTCAACGTTATTATCATGAACGACGATCGTAACTATGGGACTCCCCTCCTTTCGAGCGTTAAATTGTTTAAAAGTGGTGCTATTATAATCTATATTTCAGTTAAACGCAAGCATTTTTTTGAAAAAAAACATTTGCCCCACGGCATACCATATGGTACAATGTCACGGACACTTTCCGAGGTATCATTTGTTTAAAAAGGGGATTTTATGCGACCAACGTGGGATATGTATTTTTTAGAGGTCATGCATGCTTTACAAAAGCGAGCAACCTGTGATCGTGGCCAATGCGCGTGTGTCATCGTTAAAGACAATCAGATTCTATGTTCGGGCTATGTAGGAAGTCCGTCGGGATTGCCTCATTGCGATGATGTCGGCCATCTCATTCGCCCCTCTTACGAGGCAGACGGCACCCTGCATGATCATTGTGTACGAACAATCCACGCAGAGCAAAATGCCATTTGTCAAGCGGCCAAGCGGGGTATTTCTTTGGACGGGGCAACAATTTACGTTAAAATGACACCTTGCCGGACATGCTGTATGTTGTTAATTGCAGCCGGCATCAAACATATTATTGCGGAGTTTAAATATCATAGCGGGAGCGAATCGGAAGAAATTTTAGCTCAAGCAGGGATAACACTTCGATTCATTAACGAAGAAGTCCTGACCTATCCCACCCAAAGCCCGGACCTGCAAACAGGTATTCAATAAGCGACAATCACCAGCTCTCTATGAGTATTTGCCTCCCCCAAAGAAAGAGTTGAGCATTTGACGGCACATAGCTTGCAAAAAAGCTGAGAAACAAACCTATCAAAACCTTTAAAAAGCATTCTGGGAAAGAGAAGTCGGCGGCTAATGAAACCTAAGAGATATCTCTAGCCTTCCGTCTCCCTCCCAGAAAACAAGCAACAAAAAAAACAGCTGCAACCAGTTTCTGTTTTTTTATGAGCGTTGATGATCATTATAATCTTTTATCTTAACCGTTTTTTGTTGAATTATTTTTTGGGGTTGTGTTTCTCGGGCTTTTTTAATCTCACCATAACGTGATTGTGCTTCAACACAAACCAACCAAATATACCCGCCGGACATATTGGATGTTGTATAATGAGCGATCTCCATCGGATTATCTGCCCGTTTAATTACATCTTCCAGATGCTTCTTTTGATCTTGAGTCGCTTTTTCCATTAAAGTTTTTCGTTCGTCAGAGGTTAACTCCATGAGGGCAGGGTACATATATATCTTATCTGATAGGAGTTCCGGTTTTGTCATAATCAAATTGATTTTTTCGGCAGAGGGAATATTCTTGGTCATCCTGACAACAAGAGGAAAACTCATATAGTCAATCATACGTAATCCGCCACCGACATGTTTTTCGCGTAGTTCTAAAAACTCTTTCAGCTCTTCCGGAGAAGCTTTTTTTGCCTCTTCAACCATGTTATAGAATTCAGAAGATTTAAAACAACCGGATGTTGCCAGTGTAGCTAAGGCCGAGCTAGCCCGATTGGGAGCCTTTTTTAACTCATCCATAATACTATCATAGTTATCTGTAATATAATGCCAATGATCCGGATTCTTTGCGAGATCCTCAAAATGACATGTCTCACTTAAAATGCGATTTGAAAAATTATGTTGAGACATGGCAATTAATCGTTTAGCTTTTTCTTTTATTTCTATTTTCATAAACTTTCTCCTTCTAGAATAACCAAGTAACTATAGCATAAAAAAGCATAAAAAAAAGAAAAAAAGAGTCCTTATCGGACTCTTTTTAGTTATTTTAAGAAGAAATTTTTTAAGTAATCAGCTAATTGAGCGACCTCTATGCGTTCCTGAGCCATCGTATCTCGATTACGGATTGTAACGGTCGCTGGCTGCTTTTCAATACTATCAAAGTCAACCGTCACACAAATCGGTGTTCCAATTTCATCATGACGACGATAAGCTTTACCGATATTACCTGAGTCCTCTAACATAACACGACCAATTCCGGTCTTTAATAACATAGCCTTTATGTCATGAGCCATTTTCATGATTTCCGAATTATTCCGCTTTAAGGGGATAACCGCCACTTTGACAGGCGCCAAATGCTTTTTGAGCTTTAAGACCGTTCGGGTTTCTCCATTTGGTAATGGCTCCTCGGTATAAGCCTCCGTCAAAACGGCCAAAACACCGCGCTCTACGCCAGCCGAGGGTTCTACAACGAAAGGAACATACCACTTTTTCGTTTCATCATCAAATAGAGCCAATTTAGCCTCTGAATCTTTATTTTCATGGACGTGAGCTTGGATATCTAAATCCTTTTGATAGCGGGTATGGTTTCCTAAATCATAATCTTGACGATCGGCAATACCCTCTAACTCTTCCATCCCATGAGGGAATTGATATTCTAAGTCATAAGTTGCTTTAGAGTAGTGAGCCAACTCTTCCTTGGGTACCGTTAAAACATGCATTTTATTTAAATCAAGGCCTTGATCTTCCCACCACTTCAAGCGGTTATTTTTCCATGTCTCCAACCACTCTAAGTCCGTTCCCGGTTTGACAAAAAACTCTAATTCCATCTGCTCAAACTCACGAACGCGAAAAATAAAATTGCGCGGCGTGATTTCATTTCGAAAGCTTTTACCAATCTGAGCAATACCAAACGGCGCTTTTCTGGCCGTTGAATCAACAACGTTTTTAAATTGCGTAAAAATAGCTTGAGCCGTTTCCGGACGTAAATAAGCATAATTCTCACCACCTTCAATCGGCCCAACCGTTGTTTTAAACATCAAGTTGAACATACGTGGCTCGGTCAATTCCGTGCTACCGCATTCAGGGCATTTCCCATCTTTGATATGATCAGCCCGAAATCGGTTCTTACACCGCTTACAATCCGTCAACGGATCGGTAAATGTTTGTTCATGCCCACTGTAGTATAACACGCGACGATGTGTTAAAATAGAGGCATCCAACCCCTCGACATCATCCCGTTCATAGACCATAGAGCGCCACCAGGCGGCTTTTAAGTTATTTTTCAACTCTACCCCTAACGGTCCAAAATCATAAACCCCCTGTAATCCGCCATAAATATCTGCACTTTGAAAGATAAAACCACGACGTTTGCATAAAGACACCAACGGGTCCATTGTTGTTGCGGGCATACTTATACTCCTTTTTTACCATTGTTCCTTTTTGGGAGAGCATTCTATCCTATTTTTTTTCAAAAGTCAAGAATTAAAAAAATCAAAAAAAATAGACCAAAAACAATGGGTTACATAGAAGCGTTTGACAGCTTGAAAAAGTATGGTACAATAAAAGCATCATATGTCATATAACAACAAAGGAGAAAGTATGTTCATAGAAAGTATGCCCAAAGAATTTGAAGAAGAATTAAATCGTGCTGGTTCAATCGATCTTTATATACCGAAACCGACAGAGCATGTTGATCAGGTATTGAAAACAGCGTTAGAGCAAGCAACCTTTAAGAAAGGTATAGTCTTAATGATCGGCCCAGAGGCTGCTTTACCTGTTTTTTGCGGGATGAGCTTGGATACTCTAAAAAAACTATATCAAGATACGGCTGCTTTGGTCTTGAAAGCTTATAAACGGACAGAGGAATACCAACAAATGAGTGCAAACGCTAAACAGCATTTTAAATTATTCCCGAATCATTATTTGGTAAGATTAGGAACTTGCCCCACACGCAGCGGAGCTGTTCGACAACCCATCCAAAACATCAGCTACTGGGCAAACCACATGCATACAACGCAATTTTCCGTCATCCGCGGAATACCTTTCTTTTTCTATGAAGGATTGCGTCAAGAGGAAGCTTTAGAGCTATGGGAAAAACTGTATCACTTGTCATATGAGTATCGTAAAAGCCCTGCCTATAAGCAAGCTCTTAAATTAGCCAACCTCTGGGATAAACAGCGTCAGGCGGAAAATGCTCTAACTAAAGAACAGATTGCAACCGAAACATTTGATGCTACCGGCCATCAAGAGTTTTTCAACAATCTGCAAGAAAAACTAGAAGGGCCCAATAAATTAGCTTTAGAGGTTGCTATAAAATGGGGATGCTTAATGCAATATGAGTTAAAACGAGGACGTCGTTTCAACAAAACAATGATTGAAGAAAGTGCCGAACGTGTGGCAAGAGCAACAGATATTCCTCAACCGAAAATTCAAACCCTCAACACCGCTTTTGAGATATTAGCGTCCATTTGGAGCCATGGTGGGAAAATGGTAAGCTTCTATAAAACAGCTCCCACATTAAGCGTTATGCGCTTGGCGGCGGACAACATTTCTCGCTGGCGTCGAGTGACTCTTGATAAACGTTTGATGGACAAATCTAAAGAGCGTTAATCATTCCTAAATACGCTGAAAATCGATGCCTTGTTTCAAAGGAGAGACGGCATCGATTTTTTGTATCAAACAAGGGGCCGCATACAGCCGTTTTAACACATGCTGCATACGCGCATCTAGCATACTCAGAGCACGCTTCTTCATATCGGTTGGGATACCAAACCGCCATTCGGCCAAAGCACCGGCCATACATGCCAATGTGTCACTATCTCCCCCTAAAGAGACGGCAAGACGTATGGCTTCTTCAAAGGAAGTTGCCTCCAAAGCACAAGTCATAGCCTCGGGAACGGTTCGTTCACACCGAACGTAAAAGGCATGATAATTTTGACGTATCTCGTCCACAGAACGGCTTAATGAATAACCATATGTTTTTTCAATAATATGTTTAATATCTTTTGGGGGCGTCCGTTGTCTAAGCAACATCATGGCCTTTAAATATGCAGCCGTTGCCGTCAAGCTCATCGGATGATTATGCGTCACGCGCGTCAAAGCTGTGCCACAAGATAAGGCAGCTTTAAAGTCAGGAAACAAAAACCCGACCGGAGACAACCGCATAATAGCTCCATTTCCCCAACTGTATCCGCCTTTCTGCTCATCGGACAAAGCCCATTCTAAAAATTTTTTCCCATAACCGACAAACGGATATAATCGTACCCAATACTTTAAACGCTCGGCAAAATCCGCACCCGTCAACAAAGCATCCGCTACCGCTAACGTACAAACTGTATCATCCGTCGGACGAGATAAGCTGGTCCACAACGGAAAACGTGTCGTTTTGACATTATTAAATTCATAGGTCGATCCAATGATATCCCCAATCACAGCACCCAACATATTAACCACCTTTCCTGTCTTCAAGGAATGTTCTCAATTCTATTGCCAGCTTTTGTTCATACCCTTGAAACGTATGGCGACAACCGGCAAAAGACACCATCCGACACGGACATGTAAAACACCGATATAAAGCCTCATTCATCGCACCCGTTGAGGAAATATCCCGATCACCATATATCATCAATGTCGGAGCTCTGACAACAAAAGCCCGTTCCTCCAACCGATAACGACAAGCATCTTCCATATGAGCCCAACTGATAAACCCATGACGCGTCGAATCCGTCGGATGTGACCGAGACAATCGTCCGCTTTCTTGCCAAGCAGTAAGCCATGCCGGTTTATATTGACGATAAGAGGCCAACAACTTTTCCCCATTATAAACGGGAGCAAGAAGTACCAGATGCTCAACCGCTGTTGGCCTTTGTATGGCGTGGAATAACGCTGCCCCTGCTCCCAAAGAGTGTGCACATAAAGCATATCGTCCCCTATAAAAAGATTGTTGGGAAACCCATTGAATCACTGTTGCCATATCCTCGATAAAATGAGTCAAACACGCTTTTTCCAAGGGTCCCTCGCCCCGACCAAAGCCATAGCGCGCATCATAAGAAACAACACGCCATCCGCTTTCCAGGTATGCCTGTCGTACAGCTTTTAAAAAATCTTCCTCTACAAACCCTGCCAACCCATGCGTTAATAAAACAGTCGGCGTCTGAACCGTATCCGGAGCAAAACACGAAACAGCCACGCACAAGGATTCGTGTGTGGCTGTCTCTAAATAGACTTGCGGAGCGATATTATTTTTTCTTATAATGACCATTCTCCTGTTTTTCGAACGTTTCCGTTCCCCAACGATCCCACTTGATCGTAAAAGAAGTCGGCGTTCTTTCAATAATGGTTGCTTGCTCTCCCGGTGAATTCGCACGATAAATACGATTATCACCCTCTAAAATCATATCGCTTGACCATTGCGGATGCTCAAAGACAATCTCTTCAATAGCGGCAACTTCAGCCAATTTCGCCTCATTTTGGCGTTCAACCCAAAACAACGCTACACCCGTCACAATAACCAAAATCAATAAGACAACAAAGTAAAACTTTGGATTTTTAAATAAAGACAACATATAAAAACTCCCTTTTAAATGATGAACCGTTTTTGGGTATAGCCTCTTTTCAAGCGGATGTCAACAAAAAAAAACAGTTTTTCTGCCACCCTCTCTTCTTTTTTCATTTTTCCTGTCAGCTCAAGCGCGGTCCAGTTGTCCTTTACGGCTCGCCATAGCCACCTTTTTTTGTTGTTCGGCCGCCGATAGCTCATCTACTTGTTTTAAAACCCGTTGACGATCAGAAGCCGGCAACTGGTTAAGAATAACATGACGTTCGGCTAACCCGATCTCCGCCGCGGTACGAATGTCACGCAACATCGGCTGTGCCCGCTCCATAGCCAACAGTTGTCGGCGTGCACGAACCAACTCTTGATAATCCGCAGCCTCTTTAGAGGTTCGAACCGCCAACAAATAGGTGTTGACATCCGCATCTTTTATCCCGTTTTGAGCTTGTATCTGCGCAATGGTCGCCCGCTCATTCTTGATGCTGTTATAGATATCTTGAGCCGCCGGTTCAATCATCACATTATCCTCGGCAAAAGGCCTGGTCACCAAATCCCCGACTACAGAGAATAAATCCCGTCCGTGATTACGTCGATTACGTTCTGCATGGACTAAGTTTGTTGTGATCTGAGAACCGGCGTTCATGACGCTGGCACATCCCGTTGAGGTTGCACCGATAATCGCCGCACCACCGGCCAACGCAGCCGCTCTTAAAGTATTGCGTATACTGCCTCGTGTTTTTTTAGAACGTTCTGACATATCCCTGCCCTCCTTGTATCTATCTTTTGATTTTACCATAGAATTTTAAAACCGTCAACCCTCCGGCTTGTTCTAAGAGTTTATCTGTCGGGGATGCGTGTGATCATAGACAGTCATTAATTGCTCTTTGGTAAGCTCAGTATAGCGTTGAGTCGCGGATAGAGAGGCATGTCCCAACAGTTCTTGGACAGTTCTTAAATCTCCGCCATGCGCTAATAAATGTGTTGCAAAACTATGTCTTAACGCATGAGGGGTCACTGTCGGTGGAAGACCTAAAAAGCCCCGAATTGCGCGCACATTTCGTTGAACGACTCCGGCGTTTAAGCGATCACCGCGGACCCCAACAAATAACGGCGCCCCAGCTCGTGGATCCGGATGGATTTTCAAATAGCGCTTTAAAGCACGATGTACAATCGGTAAAAGAGGAACTAACCGCTGTTTGTTCCCTTTTCCGGTAATCACTAAAATATCACGTGTTATCGGCACATCTTGAACATTCAATGATAGAGCCTCTGCAATACGCAGTCCGCAACCGTATAACAATAAATATAAGGCTCTGTCACGTTGCACTTGCCAGCTATCCTCGACCACCTGAGACACGGCAGACAAAAACCGTTGCGCATCTGTTTCACTGAGGGGTTTGGGTAAGGTTCGACGCGGACGAGCCGATCGAATGGCCATAATAGCTTGATTTTCCAAAACCCCGATATATGACAAAAATCTGAAAAAATTACGAATCGCCGAGAGAGCTCGTGATAAACTGGAACGAGCAGCGGTTAATTCTGCCCGCCAAACCAAAAATCCCCGAAAATCGGACACGCTTAATTTTTGAAGCATCGATAAGGTTATTTTAGACCCCTTATGATCCATCAAAAAGGTCATAAACTCCATCAAATCCCTTAAGTACGACTCGGCTGATAAGGGGGAAAGTCGTCGCTCAGATAACAAAAAATCTTGCCAAGCGGCGATTTGGTGTTGCAGTTTTATCTCACATGTTTCAGAAAGAGACTTGTATTCCGTCATCATTTTATGTATTCTATACCCAAAATATAAGGAATTTCAACAAAAATGTATCGCTTATCGATTTTGTTTCCAAGCCCGTTGGGATGCTATGACTATGTCGCAGAAGAGCTTTTACCGGCAGGCACCTTTGTTCAAGCCCCCTTCGGACGCCGGCATCAAATCGGTGTCGTGTGGAATCAAAAACCGGACAAGCACTATCCCGATGAGAAATGTAAACCCATTGATTTTACTCTGCCCATTCCGCCTTTGCCGACAGAAAGTATTGATTTTATTAACTGGGTAGCCAACTACACACTTTCTCCTTTGGGGGCTGTTTTAAAAATGGCGTTAATTGCCGATTTAAACAAAAAAAGTGCCAAACCCCTTACCTTTTTCCCACCGAATCCCCAGCATCAGACGGTGTCTTTTTCCACAGCACAACAAGGCGCTGTTCGGGAACTTTGCGGATACATGGATGCCTGCTTTCATGTGGCTTTACTGGATGGTGTCACCGGTTCCGGGAAAACAGAAGTATATTTTGAAACCATTGCCAAAGCACTATGCGAAAAAGGACAAATACTGGTTCTTTTGCCGGAAATTACCTTGACAACCGAATGGTTAAGACGATTTGAAAAGCGATTCGGGACACAACCCGCCTTGTGGCATTCAGCCCTGACTACCAAACAACGCCGCGACACATGGCAAGCTGTACAAACAGGTGAAGCCAAGGTTGTTGTCGGCGCACGTTCGGCCTTGTTTTTACCCTTTCAACACCTTCAACTGATCATCGTGGACGAGGAACATGATGCCTCTTTCAAACAAGAGGATGGTGTCCTTTATCAAGCACGCGACATGGCTATTGTACGGGCAAAAATGGCAAACTCTCTGATTATATTAGCCTCTGCGACCCCCTCACTTGAAAGCTATATCAATGCCGTTCACGGCCGCTATCATCATGTTCGACTACCGGAACGATTCCACGGAGCTCGTTTACCGGATATTCAGATTATCAATATGTGTCAACAACATAAACCGTCAAATCCCGATATACGCTTTATCTCGGCACAACTGGCCCGTGAAATCAAGGCGACTTTGGAGAGAAAAGAACAAACTCTTCTTTTCATCAATCGTCGAGGATATGCACCGCTGGTGCTTTGTCGCGCTTGCGGTGAACGTTTACAATGCCCTCATTGCAGCGCTTGGTTGGTTGAGCATCGGCGAGCCGGCTACCTACAATGTCACCACTGCGGTTATACACAGCCACGACCAACGGTTTGCCCGTCATGCCAAGAAACAGACAGCCTCATCTCTTGCGGACCGGGAGTTGAGCGCATTGAGGAAGAAATAACCCATTTATTTCCTACAGCCCATATTCGAACCATGGATTCAGATATGCTGACCACACCCAAACTGTTCCAAAATCTCTTGGATGATATGTCACAGGGAGCGATTGATATCTTGATAGGCACTCAAATACTGGCAAAAGGACACAACTTTGCCAACCTAACGTTGGTGGGCATCATTGACGCGGATATGGGATTGGCCGGCGGTGATCTACGAGCCGGAGAACGAACCTTTCAACTGCTACACCAAGTCATGGGACGTGCCGGTCGTGAGACAAAACCGGGACGTGCATTTTTACAGTCTTATTCTCCCGAAAACTTGATTATTCAAGCCTTAAAAAACAATAATCGTGAAACTTTTATGCAGGAAGAAGCCAATGCACGAGCCCTGTTAAACATGCCTCCGTTTGGGCGCTTAGCTGCTATTATCATCAGCGGCAAGGATCAACATCGCACCTATAAAACAGCCTTACTGTTAGCCCAGAAAGCTCCTGTCATTATCGGGGTAGATATTTTGGGACCGGTAGCAGCTCCTTTGGCGGTATTACGGGGAAAATATCGCTTTCGTTTGCTGGTCAAAGCACCCAAAAATTTTAAATTACAAAATATGTTATCTCATTGGATGCAGCAAATCTCTCCACCGACCGGTGTCACTATTCGAATAGATATTGATCCTTACAGCTTTTTTTAAAAAGGGCCTCTGTTAAAGAAGCCCTTTTATTTATTTCTTTGTTTTAACATGCCCATCCTGATCTCGGACATATTCCCAAGTTTTATCATCTATTTTTCGATAAATCTCCGTATCCCATTTATCCCACTTCACCGTTATTTCCTTTCCTTTCTGTCCGATAAGGGAAGCTTCATCCTGCGCACGGCGTAAGCGTTTCTCACCGATTATCTCCACAAAATCGCTCCAGTAAGGATGTTTAACCCAAATAGCACTTTCCATGTCTTGCGGACATTGTTTCGCAATCATTTCTTCCAGCTTTTCCTGAGATAAAATATGCTTGTCTCGATTCGCTGTCGCCAACTGCTTCATCAAGGTACACTTCTTGAGGGTGCTCTGTGAGTGGCCCAATAAAGATTCATCAGGGGTTAAAAGAGGCTGGATTTTCTCACGCTGAATTTTCTTAAATGTTTCATACTGTGTTGATGCATATTTATCCGGCTTATTCAACTTTTGAATAAAACCAAATCGAAGTAATGGTTCTTGCAACGTGCTCAGACGTCCGCCATGATTCAGAATATCTTTATACAAACCACAATCTTCTGCATACAGATATGCCTTATCATAACGAAGATTGAATTCATCCAGAAAACTTTTGCGTATCATAATGCTAGGATGAGCCAATCCTGAAGAAAAATACGTATTGATTTCTACTTCCTCCGGATCTATCAGACGGGGGGTCGCCTCTTTAGGGGGCAGCCTAACCAAGGAATCTCGGCCCGTGATACTGGTACCCAGAACCGTAATTTCCGGATGAGCCTCCATAACGGCGACCTGACGCTCCAAACGCTCCGGCAATGAGACATCATCATCATCCATCCGGGCAATATATTTACCTTTGGCAACATCAAGTCCTCGATTTAAACTGTCTATGATACCTTGATTCTTTTCATTTCTTAACAGGACAATACGTTTGTCTTTTTTCTGATACCGCTTGACAAGCTCCGGCGTCTTATCCGTGGAACCATCGTCAATAATAATCAGTTCAAAATTATCAAACGTTTGATTGAGAATCGAGTCAATCGCATAACTTAACGAGGCATTGGCTCGGTTATACGTCGGCATAACAACCGAAACCATCGGATGATAAAAAAAATGCTTTATCAAATGACTCGATACATAAAACACTCCGACCGATACGCTCAACCAAAACCAAAACTGATACACTTTTTTCATTCGATACTCCCGTAAAAATCGACTTGTCTTTTCATACCATGTTTTATTTTCAAATGCAACTCTCTTGTTGAGGGTGCAAACAACCCTTTACCCCCCCACACACACATATCTAACAATCCATCTTGAGCAGATATACAAACAACATACCTTGAGAACAGGTACAAAAAAAGAGGTTGCTTATCCAACCTCTTTTCAATAAAGACACCGTGTATTTTACTCGGCTGGTGTTTCAGCCTTTTTAGCACGTGTTTTCTTAACTGGCTTTTCTGCAGATGTTGCTTTTTCCTTTTTCGCTTTCGGAGCCGCATCTTCGACAGCCTCTGTTTGAGAAGCCTGAGCCGAATCCTTTCCTTTAGCGGTCACATCGCGATCAACCAGTTCAACAATAGCCATTGGAGCACAATCGCCAAAGCGGAAACCCGCCTTTAGAACACGCACATAACCACCGTGACGCTCCTTATAACGTGGCGCCAAAACAGAAATCATTTTTTCTGTCATAGCTTCATCCCGCAGGAAAGCAAGGATCTGACGGCGTGCATGTAAAGTGCCCTCTTTCCCCTTGGTCACTAATTTTTCAAAAATAGGACGTAGTTCCTTAGCTTTGGGAAGTGTTGTTTTGATTTGTTCATGTTTAATAAGCGAAGTCGCCATATTGGCAAACATAGAGCGACGATGAGCTATTTTCTTGTTGAGTGTTCTTTTTTTAAAACCGTGACGCATTTTTCTTTCCTTTCTTTTATGCTTGACCTTGAACGCGCAAAGTCGATAGAGTTGCCGACCATCCACACCGGTTTGGTAATGTAAAGGCCGGACGCCGGAGAGATTCCGGCGATTTTAACCTTTCGCCTTTATGAATTTTCAATATCCACTGTAGCAGACAAGGCTTCCAAGTCTTCTGGAGGCCAGCCTTCAACCTGCATACCCAAATGCAGATCCATCTGTGCCAACAGTTCCTTGATTTCGTTAAGTGACTTACGTCCAAAATTAGGTGTCCGCAACATTTCGGATTCTGTCTTTTGAACCAGGTCACCGATATAAATGATGTTATCATTCTTCAAGCAGTTAGCCGAACGAACCGATAGCTCGAGCTCGTCTACCTTTAACAATAAATTCTTATTAAACGGTAAGTCGGCGATTTTATCTTCTAATGTTGCTTCTTCCGGCTCTTCAAAGTTAATAAAGGTCTTTAACTGCTCCTGTAAAATACGAGCGGCCAACGCCACAGCATCCTCCGGCGTCACAACACCGTTTGTTTCAACCGTCAAATACAACTTGTCATAGTCTGTTTGCTGTCCCACACGCGCATTAACCGTTTTATACACAACGGATTTCACAGGTGAATAAATGGAATCAATCGGAATCAACCCGATCGGACAGTCTTCCGGACGATTTTGAGCCGCTGTCACATATCCCTTACCCGTGTTGACGATCATTTCGATATCGATGCTGGCATCCTTATCCAAGGTGCAGATAACCAAATCCGGATTCAAAATTTCAACTGTGTGATTTGTCACGATTTGAGCGGCTGTCACAACACCGGGCCCCATGGCATTCAAGTAAATACGTTGCGGACCTTCGGCATCTACGCGTAAAGCCAGTGATTTGATATTTAAAATGATTTCCGGCACATCTTCACGAACACCGGGAATTGATGAGAACTCATGCAAAACGCCGGCAATTTTAATAGCCGTCACAGCACCGCCCTGTAAAGAAGACAAAAGCACGCGGCGCAAAGCATTCCCGAGGGTCGTTCCAAAGCCTCGTTCCAAAGGTTCAACAACCATGGTTGCCTTAAACCCGGGCACAATCTGCTCATCCGAGCATTTATCCGGTTTAATTAACTCTTGCCAATTTTTTTGTATCATCATGATGAGGATCCCCCATAAATTAAGTGTTGAACAAAGTCAGAAATCTACCAGGTTTGGATTTCTGACTTTTTATCAATTAGACTCTGCGGCGTTTACGCGCACGGCAACCATTGTGTGGTGTTGCTGTAATATCCTTAATGGATGTCACGACAAGACCGGCTGCTTGAAAAGCACGAATCACCGACTCTCGTCCGGATCCCGGACCGACGACTAAAACATCAATGGATTTCAAGCCATGCTCCATGGCTTTACGTGCCGCATCATCTGCCGCCACTTGTGCGGCATACGGCGTTGACTTACGAGATCCTTTAAACCCTTTTAAACCGGCCGAAGACCATGCAATTGCATTTCCTTGGCTATCCGTAATTGTCACCAATGTGTTGTTAAATGTCGAGCTCACATGAGCCACGCCCATAGAGATATTCTTTTTATCACGATTTTTCGTGCGAACTGTTTTATTTTCTGCCATTCGTAAAATCCTTCCTTATGACCTATTTCGTGACCTTTTTCTTACCTGCAATCGCGATGGCTTTTCCTTTACGGGTACGGGCATTTGTATGTGTCCGTTGACCATGAACCGGTAAGCCTTTGCGATGACGCAGACCGCGATAGCAGCCCAAATCCATCAAATGCTTAATGTTTAAGGAAACTTCTCGACGTAAATCACCTTCAACGTGATACTTACTATCTATCAGTTCGCGAATTTTTAAAACTTCATCATCCGTCAGTTCATTCACGCGTTTATTGGCGGGAATACCTACTGTCGAACAAATTTCTTCTGCTTTTTTCCGACCGATACCGTAAATGTATGTTAAGCCAATAACAACCAATTTAGATGTCGGAATGTTTACACCAGCAATACGTGCCAAGGTACTTTCTCCATTATTTTAAAAAACAATAAAATCAAACTTGTTTTGCAACAAGACACTTCAACGAGCGGGAATTATACGTTATTTTTCGCCTTGTGTCAAGTCCAAAGTTAATATCCTACTATTTTTCTTATCTTTTCACTGACAACGTCAATGGGTCCCGTCCCATCAACGCACACTAAGAGCCCCTTTTCTTCGTAGTAAGGTATAACCGGAGCCGTTACAGAGCGGTAATTGCGAAGTCTAGATACTACCGTTTCATAGGTATCGTCCGCCCGCTTTGTAAATTCTTTACCACCACAAACATCGCATACACCGAAAACTTTGGTGGGTTTAAACTTTTCATGATAAAGCGTTCCGCATGTCGCACAAGACGAGCGTCCTAAAATACGCTCTAACACATACTCATCCGGAACCTGCAGCAACAACACCAAGTCTACTTGCAAATGATTCTGCTTAAAAAAAGACTTGTGCTGCAACCGCTCAAAAACTTTTGCCTGTTGTAAGGTGCGCGGAAAACCGTCTAAAATATATCCTTTCAAGTTTTCCGGCTCCATCAATTTAGCTTTTATCCGATTGACAATATACTTTGCCGGAACAAGATTACCCTTGTCTATAATTTTCTTAATAGCCAATCCTTCTCGTGAGCCGGACTGCGTCGCCTCACGTAATAACTCTCCTGCTGAATACGTATGAAGGCCCAATTTCTGTGATAAAATTGCTCCCTGCGTTCCCTTACCGCTCCCCGGCGGTCCCATCAAAATAATCCGACGGTATTGTTGATGTTCTTCGGCCATTATAATCTCCCCTTTAATTTGGCTTTTTTAATCAAGGATTCATATTGATGTGCAATCATATGTGATTGTATTTGACTGACGGTTTCCATAATAACGGACACAACAATCAACAGGGTTGTCCCCCCCAAAAAGAACGGAACCTGCAAAGTGGCAATCAGGAATTCGGGCAAAATACATAAGACCGTCAAATAAATCGCCCCTAAAACTGTCAAGCGGGTAATCACAAAATCCAAGTACTTAGCTGTATTTTCTCCGGGACGAATACCGGCAACGAAACCACCTTGTTTTTTCAAATTATCGGCTATTTCCTTGGGATTAGACTGCGGCTGCAATCCGGCATAGAAAAATGTAAAGAAAATAATTAACAACGCAAAAACGGCCATATAAACCCATTGCCCCGGTGTTAATAACAAAGCTGCTTTATTGATCCAATCCGAATCACTATTCTGAGAGGAAAACTGGACGATTGCCACCGGAATAGCCAACAAAGCACTGGCAAAAATCGGCGGCATCACACCAGTGGGGTTAATTTTCAACGGCAAGTATGAGTTGACGCCTTGCATGGCACGAGCCCCCATCTGACGTTTGGGATACTGAATGGTAATACGACGTTGAGCACGCTCAAACAAAACGACAATATAAACAATCGCGACGACCATTGCCAACAAAAATAGCAACATTCCAAAAGATAAAACACCTGTCCGACTTTCTTCAAAAATACGCAACAAAGCCGAAGGCATGCCCGCCACAATCCCGACCATGATAATCAGCGAGGTTCCATTGCCAATACCGCGAGCCGTAATTTGCTCCCCCAGCCAAACAACGAACATAGTCCCCCCAAGCAATGATACCACCGTCGATAATTCAAACATAGTGTGTGAAGACATAATAACGGCACCACCGCTTTCCAAAGCGCGAGCCATAAAAAAGGCTTGCACAACCGTAATTAAAACCGTCAAATAACGTGTATACTGATTCATCTTGCGATACCCTGACTCTCCTTCTTTTTTCAAAGCAGCCAGAGAGGGCAAAACGCTGGCGCCCAACTGCACAATAATCGAGGCAGAAATATAGGGCATGATATTTAATGCAAAAATTGACATACGGGAAAGAGCGCCCCCCGTAAAGGCGTTAAACATCCCGAGTAATCCGTTATTATTTTGGGCAAAAAAGTCTGCCAAAACCGTCGGATTAATACCCGGAAAGGGGACATATGTCCCCAACCGAAAAATAATCAGCGCAAAGAGAGTAAACAACAGTCGCTTGTGAAGGTCTTTTGCTTTTGAAAAAGCAGAAAAGTCCATCTGAGATACCATTCTATCTGATAATGAAGCCATTGTTTACTCTCCCTTTTTTCTTATAACGCTTTTTTACTCTTTTTAACTGTTTTTTCCTTTTTAGAGGTTTTTACCCCTTTTTCCAAAACAGTTTCTTTTTTAGGCTCAACAATTACCTGTCCGCCGGCTTTTTCAACCGCCGCGATGGCAGAAGCTGACGCCCCAGCAACACGGATCGTTATTTTAGCCGATAGGTCACCTTTACCCAACAAGCGAATGCCGTCTTTCATAGATTTAATCAATCCGGCTTCCATTAAAGAAATCCCGTTGATTTCCTGACTGGCATCCAACGCCTTAGCGTCAAGAGCTTTCTGGATAGTTCCCAAATTGATTTCTGCAAAAGTTAAGCGGAAAATATTATTGAACCCACGCTTCGGTAAGCGACGGTAGACAGACATCTGTCCGCCTTCAAAACCGTTAATGGATACACCAGTTCTGGACTTTTGACCTTTGAAGCCACGTCCACCCGTGCGTCCTTTTCCCGAACCGACTCCTCGTGCAACCCGCATGGATTGACGACGAGCACCTTGATTGTCACGAATTTCATTTAATTTCATGATTTGACTCCTTATTCAGCGTCTTTAGTAGCCACTTCGCCATCCCGACGAGCGACAATATCGCCGACCTTTTTACCGCGTTTTGCTGCGATGCTCCGAGGAGAACACAGTGTTGTCAACGCGTCAAACGTGGCACGAAGCATGTTATGAGGGTTGGATGAACCTGTGCACTTGGCAACAATATCCTGAATCCCCATTGTTTCAAAAATGGCACGCATCGGACCTCCGGCAATGATACCCGTACCGGCAGGAGCTGTTCGCAATGTCACCTTACCCGCGCCATAATGTCCGACGACATCATGATGAAGAGTCCGTCCTTCTCTCAGAGGGATACGGATTAACTTACGGCGCGCTTGTTCTGTTGCCTTTTTAATAGCATCAGGAACTTCCTTAGCTTTAGCATGTGCAAAGCCGATACGACCTTTTTGATCTCCCACAACAACCAGAGCCGCAAAGGCAAAGCGCTTACCGCCCTTCACTGTTTTAGAAACACGATTCACATGCACAACACGGTCTGTAAATTCATCGGCCACTTTTTCAACGCGAGCTTCGTCACGTTCTTTACGAGGACGGCGTTTCTTTTCTTGAACTTCTTTTTCTAATTCAGCCATTTTTTCCTCCTAGAATGATAATCCAGCTTCACGAGCAGCCTCAGCTATCGCTTTGACACGGCCGTGATAAATATAGCCTCCACGGTCAAAAACGACTTCTTTTATTCCTGCTTTTAAAGCCCGTTCTGCGATCAATTGACCGACGGCTGTTGCTGCGGCAACTGTCGACCCCTTGACCGTAATTTCTTTGTCTTTTGAAGACGCGCTAACCAGCGTTTTACCTGCTTTATCATCGATAATTTGAGCATAAATGTTCTTTTCCGAACGATAAATGGACAAACGCAAACGATCGGCCGCTTTCGTTTTTAATGCATAGCGAACTCGAGCCTTACGACGTTCAAACGTATTATTTGTCTTTGTCATATTATATTCCCTTATTTCTTCTTACCGACTTTACGCAAAACAGTCTCTTCGACATATTTGACTCCTTTGCCTTTGTACGGTTCTGGTGAACGATAAGAACGAATTTCAGAAGCAACTTGACCCACAAGCTGTTTGTCAATACTGCTCAGTTCGATGCTGGTCGGGGCTGCACAAACAGCTTTCACTCCGGCCGGCAGAACATAATCGATATCATGGCTGTAGCCCAAAGACAATTTCAATGTTTGTCCTTGAACTTGAGCCTTATATCCGACACCAATCAGTTCCAACTTACGTGTAAAACCTTCGGATACGCCCTTGACCATATTATAAACATTGGCCCGAACAGTACCCCACAAAGCGCGATGCATCTGATCATTCAATTGCGGACGAACAATGACTTCATTGTTTTCCACTGTCACGACAACACCATGCGGAATGTGTGTTTTCAGTTCACCTAATTTACCCTTAATGATGATTTCGTCTGCTGTGATTGTTGCAGAAACGCCCTCAGCCATTTTAACAGGATGTTTACCGATTCTTGACATACTACCCTCCTAGAACACTTTGCACAAAACTTCGCCGCCCAAATTGGCTTGACGTGCTTCGTTGTCGGACATAACACCCGACGGCGTTGATAAAATGTAGATGCCTAACCCATTGTAAAATTTCGGCAAATCTTTCACTTTTGAGTATACACGACGACCCGGTGTAGAAACTCGTTGAATTTCTGTTATAACCGGTTTGTTCTCAAAATACTTCAATTCGACTTTGATTTCAGCCACGCCCGGACGGACATCGACTTTTTCATAGCCACGAATATAACCTTCTCGTTTCAACACTTCCAAAACATTCATACGTAAATTAGAAGCAGGAACGGTCACGGAACTTTTCTGAGCCATGCCACCATTACGAATGCGGGTGAGCATATCGCCCAAAGGATCTGTCATAGACATAGTGTCTTCCCTCCTTGAATTACCAGCTAGACTTAACCATACCCGGAATTTGGCCTTCATTAGCCAGCTTCCGCAATTGGATACGGCTGAGTTTAAGTTTTCTGTAAAAGCCATGCGAACGGCCTGTCAATTCACACCGATGGTGTATTCTAACAGCCGCTGAGTTGCGTGGCAACTTTGCTAATTTCAACGTTGCTTCAAACACCTGATCCGGTGTCGAGTTGACATCGTTGATAATCGCCTTCAATGCAGCGCGTTTTTGGGCGAACTTAGCCACCATTTTTTCACGCTTTTTATTTCTGTTAATAGAACATAATTTTGCCATATTATTGTTTCCTTATTTCATAAAAGGCATTCCAAAACCTGCCAAAAGCGCTTTTGCCTCGGCATCTGTTTTAGCCGTTGTTCCAATGACAATATCCATACCGCGTACTTTGTCAATCGCATCATAGTTGATTTCCAAAAACACGATTTGCTCCTTTAAACCCAAAGCGTAATTGCCATGGCCGTCAAAAGATTTATTAGAGACACCGCGGAAGTCCCGCACACGCGGCAACGCCATCGTAATTAAACGATCTAAGAACTCATACATCTTAGCACCACGCAATGTCACCTTGCAACCAATCGCCATATTTTCACGCAGCTTAAAGCTGGCAATGGACTTTCTGGAGTGAGTAATAACAGGTTTTTGTCCTGCTATGGCTTCCATATCCTTCATAGCGCCTTCAATCGCTTTACGATCTTCAGTCGCCTCACCAACGCCCATATTTAAGACGATTTTGTCAAGTTTGGGAATCTCCATTTTGTTCTTATAGCCGAATTCTTTCAATAAGGCCGGAGCAATCACTTCTTCGTATTGTGTTTGTAATCTTGTTTTCATGATTTTCTTCCTTATTTGCTAATCACGTCACCAGAACGTTTCGAGACGCGAACTTTCACGCCGTCTTCAATCTTGATTCCGACGCGAGTTGCTTTCCCTGACTTCGGATCAATCAATGCAACGTTTGATACATGGATGGCTTTTTCTTTAGATATAATGCCGCCGGCCGATTCGCCTGATGGTTTCGTATGGCGTTTGACCATATTAATCCCTGCAACGATAACGGCATTTTCTTTGGGCATCACTTTTGTCACTTCACCGGTCTTACCCTTATCACGTCCCGTAATAACGATAACCTGGTCACCTTTTTTGATTTTCATAGCCATGTTATAATACCTCCGGAGCCAGAGACATGATTTTCACATACCCATGAGCACGCAATTCACGTGTCACCGGTCCAAAAATACGTGTTCCGATTGGCTCACCATCTTTGTTTACTAATACGGCAGCATTGCTGTCAAAACGAATAGCCGAACCATCAGCACGTTTGATTTCCTTTTTGGTACGAACAATCAAGGCACGTTGAACGTCACCTTGCTTGACCTTACCATTTGGAATCGCTTTCTTAACAGAAACGATAATCACGTCACCAACGGAAGCATATCGACGACCAGCACCGCCAATAACCTTTATGCACTGAACTTTCCGGGCACCGGAGTTATCAGCAACGTCAAGGTTTGTTTCTACTTGAATCATAGTTTTTCCTTCCTTGAATCAGTTGGTTATTTTTCCGTCACAACAACCCAAGTCTTTGTCTTGGACAGAGGACGGCTCTCCATAATTTGCACAACGTCACCGACTTTGCACAAATTGTTTTCATCATGCGCCGTGTATTTGGCACTGCGCTTGATATATTTTTTATACACAGGGTGCATAACTCGACGTTCGACTTTGACGACGACGGATTTGTCCATTTTATCACTGACAACAACACCTTGTAAAATTCTTTTAGGCATGTTTTATCTCCTTATGCACTCTTCGCTGCTTTTTGAGCAACGGCTGTATTGATTTGGGCGATTTCTCGACGAATTTGACGCATACGCGCGGTATTTTTCAAGCTACCGTTCGATTGTTGAAAGCGCAAGTTCAAGGCCTCTTTCTTGAGTTGTTGGATTAACTCCAACAACTCTTTTTCATCTTTGGCCACTAGCTGACTAAATTTTTCCATAATTATACCTCTTCATCAGGAGTTCTAGTAATGAATTTTGTCTTAATTGGTAATTTTGTCGCTCCCAGATAAAATGCCTCACGTGCAATCTCCTCTGACACACCGTCGCATTCAAACAAAACACGACCCGGTTTCACACGACAAATCCAATACTCAACTGAGCCTTTTCCTTTACCCTGACGAACTTCAGGTGGCTTCTTTGAAACAGGAACATCCGGGAATATACGAATCCAGAGACGTCCTTGACGTTTCATTGCACGAGAAATGGCACGACGAGCAGCCTCAATCTGACGGGCTGTCACACGTTCCGGTTCCAACGCTTTTAAGCCAAAAGCTCCAAAATCTAATGTCGTAGCTGATTTAGCTTCGCCATGAATGCGACCCTTAAATGCTTTACGAAATTTTGTTTTCTTTGGTTGTAACATAATGATGTTCCTTTACTTAATGTTGCTCTGTCAGACGTTTATCTTGAGCCATAGGATCATGTGCCAAAATATCGCCTTTATAAATCCAGACCTTAACACCGCATGTCCCATAAGCTGTATGAGCCGTTGACACACCGTAGTCAACATCGGCACGCAACGTGTGCAAGGGCACACGACCCTCACGATACCATTCAACACGTGCAATTTCGGCTCCACCCAAACGACCTCCGCAATTAATACGGATACCTTCGGCGCCTTGACGCAGAGCGGATTGAACGGCTCGTTTCATAGCGCGACGGAAAGAAATACGCTTCTCTAGTTGCTGTGCGATACTATCCGCAACCAATTTAGCATCTATTTCCGGCTTGCGAACTTCTACAATGTTCACACTTACCTCATTTCCCTGAGACATCGCCGTCAGTTCCTTCTTTAACGTTTCAATGTCTTGACCTTTTTTACCGATAATGACGCCGGGACGAGCACAATAAATCGTCACACGAGCTTTTTTCGCCGGACGTTCAATGACAATATGACTGATACCGGCTGCCGCCAATTTCTTCATTAAAAATTCACGAATTTTAATATCGGCTAGCAACAAATCTGCATAATTGTCGTCAGCAAACCAACGAGAATCCCATGTCCGATTGATGCCCAAGCGTAAACCTGTCGGATTAACTTTCTGACCCATTAGATTTTCTCCTCTGTTTTAGCCTTTTTTGTCGTTTTCTTAGCCGGTTTCGCTGCCTTAGGAGCAACTTCCTGCTCGGCGACAACAACCGTCATATTTGAAAAAGGCTTAATAATACGACATCCACGCCCTTTGGCTGCTGCCATAAAGCGCTTCATAACCATTGCCTTACCAACATAAGCTTCGGCGACGACCAAACGATCGACATCCATGTTATGATTGTTTTCAGCATTTGCAATCGCCGAGAGCAAAACTTTTTTTGCCTCTTCTGCGACTCTCTTCTTTGAGAAAGTCAACTGTGCGACAGCTTTATCCGCTTTCAACCCACGAATGGATTGAGCCAGCAGGTTCAATTTACGCGGAGAAACACGTATAGCACGCGCTTTCGCATAAGCTGTTTTTGTTTCTACTTTTTTAACCATAACTCACCTCTACTTTTGCGATGCTTTGGCATCTGCTGCTGTATGGCCGGAGAATGTACGTGTCGGAGAAAACTCACCGAACTTCAATCCAACCATATTTTCAGTCACTAACACTGGGATAAACTTTTTACCATTATATACGCCAAAAGTCAAGCCCACAAATTCAGGAATTATCGTTGATCTGCGAGACCACGTTTTAATTATTTCGTGACGACCAGATGCTTTAACGGCTTCTGCCTTTTTAATCAGATACCCGTCAACGAACGGTCCTTTCCATACGGATCTTGTCATTTATGCCTCCTTTTTAAGCCTTCTTGACAGCGTGACGGGAACGCACGATCAGTGCATCAGTCCGCTTATTATTACGCGTTTTCTTACCTTTTGTCTTCCAGCCCCAAGGTGAAACTGGTTGACGACCGCCGTTTGTCCGACCACCATGAGGGTGATCAACCGGGTTCATGGCTATACCACGAACGGAGGGACGGATACCCAACCAACGTGCACGGCCGGCTTTCGCCAAAACTGTGTTTTGGTTGTCAGGGTTTGAAACCGCTCCAACGGAAGCAAAACATTCTCCTCGAATCAGACGAAGCTCACCCGAATTCAAACGAATTTGTGCATATCCGGCATCTTTTCCGATTAATTGAGCATAACAACCGGCAGAACGAGCGATTTGACCACCGCGACCGGGTTTAAGCTCTATGTTATGAACGATGGTTCCGACCGGCATGTTTTTAAGCGGCATGGCATTACCCGGCTTAATATCGGCCATTTCTGCCGACACAACCGTATCGCCAACGCCCAAGCGTTGCGGAGCCAAAATATAGGCTAATTCACCATCTTCATACTTGATTAAGGCGATAAAGGCTGTCCGATTCGGATCATACTCCAAACGTTCAACCGTCGCCGGCATATTCAGCTTTTTACGCTTGAAATCTATCAAACGATAAGCCTGTTTGACACCACCGCCACGACGACGTGATGTAATATGACCATGACTGTTGCGACCGCCGGTACTTGTTTGCCCTTCGGTCAAGGTCTTAACAGGTGCTCCTTTATGCAAATCAGAACGATCAATTCCGACCAAGTGTCTGACTGTTGATGTTGTAGGTTTATATGTTTTCAATGCCATGGTTAAATCCCCGCTGTCACATCAATACTTTGACCTTCTGCCAAAGTAACGATGGCTTTCTTTGTTTCGGAACGAACACCCGGACGACCGCGGAACATTTTTGTCTTACCGGCCTGACGCAGTGTGTTCACCGCAGTTACTTTTACACCGAACACGGACTCAACGGCTTGTTTAATCTGAGGCTTCGTTGCCTTCAGATCAACAACAAACACGACCTGATTGTGCTCGATACCTTTCATTGCTTTTTCTGTGATAACCGGCCGGCGAATAACATCAAATGCCGCAGGCGTTATCTCTGCTTGCTTTATTTTCTTTATCATTTCAAACGACCTTCCAGTTGCGCGACGGCGTCCTTGGATAAAACCAAAACGTCGCGACGAACGATATCATAGACATTTGCCCCTTGAGCCGGCAATACGTCAACATTGACGATATTACGGGCGGACAGAGCAAAATTTTCATCAACCGTTTCACCCCCAACAAACAAAACGGAGTTCCAACCATTGTTGGTGAACGATTGTTGCATAGCTTTTGTGTTCGGTTTAGCCACTGTCATATCATCCAAGATAAACAGCTTACCATCCTTCGCCTTCATGGACAACGCCACACGCATCGCTAACGCGCGTAATTTTTTCGTCAACCCATAGGCATGAGAACGCACAACCGGTCCAAAAACAACACCGCCATGATACATTTGCGGAGCGCGTTTATATCCCTGACGAGCACGTCCCGTTCCTTTTTGTTTGAACGGTTTAGTACCGGAGCCACTTACCTCTCCAACATCTTTGGTCTTATGTGTCCCTTGACGGCGTTTATCAAGCTGCCATTGAATCACTCGAGCCAAAATGTCTTTGCGGACATCAACACCGAAAACGCTATCGGCCAACTCAATCGAGCCGACTGTTTTCGCATCTAAATTGACAATATCAAATTTCATGACTGACTATTCCTTCACTTCTGTTGACTCGGCAGGTGTTTCAACAACTTCAGTCGCTACTTCTGCCTGAGCCTTTAAACCGGCCGGCATCGGTAATCCGACTTGCTTTGAAACCTTTACCGCATCTGTAATTGTGACAATGGCGGAATCAAAACCGGGAACGCTTCCTTTGACCATGACCAAATTTCTGGCCTCATCAATGGCAACGACTTCCAAATTTTGAACTGTTGTTTGGTAATTTCCCATTTGTCCCGGCATTTTCAAATTCTTGAAAACTTTACCCGGCCATTCACGTTGCCCCGTCGAACCACCGGAACGATGTGTTCTGGAAACACCGTGAGATGCACAGTCACCACCAAAATGATATTTTTTCATAACACCGGCATAGCCCTTACCAATCGAGACACCGCTGACATCAACCTTTTGGCCGACAACAAAGTGCGAAGCACTCAATTCCGACCCGACAGGAATGACACAATCTTCTGTGACACGAAATTCAATCAATGTCTTTTTCGGTTCGACTTTTGCCTTAGCAAAATGCCCGAGCTGCGGCTTGGCAACATTTTTTGTTTTTGCTTTGCCGGATCCCAGCTGGACAGCGGTATAGCCGTCACGTTCCTTTGTCCGAACATCAACCACTGTGCTGTCTACTTTTAGAACAGTCACAGGTACTTGAGTACCGTTATCTTGGAACAGACTCATCATACCGACTTTTTCTGCGATTACACCTGAACGCATGTCTTTCTTTCCTTATACTTTAATCTCAACATCTACACCAGCGGCGAGGTCCAATTTCATCAGAGCATCAACCGTTTGAGGTGTCGGATCAATAATGTCGAGCACCCGCTTGTGGGTTCTGATTTCAAACTGTTCACGTGCTTTCTTATCGACGTGCACGGAACGGTTCACGGTAAATTTTTCAATACGCGTCGGCAGAGGAATAGGTCCAACGACTTCAGCCCCTGTCCTTTTGGCCGTATTGACGATCTCACGGGTTGATTGATCCAACAACCTGTGGTCGAATGCTTTTAATCGAATTCTAATGTTTTGGTTTTCTAACATATCATTTGCCTTTCTTAACCAGCTACTTTTGCTTTGATTTCATCTGCAACCATCTGAGGAACATCCGCATAATGGTCAAATACCATGGAGTATTGAGCACGTCCCTGACTCATTGAACGAAGTGTATTCACATATCCGAACATATTGGCCAGAGGAACATGAGCATCTATCACGCGAGCATTACCTCGTTGATCCATCCCCAACACCTGACCACGACGTGAATTCAAGTCACCGATAATATCTCCCATATAATCTTCTGGCGTGACGATTTCGACTTTCATGATAGGCTCCAACAATTTTGGACCGGCCTTAGCCATACCCTCGCGGAAAGCCGCACGTGCTGCAATCTCAAAGGCCATAGTCGACGAGTCAACATCATGATATGCCCCATCATACAAGTTGGCTTTAAAATCCGTGCAAGGGAAACCGGCCAAAACGCCGCTTTCCAAAGAAGCACGAAGCCCCTTTTCAACACCCGGGATATATTCCTTAGGAACAGACCCGCCAACAACTGTATTTTCGAAAACAAATCCCGATCCCGGAGGCAAGGGTTCAAATTTAATACGCACACGCGCAAATTGACCCGAACCACCTGATTGTTTCTTGTGTGTATAGTCTTCATCATACACTTTGGAAATAGTTTCACGATAGGCCACTTGAGGAGCACCAACGTTTGCTTCCACCTTGAATTCACGTTTTAAACGATCAACGATGATTTCCAAGTGAAGTTCTCCCATTCCCTTAATAATCGTTTGTCCCGTTTCTGTGTTAGACGCAACACGGAATGAAGGATCCTCCATAGCCAACCGATTCAAAGCCAATCCCATTTTTTCGATATCAGCCTTTGTTTTTGGCTCAACCGCGATTTCAATAACCGGATCAGGGAAGTCCATTTTCTCCAAAACAACTTTCAGGTTATCCCCACAAAGTGTATCACCCGTTGTTGTATCTTTCAAACCAACCAAGGCCACGATATCACCGGCGTGAGCTTCTTTAATCTCTTCACGGTGATTGGCATGCATCAACAGCATACGACCAATACGCTCTTTTTTATCCTTGACCGTATTGTTGACATATGTTCCACCGGTCAGTGTTCCTTGATAAATGCGCACAAAAGTTAATGAACCGACAAAAGGATCGTTCATAATCTTAAATGCCAATCCGGCAAACGGTTTACTGTCTTCCGAAGCGCAAACATACTCTGTATCCGTCCCGGCCAAAACACCATGAGCTTGCGGAATATCCACCGGTGACGGTAAATAATCAACAACAGCATCCAACAATGTCTGGACACCTTTGTTTTTAAAGGCTGAACCGCAGAAAACAGGCACAAATGAACGAGAAATCGTCCCCTTACGGATACATTTTTTCAACATATCCATATCCGGCTCTTTTCCTTCCAGGTAAGCCTCCATCGCCTCATCGTCCATTTCAACGGCCATTTCGACCATTTCATGATAATACTTATCGGCTTGTTCTTTTAATTCGGCGGGAATTTCCTGTTCTTCAAAAGTCGCACCCAAATCCTCGGAGTGCCAAATAATAGCTTTACGCTTTAAAATATCAACAATACCGACGAAATTTGCCTCTGCCCCGATTGGTAAAGCCATCACCATCGGACGAGCACCCAACCGCGTCTTAATCATATCAACGCAGCGCAAGAAATTAGCACCGATACGGTCCATCTTATTCGCAAAGCAAATACGAGGAACACCATACTTATCTGCTTGACGCCAGACGGTTTCGGATTGCGGTTCAACACCGGCCACACCGTCAAAAACCGTGACGGCACCATCTAAAACGCGCAAACAACGCTCCACCTCAACCGTAAAGTCAACGTGGCCCGGCGTGTCAATAACATTAATACGATGACCTTTCCAGAAAGCCGTTGTCGCAGCCGAGGTAATGGTAATACCACGCTCTTGCTCTTGCTCCATCCAGTCCATTGTAGCGGCGCCATCATGAACTTCACCGATTTTATGAGACTTACCCGTATAGTATAAAATACGCTCTGTCGTCGTCGTTTTACCGGCATCAATATGCGCCATAATACCAATGTTTCTATATTTTTCAATAGGTGTTGTGCGAGCCATGGTATCCCCCTACCATTTAAAATGAGCAAACGCCTTATTAGCGTCAGCCATACGATGTGTATCCTCACGTTTACGAATCGCTGTTCCACGATTATTAAACGCATCTTGCAATTCATTAAACAGACGCTCTTCCATCGTCTTTTCAGAACGGCCGCGAGCCGCACTGATAATCCAACGAATCGCCAACGCCTGTTGACGGTCCGGACGAACTTCCGTCGGCACCTGATACGTCGCACCGCCGACACGACGAGAACGCACTTCCAAGGTCGGCTTGACATTATTCAAAGCTTCTTTAAAAACCTCTAAAGCCGGTTTCTTAACTTTTTCTTCCAATTGCGTCATGGCCCCATAAAGAATCGCCTCAGCCGTACTTTTCTTTCCATCATACATCAGACTGTTCATAAATTTGGCGACAACGATGTCATTATATTTGGCATCCGGCGTCACTTCGCGTTTGATTGCAGCATGTCTACGTGACATTTTATATTTCCTCCTTCAATGCTTATTTCGGACGTTTAGCGCCGTACAGCGAACGACGTTGTCTACGTTTTTCAACACCCTGTGTATCGAGCGTTCCGCGAATAATGTGATAACGAACACCCGGCAAGTCCTTGACACGACCGCCGCGAATCATCACAACAGAGTGCTCTTGCAAATTATGCCCCTCACCGGGAATATAACTTGTCACTTCAAAACCATTTGTTAAACGCACACGAGCCACCTTACGCAAAGCTGAGTTCGGCTTTTTCGGTGTCGTTGTGTAAACGCGCGTACAAACCCCGCGACGTTGAGGGCATGCTTCCAAAGCAGGAACCTTATTCCGTTTGCTTTGTGTCTTCCGTGATTTACGGACCAATTGGTTAATTGTAGGCATTTAAATCTTTCCTTTTATTCTACCTATTATCTTTCACTTACCCTTATCGACCTCTTTCAGGCGGATAAAAGCGCTCATCCTAACATTCAAATAACTTATTGATTCTATTAGGAACTTTACCGTAACACCACCCTTCCCTTTTTATCACAGCAAAGAGGGACGCCACTTTAAAGTCCTTTTATTAAACCATATTTTCCAAAATAAGTCAAGCACTTTTTAGAACTTTTTTTCAACGGAAAAATAGCTATCCCCTGTTAAAATCAAGATGGATTTTTGGGGTCTTCTTAAAAAAACTCTTATTTAAGTCAGAGGTTCAATCGGCACCTTTGGCGACTTTTTCTTGTCACAACGTTAACCCGTTCCCCAAAAACCCCTTTTCAACGATTGTCCACAAACAAACAGAGGTGTTTTATGTTTCCAGCACAATCAGTGGCACTTGCATTTCACGACAAGTTAATCCGGCATGAACACCTTTGAGGGCCGAATGGGTCGCTCCGGGCATACGCCAACGCAACTCTTTATCCGTTGTGCTGATCAGCAAAACATCTCCGATAAAATCCAAAGCCTGTGGACGAACGGGACCCTCTCCGAACAAATTGCGCGTCAAGACTTCTTCCCGTGTCAACAACACAAAATCACCGGCCAGAGGACTGGCGTGAAAAGCTTCTATAAAAGTCGAACGCGTATGGGGTTTCAGAAAAACAGATGCCGCCCGAGACTCCAAACTTAACGGCACGGCTACACAAGCGGCCATATCCGGATAATCATTCAACCAAAGCTGCTCGCCCTTATCTATTTGACCATGATCTGCCGTCACAATAAAAAGAGTATCCTCTGCATCTTGGGCACAGGTAATAAAACGCGCCTCCAAATCACGCAAAATCGTTCCCACCTGAGTGGCTTTTGTTCCTAAATCATGCATGCTCTGATCCGGCTCGGTCCAATAACAAAAGATAAAATGGCGTCCCTGTTCCCGACAATAATTCTTGAGACGATTGAATAAATCATCAATATGCTGACATGGATTCTCCCCAAACGGAGACAGGCAGTGACCGGATACTTGTCCTTGCGTGGCATGTTGGATCTGCGTTTCAATCGATTCATAGGGCATCATGTCTTGCACCGAAACAAAGTCAAGCAGCTCTCGTGTATAATAGTCCCGATTTAAAAACACCTCAATGACTCGACGGAATTCTTTGAAATACAGCGACCACCCTAACCAACCGTGAGCTATCGGCGGCAGTCCGCTGCGCAATGTTGTCATTGCTGCCGCCGTTGTCGCTGGAAAGGTTGATGACAAAGTCATCATTTTATGTCTGCGAAAACATGCTTCCTCCGACAGATGGTCATTCATTTGCCCCACGCCCATACCATCGAACACCAACAACACGACATGGCGCCATGTTTTTTTCATCAGTATCGTATCCAGCTGTGGTAAGGTCGGATAAGGCGTCGGAACACCATAATAAGATAATAATGATGTGGCAACATTCAAAATGTTTTTTGAGTAGTCCGGATAACAAAGCATAGCGCCTCCGTTTACAATATCTATTGACCAATCCCCATAGAATACTCTAGCCATCAACCGAAACTAAAGTCAAGCAAAAAGCTTTATAAAAAAATCTTTTGCTCTTCTTTCTCCGGAGCTTTTTCTTCAGCTTTATAGACCCACACCCGGGCCTTATAAGACCGCCCCCTGATAAAAGGAATCCCACAACGCTCCTTCAATATCCCGAACGGTTGATCAGATATCTTGTCACAATCCACAAGGGACACGAAAAATAGCGTTTAATAGACGGCTTTTTTCGTGAACCACGCACTTTTTTGTCCCGAACATGCATTTTTATCTTGCTTTTTTCAAAAAAACAGGGTATAAATCGTCTTCGTCGGGGCGCGTAGCTCAGTTGGTAGAGCAGCTGACTCTTAATCAGCGGGCCCAGAGTTCGAGTCTCTGCGCGCCCACCAGATTGATAAGGACACCTCATTTAAGGTGTCCTTGTTTTTGACTTCCTTGATATCGCTCTTTTGCCCCGAAGCCTTTGACGCTCAGACAAAACGACACATCGACAACACCTCAAAAAACAGGGCGTCCTTTTATGTCAACCGAAGCAAATAAAAGACGATACAGAACATCAGGGAGCGTATTTCGGGAAAACTCTGCTTATTTTAGCCAAATATCCCTTTATATTTAGGTCCGAATTATATTTAGGTCCGATACGCTTTAATCAAGTTATAAATCGCGGCTATTTTCTCTGGGGATTCATCTTGCAGCTCTAGGAACAAATCCGTTAACTCAGTTGAAAAATCATCAAAGCGCAAGGCATCTCGCTCCATCAATAACTGAGCCGGATCCAAATCAAAGAACCGCGCAATATCATCCAAAGTCGACAATTTCGTGCTGGAAGCTTTCCTTTCCAGTTGACACACCATCTCAACCGTTTTCCCGATACCTTCAGCCAGCTGAGATTGCGTAATATGTCTTTCCTTACGCAAACGACGCACATTACTAGCCAGAATGTCCAGAGATGTTTTTCCGATGATATCTTTTCCCATGGATTGAATTATCTCTAAAATTTTAAAACTTTTCAATGAACCAAAAATGCGTATTTGATTCTTTTTCCATAAAGAAATTGAATTTTTAGTTCAATTCATATTAAGGTTTCTTTTCCTAAAACACCCCCCCTCTTTCGTTCCATACCCTCACAACATCTAGTCCCCTTCTAGCATAAGCTATGTATCCTGCTGATGCAAGAGACATCTTTGTCTCAACACCAGACGCCTTTTGGACGTAAAGTCCTGATTGGCGCCGAGCCATCTGCTCGCGGCAACTGTTATGCAACAGCTAACGAAACAAGCCTTCCGCCCTTCCCATTTAAAAGCTCGACTCTTTTTCATCACATTTCCTATCCGAAGGCTTTTCCCCATCCTGCGTCATTGCAATCCTCTGTTTTTTGACGATTCTTTTTAAAAAGCTTGACGGAATAGCGTTCTATGCTAAAATAACAGAAGAGGAGCTAATCGGGATATGATTTCTTATGAACAACTGCGTGCCGCTATCCGTGAGCTGAATGATATCCAGGCCAGTTATCCCACCGAAGATGTGATGGATGACGTCACGCTGGCGGCTTTTGAACGTGACCTCGAGATTATTACGCGCTATAAACAACAGTGTTCTCAACAAGAATCACATCAATTTCCCCAGGAAAAAGGCGCATCTGCTGATGAGAATCCCGTCCGGACAATCCCCCCCCAAATACCCCCTTCTGCCCCACCCAAAGCCTCGGCTAAAATACGCCAAACCGATCGTTCAAAGTATGAGGATAGCTGCATCTTTCTATACATCTTGACGCAACTTTACAACACAGCGCCGACAGCACAAAAATTACAAGCAGCGCAAAAAAAAGCTCAACAATACAAACAAGACTACGAAAAGCGTATCCGTCATCCCGGAGACAAACTGATTCTCTTTGGGAAATCTGTGGCAGAATGTCTTTTAACAAACAATCAGAAAGCCTTGGGAGAGCTCAGAAGAGAGGTCAGCCAAATGCCTCATCCCGAAAGACATCATCGCATTCTCAGCTCGGTTCATCGCATCTTAAAATGGATTGACGCCCAACAGCGTCAAAAGAGATAGCGCCTTGTCACATCGATGACTGTTCAGCTCTCCCGTTGTTCACATAACGTTTTTTTACTTGCCTTTTGTTCAGAAATCTCTTATAACGAAAAAAAACATCGTCAAGGAGGGTTTATGTTCAGTATTGTTGCATTTTTAGGTGTTTTATTCATATCCACACACGTGTTGGCAAATCCGGCTTGCCCCGTCTGTACAATTGCTATTGGCGCCTCTTTAACGATAGCCAGAAAATTTGGCGTTGATGATTGCGTGGTCGCCGTTTGGGCCGGCGCTTTTTTAGCTATTTTAGGTTATTGGGCCATTCGCTGGTTTGACAAAAAAAACTGGCATTTTAAGGGAAGAAATGCTCTGTTAATGGCTTTATCCGTCTCGATGGTTGGGTTTGTCTATATTAAAGAAATTACTTACGACCCGGTGGTTATCGGTATTTTCTATATGGACTCTTTTTTATTTTCAACTTTGTTGGGGGCGCTGCTCTTTATCGCCAGTATGCATTTTTATGAATGGATGAAGGCTAAAAACGGTGGACACGCTCACTTTCCTTTTGAAAAAGTTGTCTTACCGCTGGGCGCCGTTTTGGTGTTAAGCATTCTTTTAAGCTACTATCCTTTATGTAATTGCCGCAGCAACAGAGCTGGCGCAACAGAGCCTTTGGTCCTATTTGAATAGGGAGCTGACTTAATAAAGGAGGGCAACATGAAAGTCACACCGGAATTTTGCTATCGCTTGAATCCTTCCGGCAAGAATACACGTTTAGATATCAAAAACGTTTCCTTTGCAGACAAGTCTCATCCTCTTTTATGGATTCATCTAGATTATCAAAACCCTAAAAATCGCTCTTGGATTCAAAAGCTTTCTTTGAACGCTGCCATCATCGAAAACTTGTTGGATGAGGACACAAACCCGCGTCTTTCTGTTTATCAAAACGGCATCATGATGGTCGTGCGTTGTGTTAATTCAAACCCCGCGGCAGATATAGATGATATGATTGCTGTTCATATCTGGCTGGAAAAAGAGCGTTTGATTACACTGTCTCATCGTATGGCGTCTCCTATCCAGGCTGTCTTCAATGACCTGAGAAAGAAACATGCTCCCAAAACTCCGGTCGACTGTTTCATCAGCATGGCGAAATATATGACGGAAGATATTGCCACGGCCGTTTCTCAAATCGAAGAGGCCGCCGATGCGTTGGAAGAGGATATTATCGTTTCAACGGCTGATGATAAAGAATTACGTTTAAAACTAAGCGAAATACGCCACAGTACCGTAGGATTACGCCGCTATGTTGCCCCTGAGCGCAACGCTTTTCAGGCACTCCGAGCCGCCAACACCCCTCTGTTTTCCGAAAATCATCAAATCCAATTGCGGGAAATGACCTTGGATTTAACAAAATCCGTAGAAGATTTGGATTCGGCACGAGAACATTCAACATTTACGCAAGAGGAGTTGGACTCCAAAACAAACCTAAGTATCAGCCGAACAATGTATATCATGTCCATCATTATGATGATTTTTACTCCGTTGACCTTCCTGACGGGCCTGTTAGGAGCCAATATCGGCGGAATTCCCTTTAGCGCTAATCCTTATGGTTTCTGGTTTGTCAGCTTTATTTTAGGCCTGATTGTTCTTTTGCAACTTTGGCTTATCAAACGCCAGCGCTGGTTTTAAAATCACCATGATGGGCAAAGACGCGTGGATGCTTGATAGGATTCAGGCGTATCGATGGCGTAATTTTTCTCTGCAATTTTCGCGTTAATATGCTGAATTAACGGTTGCATTTTGTCCAAAACACTTTGAAACTGCTCTTTAAAAACAAGGTCAACCATTGCTTGGGAATCGGCTTGAGCCGGTTGAATGGCATCCACAGCTTGACGTAATGTTTCTTCCACATCTTTCTTAAAAAAACGCATCGCTTCTTGTGAAACGGAAACATGATAATTTTCATGATCCTTAATCACTTTGTACTGGCAGCTTCCCTTACGATATTTTTTATCAATATAAACATCCAGCGTATCATATCCCATGGTCAAGTTCACTTCTTTTAGTCCGACACAAGCCGTTTGCCCGCGCTGTTGCAACTGCGGAACACCCTGACCCGTCACATTCAACTTGGCTATCGTAAGACCCAGCGTATTCGGCGACACAGGATAAGGAGAAAGACGAGCAAATTCATCTTTCGATAAATGCGTGACATAGTGCGGCTCCCCCGGTTTCATTTTAACGGAAATTTTGGTGTACACTTTGGGACACGCCGCACTTGCATTTTCAACACTTATCAGGCATACTATCATCAACAGAGAAATAAAATATCGTATCATGGATGATGATATATCACGAAAGGAAAGAAAATGCAAACACTAATTTCTTGGAATGTTGCCTCGATTCGCGCACGTTTGCCCGCTTTGTTGAAACTGTTAGAGCAAGAGAGGCCGGATATTGTTTGCCTGCAAGAAATCAAAGCAACAAAGGATACGTTCCCTTTTGAAGCCTTAAAAGAGGCCGGGTATGAAGCCGCTATCAACGGTCAAAAATCGTGGAATGGTGTTGCCTTACTCAGTCGCGAGCCCTTTCAAGAGGTTCACATAACCTTACCGACTTTGAGCACCCACGAACCTGAGCAGGCTCGTTTCATCGAGGGCGTTCTTCCGAACGGTATGCATGTCATATCTGTTTATGTTCCGAACGGGAATCCCCCTTTGAATAATCCACAAGATACAACCAGATTAACCTATAAATTACAGTGGATGCACGCACTGGAGGAGCATCTAAAGGAGAGGCATCGACGGCATCAACCCGTTATTATCGGTGGCGATTTTAATGTGATAGAACGAGATTCCGATGTATATAACCCTGATCTGTTTCGCAATAACGCCGTCATGCTCCCCTCGGTTCGTGCGGCGTTTCAGGCCTACACACAAATTCCCATGACAAATGCCATCAGACTCATATATCCAACGGAACGACTTTACTCTTTTTGGGATTTTCAAGGAGGCGCTTGGCCAAAAAACATGGGAATGATGTTAGATTATTTCTTGGCATCATCCGATTTAACGCCCCATATCCGAACAGCCGGTATTTTTGAAGGTGTTCGCGGTTGGAATAAAACATCCGATCATGCCCCGATTTTTTGTGTCTTAGATTAAAACACGGAATTGCTTTTTTTTATTTGAAAATAATCATATTTTGGTTTATAGTGCCTTCTATGAAATTGGGAAAGATACTTTTTGTTTGTGTATTAGGAGCCAGCTTGATAACCGGCTCTTTTGAACGGACAGGTGTCAATCAAAAAACGCTGTGCAACCCTTTATTTACATGGATTCGCTGGCGACTCTAGAGGAAACGATTTAACATGAATACATCTGATACAACATCAACAACGGCTCTGTGTGTCACACACCTCAGTAAATCTTTCCCCGTCAAAAGCAAACAAGGGAATAAAATAATACATGCTGTGCGAGATATTTCATTTTCCGTCACCAAAGGCGAATGTGTGGCCTTCATAGGACCGAACGGAGCCGGTAAATCAACAACCATTAAAATGATAACGGCTATTTTATATCCGACCAACGGCGACATTTCTTTGTTGGGAATGAATCCTTGGACAGCTCGCAAACACCTATTACCGCGTATCGGTGTCATTTTCGGTCAACACTCGCAGTTGTGGTTTCATTTGCCGGCAGCGGATTCTTTCCGCTTAATCGGAAAAATGTACGGTCTATCCAATGCGGATATCCAAAAAAGACAAAGCTATCTGGCGCGACTTTTTCAAATTGAATCTTTCATCTCTCGCCCCGTCAGACAGTTGTCATTGGGCGAGCGCATGCGTTGTGAAATTGTCGCCTCCTTAATCCATCAACCCGAAATTTTATTCTTGGATGAACCGACCATCGGTCTAGACATTACGGCCAAAAATATCATTCGTAAGACCTTGAAGAAATTAGCTCAGACAGAAGGGATGACTATTCTGTTAACGTCACATGATACCGGTGATATCGAAGAAATTTGCCACCGTGTCATTTTAATCAACAAGGGCCGCTTAATTTTAGATACCACGCTGGATATTTTAAAACAAAAATATATAACGGAAAAAGTCATAACGGCCTTTTATGCTGACGGTCACAAAGAAGAAAGACGGATATCCGTCAATAGCTCAGATCTGGCTCAAGAAATTATGCGCCTGACACAAAGCGGGCATCTATCGGATATGAGTATTTCAAACCCGCCGCTGGAAGAAATTATTCGCAGCTTGTATCAAAGGGAAAGCCTATGAAAAAGTATCTGACATTATTGTTGGCTGCCGCCCGAGAACAAATCTCTCATCTCAAAACGTTGAGCGCCCGCGTTCTCTTAATGTTGATCATGCTGACCATATTTCGACAATTTTGGATGGTTGTCAAAGCAGAAACCTTAGACAGTCAAACGATTCAACCGACAGATTTGATATGGTATTTGTTGCTGGGATGCCTGTTGCAATATGGGCGCCCGGAAGGCTTGCATCGCCGGATAGAAGAGGATGTCCGAACAGGAGATATCGCCTACTGTTTATTGAGACCCGTCTCCTATATCGGGGCCAAATTATGTGAAAGTTTGGGAACTTTCTTGGTACGTCTGCCGATTTTGCTGTTCTTTGGCGGTATATGGGCCATTTATTTAAGCGGTGGAGAACTACCTCACGATTTTCAAGCTTTTCCCGTCATTCTCATTTTGTTGACACTCTCCATGATTGTGCTTTCCTTGGGGACCATTTTTGTTGGTTTATCCGCTTTATTCCTGCAAGACTCTTTACCCTTATTTTGGATGATTCAAAAGGCAGAATATATCCTGGGAGGGTTATTTTTTCCTTTGACTTTATATCCTCAATGGCTTCAGACACTGGCTATGAGCACACCGTTTGGATATGCCGGATATGGTGTCAGCCACTTGATTTACGAATTCAGTTGGATAAGTGCCGTTCAAACCGGTGGCATGTTGCTGTTGTGGATAATAGGCATCTCCGGTATACTTAAACTGATGTATGTCCTCTTGATGCGAAAGGTTGCGATTAATGGCGGTTAAACAGCTGGATTTCTGGTTTTCTCTGCTTAAATTAGCGGCCAAGTCGGCTTTTGCGCTTAAGACGGCTTTTTTCGGACGCATTGTCTTTATGTGTTTGAACAATCTTATTTTATTGGTCGGATGGTGGGCCGTCTTTCAATCATTTAACCATATTAACGGATGGGCGTTTTCGGATTTTATGTTCATGAGCGGATTGGTCATCGCCGCATTGAGCCTGTTCACGCTTTTTTTCCGAGGAGCCGGTATTCATTTGGCACGACTGATTGAATTCGGAGAGTTGGACCCTTATCTCATTCAACCGCGCAATCCTTTATTCCATATTTGTTGCTCTGTTTCGGATGCTTCAGGTTTAGGGGACTTGATTTCCGGCTGTTTGTTAATGTCTTTTTCCGGCCTTATCACCCCAGGAAATCTGGGAGTTATCATCCTGATGTTCCTTGCGGCGGCTTTATTGTTCTTGAGTATGAGTATTCTTTTCAGCTCTATTCCTTTTTATGCGCGTGATGCCTCTGACTTAAGCGAGCGCCTTTTTTTCATATTTTTTAACATAGCCGGCTATCCCGGATGTATCTATAGCGGTCTTGCCAAATTCATCCTGATTTTTATTTTCCCGGCCGGCGTCATGTCTATCTTACCGATTGAGATGATACATACACCCTCTTTCGGGAAAATAATCACCATTCTGAGTATTTCTGTCGGCTTTTTTGGTTTGGCTATTTTCAGCTTTTATCAGGGCCTCAAACGCTATGAAAGCAGCAATCACATACGGAGTAAGCGATCATGAAACATTTCTCAACCCTTTTTCTTGGACGATGGCAGCTGGCTTCCGTGAGTTTAGCCATTTTGGAGATGATATTGATTGGTTTTTTATGGCTGGGATTACAAGGTCCTCGAAAAGCAACCTTATATGTGTGGGATAGCGGCTTGAACAATCGTATTTTTGACGATTTTGAATGGGCAAGACATCTGCAACGTCATTTTGCTAGAAACGGCTATATGCTGATGACACAGGATATGTATCCTCCGGAGGAAAGTGATTTGGTTGTCTATGCTTGGCGCAACTATACTATCCCGACAAAGGAACAAGCCAAGCATAGTTATTTATGGTTGCAAGAATCTCCCATCGGTGTCCAAATTCCTCCCTCGGATGAGGTTGTCCGACATATGAATAAAATTTTCACATGGGATAAAAAATTAGTGGATAATCAAAAATACTTCTATCTTCCCATACCATATGATCCCATCACCTGGTCAAAAAAAACGCTGCCAAAAGATGTATTAGCCGTCTATATGGGGGGCAATTTACGCTCCAGCAAGGAACACAACATTTACCAAGAACGACGAAGATTGATACATTGGTTCATGGAAAATCATCCCGAAGACTTTTATCTGTATGGTCGCGGATGGGAATTATATCGCAAACGTTTTTCCGCCCAAACACGCCAAATTTTCGATCAAAGATATCTGGGATATGCTGAAGATTCTTATCAGGCTTTATCCCGGGCTCGATTCGCCTTTGTTTTTGAAAATGCGCGCGCCGATAACTACGTATCAGAAAAAATCTATCAAGCTTTATCGGCCGGCACGATACCCATCTATCTGGGTGCCCCTAATATCGCCGAGTATATTCCGTCCACGTGTTTTATTGATATGACAAAGTTTGAATCATATGACGAGTTGTATCAATACATCAAAAATATGCCCGAGGAAGAATATAAAGCTTATATGGACGAAATCCATACATGGCGAGAAAATCACAGAAGCCAATCCAACCAACGCCTAATTGCCAATACAATCGCCTTTGAGTTATTTTATTCTCATCCGGATAAAATTCAGGAAAATGTAGAAATCCTTTATCTGGGCGGTTTAGGAAATGTGCTGTTTCAATACGCCAGCGCCAAAGCCTATGCACTCAAACATGGGAAAACACTGTATACGAACAATGCTCAAATTCAAAACATTTTCACGGCAGATGATCCCGTTCTCAACCCCCATAACCTTCTCTTATATACCAGTATGCCGGGACAAGCCCGACAACGGTGGCGGTCAAAAACATCATCTTTTGATTATTCCCCAACACGCTTTAAACAGCCGGATCTTATTTCAATACATGGCTATATGCAAACACCCTTTTTCTTGGAGCAAGAAGAGGAAGCATTACGTCAGATTTTACGCTGGCGCTATCCTCCCAGCGATGATGCGGCAACTCAACAACTGCTGTCCAGAATCACCTCAGAAAACAGTGTCTCCATTCACATCAGGCGAGGAGATTATATCAATAACTCGGACTATTTTAGCATTCCTCTTTCTTATTACGAAAACGCTATTGATTATATCAAAAAGCACGTTGATCATCCGACTTTTTTTGTTTTTTCAAATGACTTGAATTGGGCGAAAAAAAACTTCATCATCAAGGATGCCTCCATTACTTTTGTTGACGTGAATCAGGGGAAACCGGACTGGCGCGATATGCAACTGATGAGCCTGTGCAAGCATAACATTATCGCCAATTCCACCTTTTCATGGTGGGGAGCTTGGCTGAACGATAATCCGCATAAAATTGTGCTGGCTCCGACCCACTGGGATTTTATCGACCCAAACAGTGTCAACAAAATTTTACCCAAGGAGTGGGTCCGTATCGAAGCTCAGGATAAAGACAAGGAAATTGCCATTCTCTCGGTTGCAACCGGTTCTGATACGGCACTTTGGGAGACGTTCTATCAAGCAATGGAGACCCATTTTGCGCCAACAAATAAAAAGCACTACTTTGTCTTTACCGATGATAAAACAAAAAAATTCCCATCAAACGTCAGTCCAATCTATCTTGAATCGTCGCAAGAACAAGAATTCTCTCATTTTGATATGTTTAATCGTGTGCGCCGTAATCTGTATCGATATGATTATATATACTATGTGGATATGACGTTATTGCCTCAACAGACCATTCATTTTTCCGAAATTTTTCCAAGCGAAAATCAAGGTCTTATCGGGGTAATTCACCCGGTATACGGCCCCCTGACACTTGCACATCCCCAGGTTCTATCTCCTGAAGAATCCGTAAAAACCGTGAATGAACATGCGGATGTCCCAGAAAAAGGCAACGATATCTCTTACTTGTGGTATTTTTCGGACAAACTATATGGCGGCCGAACACAGCCTGTGTTCGATATGATTGATATATTGAAAAAAAGAGTCGCTACCCATCAAAAAGAAACCGCTACCGAAAACTGGGAAAGCTTGTTAAATCACTATATGACGATATTTCAACAAACACATCAGCCTTTCATCTTATCCCTTTTTAATCCGACGCCGTCACATATCTTGAAAAGCCAAGGAAATAAGGAAAAAACCCCTTCTGACATCTCAACCAAAATGTTGATTCGTGACAAATCACAGGCTCAATAAAGTGCTTTCCCTGATTGACATGTCGCTCTTATTTCTTCTTCAAAAGCGGCGACTGTCTCCGACGGTAATTCCCCATGAATTCCCAAACGTTTTTCCCGAGACTTAATTCCGGAAATTAAGGAAACGGCACTTTTTCTGATATGAAGCCTATCCGCTATTAAAGAAATCAGCGCTTCATTAGCCTTACCATCAACCGCCGGCGCCGAAAGCGCTATTTTAACAAATGTCTCATTCCATATACCCTCTATACCATTATGCCGAGCATTCGGCATCACACGTACAGATAGCATATATCCCCCTTTGTGCGGTTTTAAGAACATGTTTTTTCTCCTTACAGGGCATAAGAATACACCCTTTTTTAGGCTTTTTCAAGAACATTATAATAAACCTTGCCAAAAAATATCTTGACAGATATCATACTCCGGTATAAAATAGAGAAACCAACAAGACACATAAGGAGAAAACATGCATTTAACATCTTTGTTCGCGTTTTTTATAACCTTGATATTTTTGTCAACCTATTTTTCAAATACGACAGAGGCTGCTGTTTACGACTTTACCTCTACCCGAACGCCCGACAATCTTCAGAGTCAATCCGGGCAAGTCGACGGCGTCATCAAAATCACGGATCATCCTGATGTCGTCTATGTGAACGGTCTGACATTCAGCGGTAATACTGTTAATGTGGAAGGGATGCGCTACAGCGGAGCAGCTATCTTCGGCGACACCAACAGCCATGTACATGTCACGGATACTATATTCAATAACAACTCAACGGGTAGCGGCTTCGGTACTGTTATGGCTCAAAGCGGCGGAGCCATTTATATGTATTTAGGAGGCAGCTTGGTTATTGATAACTCCTCATTCCACGCGAACGAGGCAGCCGGAGCCGGCGGTGCTATTTTAAATTTCACAGACAATGCTCTGCTGACGGATACGAATTTTACAAACAATATCAGTCGTGGCGAGACAAATAGCTCCGGGACTGGAACAACAGCTCCCTACACAGGCGGCGGAGCTATTTATTCGGCACGCAGCATGACAGTCAGCGCCTTCTCCAAAGATGTTATTTTCTCGGGTAATCAAGCAATGGAAGGTGGCCATGATATTCACATGGGCGGAACGGATTCAGACGTTGCCGGCGGAGAAGCCTATGGAAAGGTGTTAAACTTAAATGCCGCAGATGGATACACACTCAGTTTTGACGGTGGTATTGACGGGCATCGCACCCAGGTTGCCACTTATGCCGTTAACATCAACAATGGTTCGGGACTGAACGGCATCATCGATTTGACACGCAATGAGACTCTTAATCGTTATGGCACCATTCTTCATGCAACGGATATCAATCTGTATAACGGGACATTACGCCTGAACGGCGTCCAGGCTTTCGGATCGGGTGAAAAAGACCTATCCAACGGAGTCAACGTTGCCGTTATCGGGGGATTGTTAGATATTGGCAGTTGGCAAACCGAAGCTCGTTCTTTTTCTTTCTCAGACGGGGGAAAATTAGGATTGACTATTGAATCGGAAACTGTTTTTGGAAATTTATTGGCCAATACGATTTCCTTCGGAGCTACCATACAAAGCACAACAAAATTCAAAATCACAGTTGAGGATGGCGCCTTTACATTAGCCCCTCAAGAAGAAAAAACGTTTGATATTTTTAACGTCAGCGAGGGAACAGTCAATATAGATGCCTCACTTATCAATCAAAATTTTGCCATTAACGGCAATCAGTATATTGGCTATATCGGATCAGACAATTTATTGCATATCAAGCTTTGGGATACAACCGGACCTATCGATCCAAACCCGGATCCTGGTCCGGATGAACCGGGAACGGATATTCCGGGACAAGACGACTGGTCGGAGATTTGTTCTAAGTACAACCTCACCGATGGAAATTTATGCCGTATCGTCAATGCTTGGATGAGGGATGAAGGTGATTTCATTGATGAGTTAAATAACCTCTACTTAGACGACCCACATGAATTCAAAAATGCTTTAATCGGTATTGCACCGAACATTGCGCCTATTGTTGCGACGCAATCACAAGAAATTGGTCGTCAGCTCTTCAATTTAGTGGAGTATCGACTCAAGCATGCCAGCAACTATGCTCCCACGCGCCAAAGCTATGGCGAACGTGTGATAGACCCACACAGAGCCGGCGCTTTATGGGTATTGGGTGCTCATGGAGATGCTGATTATTCCAAAGCATATGCTTATGATGCGACAAATGACACCCTTGCGGTCGGGTTAGACTTTTTCCCGACAAAAGATATGCGTTTAGGTTTGGGATATGGCTACACAACCTCTGACATTGACAGTATCAATCGGGCAATCGACCAAACAACCCACAGTGGGTTTATCTATGGAGAATATAATCCGGGAGCTTTATTTTGGAATATCATTGCTTCTTACGGCAGAGGATCCTATGAGGAAGAAAGCACGGCGGCCGGATTCCGTATCACCGCTGATTATGACACGGATGTTATTGCCGTATCCTCCAAATTAGGATATAGCTTGGGATATATGCGAATGGGTGACTGGCTGACCGGGGATCTGGTCCCCAATGTCGGAACACGCTATTTTAACATTCAGCGCGAAGCCTATACCGACTCACTGGGACAGCAAGTCGACGAGACAGATATGAACGTTCTGACGGGCTTGGTCGGATTAATGTATGATGTCGAATTCCCATTGGGAAAAAGCTCGGCACTGCGCACCCGATTGGGAGCTTCTGCCACCTATGACTTTATCAAGCCCAAAGGGACGACAGATGTGATTATCCCCAGCGGAAGACGCTATACCATTATACCGGAAGAACAGGAACGCTTCGGTGTTGAAGCCGAGGCTCGCACTTCCTTAAATATCGCCCAAAAAGTACAGATAGGCCTGACATATCAAGGTCTCTTTAAATCCGATTATCAAAATCACACCGGATTGATTGACCTGCGCCTGTTCTTTTAATGTCCGCGAATAATATCAACGACAAAAACAGAAAACCGCCCCAGCAAAAAGGAGCGGTTTTTCTGTAAAAAAAGAGATTGACAGGAAGGGGAAAAAAGAGTAAAAGATGGACAATCAGTGTATTGACCTAACAAAGAACAGGAGTTCATATGCGCATAAAGACATTCTCAGCCGCCTTTTTCTTCATGTCAACCATATTAGCAAGCGCACCGGTGCGTTCCGAGACAAAAGATACTTTTGATGTCATTTCAGGAGCACAAACCATAGCCGGCTCTACAGTCACTAATTCTCAAGACGGGGTGTATTTATTTACACCAGATGACAGCAGCACGCGTCTGACTATCAGCAGCTCAACGTTTACCAACAACATTGCCGGTGCATATGGAAGCGGCACAGGCGGTACAGACGTCTCTGAAAATGACTATAACGGTGGTGTTATTTATGTAGAAAATGGCTATCTGGATATTTCGGATTCAACTTTTTCCTACAACCGTGCCGGGTACCAACCCAGTGTCGATGCGGATACCGGAGATGTCACCTGGGATACCATTGCCGGAAAACACGGCGGTGCTCTGGCCATTACGGTCGGGGCGACACCTTCCACCATTGATAACTCGATATTTTCATATAACGAAGCAACCGGTGCCGGTGGTGCCATCTACTCGGCCTCGGAAAGCTTGGTCATTACGGATACCAGCTTTGGCTACAACAAAGCCTTGGGAACAACCCAAACCGGTTCTTATGGCGGCGGTGCTATTTATTCGGCCGGTGACTTGACCATTAACGCCGAAAATGAAGATGTGGTCTTTATTGGAAATGAAGCTTCCGCCGGTGGGAATGATATCCAGATGGGAGGCGTCTCGGTCAATGGCGCTGTGGTCGCTCGCGACTCGGTGCTTACGCTGAATGCTGCCGATGGACGTCTGCTGGGGATAACCGGCGGTATTGATGGATTAAATACCAACACAAACACCTATTCCGTTAACATTAACGGTGCCACAGCAGGTGGAAACAGCGGATACAGCGGAACCGTTGCCTTAACGGCCGGTATCAATAATGCAACGGCGGTCAACATTAACGGAGGAACGTTGCTTGTCGGTGTCAATGATGTCTTTGGTGTTGATAAAACCACCAACGTCACCGTCAACAGTGGCGCAACTTTGAATTTGGGTAGTTATTCCATGCAGGCCGATGATTTCACTATGTCTGCCGGCGGACAGTTATCAATTTATTTGGAAAATGCCACAACATATACCACAATTGAAGCAAACAGCATTGATTTAAGTAAAACAAACAACACGGATATTGATATTCGCGTGGGAAATAATCTTGTTTCAAAAGGAAATACCATTTCTTTCAGCATTTTTGGTGATACCAGTGCCGGCGTTATCGATTTGAATGAAACGGCAGGGACCGGACTTGTCGATACAACAGGAGATCAAGGGGCCACCCTTAACTGGCGTGTAGGGCGTCGTTATCGAGCCTATTTTGGTGCCGATAAGCAGCTTTATATCCACGCCATTTGGTACGATATTGCTCCGGAATTGGAAAACGGTGTCGATATCTGGCTGGGAGATAACGATTTCCCGGAAGGTTCTTTGCAAGACCAAATTGCGGACATTCTGCAGGATTTAGCGATTGATAATCCGGACTATGCTGCCTTGCATAAAGCGGCAGAAGCTCTTGAACCAAACGTGGCGCCGGTGGCACCCGTTGTTTCCATGGCTATTAATCGTCAAATCTTCAATATGGTGAGTGATCGCTTAACCCACACGACCGGCTATAAACGCAGTCGTGCCGGGCAATATATCAAGCGTGAACCAAATTATGCCAACACGTTATGGGCTCAAGCCTCCTATGGGGACGGTTCTTTCGACAGCGATTATGGCTTTGAGACAAATGATAAGACACTTATCATCGGATTTGATAACTATTTGCGGCGTTCTTTACGCGCCGGGTTGGGCTACGGATATACGAAATCTGAGGCTAATTTGAATTCAGGAGCCAAAGATATTGATATTGATACGCACTCTATTATCGGATATATGGAATATGATACGGGAAGAAAGTTCTGGAACTTAATAGCCAGCTATAGCATGTCTCAATATACGGAAGACAAACATTTCCCCACCATTCCTCTGGAAGCTGAGTATGATGTCAATACCATCGCTTTACAAACCAGTTATGGAATTAATTTAGGTCATATTCAGCTGATGAAACTTTACACCGGAGATGTCATGCCTTATGGAAGCTTGCGCTATTATCGCATTGATGAAAAGAAATACACCGATTCTGCCGGACAGGAAGTGGAAGGTGTCACATCAAACGTGCTGACGGCTTTATTGGGTGCCAAATATGATGTTGAATTACCTTTGTCCCGTTATTCAAGTTTACGCGGAACAATCGGGGGCGCGGCTACTTATGATATCTTACAGCCGGAGGATGGCGATCGTCGTGTGACAATCCCGCTGGGGGCAACTTATACCGTTATGCAGGAGGAAACCGACCCCTTCGGCGTTGAGGTTCAGGCCAGTCTGACACTGAATATCGCTCGGAAAGTTCAACTTTCTTTACGCTATGATGGTGTATTTAAGTCAGACTATGACAACAATGCGGGTACTTTAAATATCAGATATAATTTCTAATCTTCTCAAGATTCGGTATTCGCCGGGGTCATCCGTCGTCCCCTTGCATATCCGTTCAGAACGGCACAGAAAGAGGAAGCCGAAAGTTATGATGATACCCACCGGCATCGTGTCGAACAGCCAGAAGACTGTCACCAAACTTTCGTTGATTGGAACAGAAAACAAGGTTGACTTTGACCGTTATTTTTCCTTAAATAACGGATGGATACTTAATATAAGAAAAATAAAGAGGTTTATATGATTAGACATATTTTATCAGAGTTTAAAAAATTTGCAATGCGCGGTAATGTATTAGATATGGCTGTCGGTATCATTATCGGAGCCGCTTTTGGAAAAATTGTCGACTCATTGGTAAAAGATTTGATCATGCCGCCGATTGGTATTTTGTTGGGTGAAATTGATTTTAAAAACCTGTTTATTGTCTTGAAAGAGGGCTCTAAACCCGGCCCTTACGAAACACTTATACAAGCACAGGATGCCGGAGCTGTCACTATGAATATGGGTAATTTTATCAATGCCGTCATCAGCTTTTTAATTGTTGCCTTTGCCGTTTTCATCCTGATTAAAGCCGTTAATACCCTACGAGCCAAGCTGGATGCTCAAGAAAAAAAAGAGGAAAAGGCTGCCACACCCACAACCAAATTATGTCCCTATTGTGCAACAGCGATTCCTTTGGCCGCCATCAGATGTCCGTATTGCACAACACTTCTGAACGAACAGTCAACAACGCATCGGCCCAAAGGAAAATAGCCTAAACTCTTTTGAACCGAGAAAAAAAGACTCATCCTCAAAAGGATATTACCCGATAATCGGCTTTTGCTATTTTTAATACTCTCGAATGTTCTGAAGACGACGTAAGCGTTCCTGATCCAGAGCTTTTCCTTGGTGACGAACAACTCGCTGACGATTAAAAATACGATGATCAAAGTGTTCATCAAATAATGTGGGAACGGTCTTATCGGGATCTGTAAAAACTTCACAGGTCCTGACATTCCGAACGGCTCGGTTATCGGCTACGACACAAACCGGACGCTTCTTTTCATCTTGCACCGTCAAAGAAACCTGCATATGATTGGGAATAATTTGATTAAAGTGACGTTCTAACTGTTCGGGTCTTTCTCGCTCTCCACTGGTTAAATACGTTTCAGCACAAATTGACAAAACACCTAATGAGTCCATATTCAAATACAACCCACCGCCACCGGCCTTGGCGTAATAACCTGTAGAGCCGGCAGGTGTCGAAACCAACAAACCATCACCAATCACTAATCCGCCCACCAAATGCTCATGGCTGACCCTATCCCGAATGGCAAACTTGATTTGGCATTGTTGAAATCGTTGACGCTGAGCCACAATATCATTAAAAGCATGCGCTTCAAATTCAGCTCCGGAAACTTGCGTTCCCTGCATAACTAAAGGTGTCAAGCTTTCCAGCAAAGCCCCATTTAACTTCTCGGATAAATAATAATCCACCCGCTTCGCCGGCGCCTCCACTTGGTTCATCAAAAAACCCAAAGTCCCGAAATTCAACCCATACAGAGGAACGCCCTTTCCCATCACTTTTTTCAAAGCATCCAACATAAAGCCATCCCCTCCCAAAGCCACGACAACATTGGCTTTAGCCAAAGGATGACGGCCGTATTTTGATTCCAAAATGGCTTTAGCTTTCTGCGCATCCGCCGTATTTGAGGCCATGAAATGTGGTTTTAGCTGCACGAACTAACTTCTCCTCAACTTCATCTTGATTTCTTGTTAAATACAGTATAACGTTCTTTCGTTTTTTCGTCAACAATGATGATTTTTTTTATGTTTTTTCAAAAGGATATATTGTTTTTTAATTATTTTTCAATAAAGCCTTGACTCCACATCTAATAGTTGTTAAAATGAGAACAAAACGAGAATATCAAGGAAGGAATCCATGCTGACAAAAAAACAACACGACCTCTTATTATTCATTGATGATACCATTAAAAGTCGCGGATATTCCCCCTCTTTCGATGAAATGCGTGATCATATGGGACTCAAATCCAAATCGGGAATCCATCGGTTGGTCGATGCTTTGGAAAAACGCCATGCTATCCGGCGATTGCCCAATAAAGCTCGTGCGATAGAGGTCACATATACCATTCTACCGGCGCAAAAACCTTCCTTTATGCAACCGGTTTGTCACGATACTTCCTATGAAATTCCTCTATATGGAAAAATCGCCGCCGGGCTTCCTATTGAGGCGGTAGCACAAAATGAGACCGTTTTTGTGCCTCCTCAAATGACAGGTGTCGGAGAACACTACGCCCTTATTGTTGAAGGAGACTCCATGAAAGACGCCGGTATTATGGATGGTGACACCGTCGTTATTCGCCGCACGCACGGGGCTCCTGACGGCTCCATTGTCGTCGCCTTAGTCGATGGATATGAAGTCACGTTAAAACGTCTGCATACACGCGGGCGCACAATTGCATTAGAACCTGCCAATCCGGCCTATGAAACACGTATTTTTGATGCTGATCGTATTGAAATTCAGGGTGTTTTGGTCGGCTTAATGCGCCAATACTAGTCCGATATATCCTTCTGCCGATACTCGTTGACTGACGACTTGAACACTATTTCTTACTCTTTTGCAAAAGCGTTTTGCCAATCTCATACGTGCGGGTACGCAGGTTGTCATCTTCAATAAAAGCCACTTGAGATAAAAGCTCTGCCTCTTCCGCTGCGCTTAAAGAAGCCGATGACACAACCGGCTGAGGCCGTTTCAACCTTAACTGTCCCTGCTCAATGCGAATTTGAGAAACAGCCGGATACCCAAAGTATGTATTAATTCGTTGAATGACCCGCGCTTTCTGATGCTCAAACAACATGGCAAAAGCTCCTCCGGCGCTTTTAACATGCAGCGTGCCGTATGTGCGTCCTTCTTTTTCAAAAGTCAATTTTTCCGGAATAATGCCCTGAGATAAATCCGCCCCTAAAATCTCTACCCAATTTTCCAAAATATCAACACCCGAAAAGCCTCGTGCTCCCAAAACCGGGCGAATAACGTTTTTAACTTCCTTGGTCAATCGCCCTAACCCTTCATACGTGCGGCGCTGATATTCCCGCGGTTCTTTACATTTTGCTATCATGAGCATATTGCTCCATAAACTGATCATGAAAATCTTGAAAACGATGTTCTTCGATGGCACATCGAATTTGCTTCATCAAATCTTGATAAAACCAAATGTTATGCGTCGTCAATAACATGCTGCCTAAAATTTCTCCGGCTCGAAATAAATGGTGGATATACCCACGCGTATAATGACGACATGCCGGACATGAGCAAGCCATATCTAAAGGACGATGATCATCTATATGGCACGCATTACGTATATTCAGCACACCATGACTGGTAAAAGCTCGCCCTGTTCGCCCCGAACGTGACGGCATGACACAATCAAACATATCAACACCGCGTAAAACAGCGCCAACGATATCACTGGGACGCCCAACTCCCATCAGATATCTGGGCGATTTTTCCGGTAGAGCCGCAGCGGTATAATCCAAAACCTGAAACATAATGTCTTGTCCCTCACCAACGGCTAAACCACCGATGGCATAACCATCAAACCCTATATGGGTCAAATCATGCACAGACTGTAAACGTAAATCTCGGAACATACCGCCTTGCACAATACCGAATAGGCCATAACCGTCCCGGTCTTGAAAAGCCTCACGCGATCTTTTAGCCCAACGCATCGAACGTTCCATTGACTTTTTAACATCTTTTTTTTCAGCCGGATACGGAATACACTCATCAAAAGCCATCGTAATGTCAGCATCTAAAAGATATTGAATTTCCATAGAGCGTTCCGGAGATAACATATAAGTTGCACCATCAATATGAGATTGAAACCGAACCCCCTCCTCCGTGATTTTACGCAGCCCAGCCAAGCTCATGACCTGAAACCCGCCTGAGTCTGTTAGAATCGGTCCCGGCCAGTTCATGAATCGGTGAAGCCCCCCAAAAGAGGCGACGCGTTCGGCTGTCGGACGCAACATTAAATGATATGTATTGCCCAGAATAATCTCTGCACCGGTCTCACGGACAGTTTCCGGCATCATAGCCTTTACCGTCCCAACCGTTCCGACCGGCATAAATGTCGGCGTTTGGATAGAACCATGCGCTGTTTCCAAAGTGGCTCGACGCGCTTTTCCCTCGTGATGATGCAGTGTGAATTTTAACATGGACAAAATCTTCTTTCTATGCTATAACACGTTAACTGGTATTATTATAACAGAAAAAGGTATCTATTTCAATGCAAAAAAAGCGGTCTCATCAAGAGGGGTTTTGGACTCAAGTTAAAGGCTTTGGCTGGGCTATTCTCATTGCTTTAGCCATCCGTTCCTTGGTGTTTGAACCTTATAATATTCCCTCCAGCTCAATGGTGCCGACATTATTAATCGGTGACTATTTGTTCATTACAAAGTATGATTACGGATATTCCAAACACTCGTTTCCCTTATCACTTCCCATCATTCCCAAAGGGCGCTTGCTGGCGGATAATCCGGAACGAGGCGATGTTGTCATTTTCAAAAAGCCGGCCGAAGGTCCCTTGGATCCCAACGCCAATGCTGATTATATTAAACGCGTTATTGGCTTGCCCGGTGATACCATTCAAATGAAACAAGGACGTCTTTATATCAATGATATCCTCGTTCCCAGGCAAAAAATCGGGGAAGAGGATTGGATGACGGAGCAAGGAATGATGCATTATACGCGCTATGAGGAAACACTGCCCAACGGTGTCAAACACTTTATTTATGAATTATCCGATACCACGGCAACGGATAATACCGATGCTTTTATCGTGCCGGAGGGTATGTTCTTTATGATGGGGGACAATCGAGACAATTCATATGATAGTCGTTTCTTTGGCCCTGTCGGATTGGAAGCCTTAGAAGGAAAAGCGCGTTTTATCTTTTACTCCAATAACGGCAAGGGTTGGTTCTTCCAGTTCTGGAAGTGGGGAGACTCTTTGCGCCTGGAGCGCTTTTTCAAGGAGATTATTTAATGTCAGATATTCATTCTTATTTCACGAATAAAAAGCGATTACAACAAGCCTTGACTCTGGCGCATCATGGAAAATCAGCCCCTTATGAACGTTTGGAGTTTTTAGGAGACCGCGTGGTAGGATTGGTCGTAGCCGATTTGTTGGAAGAGATTTTTCCGCGGGAAACAGAAGGCGCTTTGGCAAAACGTTTTGTCACCCTGGTTCGTATGGAAACTTTGGCCGATGTAGCGCGCCAATTAAACTTATCCGAGCATTTAATTACACAGGAAACAGAGCTGCGCCATAATGATTCGATTTTAGCCGATGTCATGGAGGCCGTTTTAGGAGCCCTATATCTGGAAGCGGGTTTAGAGACGGTCAAAAGCTTTATGCGCCCCTTGTGGCTTCCCTTAATTAAAGCCGAACATGTTGTCCCTCAAGACCCCAAAACCGAACTGCAAGAATGGTGTCAAAAAAAATATCATTGCTTGCCTGTTTATCAGTTTATTGAACGCCGCGGGCCTGACCATCAACCGATTTTTACTGTTGAAGCACGGGCCGGAAAAATGACCGTCAAAGCGGAGGGCTCTTCCAAAAAACAGGCCGAACAAAAAGCCGCTGCCTTAATTTTACAAGAGGTCAAAAAATGACAGACTTCTTACAACATTTTGGTTTTGTCGCCATTTTAGGAGCCCCCAATGTCGGCAAGTCAACTTTAATCAATCGACTCATCGGTGCCAAAGTATCCATTGTTTCCCCTAAAGTCCAAACAACTCGTTCACGCATCCGCGGCATTTTTGTAGAAGGGAACACGCAATTAGTATTGGTCGATACACCGGGTATCTTTAAACCGGAACGCCGCCTGGATCGGGCCATGGTTGCCAGCGCTTGGACGGAAGCTGAAGAGGCTGATACGCGCCTTTTGGTTGTAGATGCGACTAAAGGCGTGGATAAAAATACGCAAAGTATTATCAAAAATTTGATGAAACAGCACCAAAAATCGGCTTTGGTAATCAATAAAATTGACTTATTGGCTTATGAAAAATTATTACCTTTAATTGCCGAATTAAATACTCTGGGAGTCTTCACGGAAACTTTCTTAATTTCTGCCGCAACGGGTGAAAATATCGAAGAGTTAAAAAAATTCCTGATTGATCGGGCCCCTCAAAGTCCTTGGATGTTTCCCGAAGATCAGATTTCGGATTTACCAAATCGTCTGTTTGCGGCCGAAGTGACACGTGAAAAATTATTTATGTATTTACAGCAAGAGCTACCCTACATGCTGGCAGTTCAAACAACAGCATGGAAAGAAACAGACAAGGCCATTCGCCTTGAACAGACCATCACGGTTGAACGAACGGGACAAAAGGCTATCATACTAGGTAAAAACGGCGCTATGATTAAGAAAGTGGGAGAAGCCAGTCGTCAGGAATTGACACACCTGCTTGGCAAACCCGTGCATCTGTTTTTATTTGTAAAGGTCAAAGCAAATTGGGGAGATGATCCGTCACAATATACCGATTGGGGCCTGGATTTTAATGCCTGATTTTAAAACCGAAAACGCCTTGGTTTTATCGTTCAGGCCCTTAGGTGAACGATCCTATATTATCACTCTTTTAACACAAGAGCACGGGCGTCATAGCGGTGTTATCCAGACGCGCAGGCCGCCGGATGTGGGAACCTGGGTTCATGCACGCTGGCAAGCGCGACTGAGTGAACAGATGGGACGTTTCTTTTTAGAGGAAAAAAAGAACACCAGCGCTCTCTTTTTAGATGATGCCAAACGACTGGCCTGTTTAGCGGCTTTATGTGCTTTATTGGATCGATTATTGCCGGAAAGACAAGTCTTTGAAGATATATATCAACATGTGTATACCTTTATCCATACACTGGAGTGTGACGCATTTCTCAGAAATTATGCCCTATTGGAATTAACGCTTTTAGAGGCTTTGGGTTTTGGACTGGACATGACAGCATGTGCCGGAGGGGGAGACAGAAAAAATTTGGCCTATATTTCTCCTAAAACAGGGCGAGCCATCAGTCGAGAAAAAGGCCTGCCTTACCATGATAAACTATTGCCTTTACCGGCTTTCTTGTGGCAACCCAAGGCGGCAGCCGACATTCATGATATACGCGCCAGCCTGCAACTGACGGGCTATTTTTTACGTCATCATGCTTTGGGGCAAGAATTACCCAAACTGCGTGACTATTTTATTTCTTTGTTAACTTGATCCGGAAAAGAGACCCGAAACAGCTTGGCTTTTGTTTTTGAATCTTCATACTCCAGTTTGAGCCAATCCGGAGCCTCTGGCATATCATAGTAAACGGCATAGAAGAAAAAGCGCTCGGGCTTCCACTCTGAATCCTTTTGCGTATGAGACGATAACCAATAATTTTGACACCGGGGATTTGTCAAATAAACTTGTGTAATGCCTCGTTTTTGTACCAACTGACGCGCGCGTTCATAAGGAGGTTGATCCAAAAAAATCATCGTTAAGTCCGTCAGCCCCGATATGTTGGTATGATAGGGCCCGCCCAAGACGGGTTTTCCCGTTTCCCAAACAATTTGAGGCGCATCAAAAATATCCGTCAGCAAAACGCCGTTTTGTCTATCTTGAATGATTTTTTCTCGGATACTTTTGGGGAAAACGGAACACTGAAAATCATGATCATTAGCCATCTTTTCATTTAAAGAAAGGGATGTGTTCCGAGTCTCCTTTTTCTCAGAGGCCGGTTTATCTCTCTTTCTGTTTTGAATAATGGATTCAAACTCTTCCCGAAAATAGGAAGGAATCGAAACATCCGGATTGTTTTCATACAATTCCAGATAATGATTGACGCCCCATATTTTAAAGGCGATAACAAGTCCGGTCCCACGTGTATGAGCCCCCATAAACAACAAATACAGTAAAACAAAAAACAAGGTATAGCGCCGTGATTTTTCCCGCGGGAAAAAGACATCGTAAAAGAAAAGCGCTCCGGTAAAAATAAAGAAAGCATTCACACTGACTCCTGTGCGTATATGCAAGATCATCAACAACGCATAAAATATCAGTCCCGTCGTCGTCAACAACAACAAGCGGGTATGCTTACGCCGCGGTGCTCGAATAACGGTAAAAAGCCCCCATAATCCCATCACCACCGGCACAAAAATCTGTGTAATACACCATACCCAATCATGCCAAATAGGTTGCATTTCTCCGACTTTTTTAACCCAAACATGATATAAAAAAGGATCTGTCATCGGGACGATCAGCACATCCGTGAATACCCCCAATAAGATACTGATATACACCGCTGCCATCACTCCGCCCCAGATCAAACGGGATAAAACGCGGGAAAGCCAAGGACGCATCATATGCAGAATGAGCAAAGCCACACTATTCATACCGCCCAACACCACATGAAACATCGAAGCGCGATACAAATCCAGCGTCATAAAACCGGACAAAGGATGATCCCATATCATCGCCACCAACAAGGTGAATGTATAAGAAACCGTATAAATTAAAGGGGCCTTTAACGACTTGTGGTATAACAACCACGTCATCATAAAGGGTGTTAGCACAATGTAGCTATTGATAAAAAACTCTGCCGTTATCCACGTTCCCAAAGCGGTTAAAATACCGGCGATTATCATCAACATCTGTTTTCGGCGAACGATAAAGCTACGTGCCACAAGGGCAAGCACCCACACCAACAATGAAAAATGAAACACATGATGATCAAAATAGCCGGTTTGAGATTGTGTCCAAACGTATCCGACACTCCAAAACAAAAGCCAAAAGGCCAAAAAAGCACCTTTCGGTGTTATATACCCCTTGACGCCATAGAAAAATCCTCGTAACCCAACAGCAAAAACCAAAATCGGTACAAAATAAGACATCAGTTCAATGGCCCGTTTCAACCCATATGTCGGAATAAACGGCCAGGCCCCCAAATATCCAATCACATCCAAGGGGCGTGTCCAGTGCATCTCATGCCCAAATGGTGCATTCTGAGCATAACTAAGGACCTCTCCCATCGGAAAACCCCATGATACCCACTCTGTAATCCGAACAAATCGCATCCAAACATCGGTCGACCAAGCAACCGAGAAAGGAGCAAAAAAGAAAAGGCTCATCACTAAGCTAATCCAATAGACTGTCCGATAATTTGAAAACATATCAAGCCTCTTTCTACTCTTTTATCAAAGGAACAGATAAATAGCGCATACGGCGCACTTCTTTTTTTGTTTTCGAAACCGTATCTAAAATCAGAGCGATAGCCAAGCTGACACCGCCGCATAATCCCAGGCCAACGGCTAAAACCGTCGTCGGAATACGAGGAACCAGCCCTGTCTCCCAATAATGCATAACAACCGGAATGGCGGCACCTAACGATAACAAAAAGAAGACTAACGCTCCCAGACCAAAAAACAATAAGGGGCGTTCCTCCTTAATCAAAAGAGCAATCATTTTAAGTATTTTATAGCCATCTTTAAACGTGGACAGCTTACTTTGCGACCCTGCCGGACGCGCATAATACGGTGTTTCAAAATCGGCCTGCGGTAAGTGCATAGAAGAGGCAAACACCGTTAATTCCGTTTCAATTTCAAAACCTGTTGAATTTGCCGGAAAAGACTTCACAAAACGACGTGAAAAAACGCGTAGCCCTGACAGCATATCTTCTGTTTGTCGCCCGAAGAACAAATGAACAATATGGGTCATTAACCAATTACCGAATCGATGTCCCGGACGATAGACCGTACTTTCGGAATCATCCTTTATTTTTCGCACACCGGTTATCATATCTAAATTTTCATCCACTAAACGGCGTATCATCCGCGGAACACTGGCTATATCATAGGTCGCATCTCCATCCGTCATGACATAAATATCGGCATCAACATCCGCAAACATACGCCGCACGACATGGCCTTTTCCTTGATGATGTTCAAAAAAAACGTGCGCACCGGCCAAACGGGCTATTTCGGCGGTCTTATCCTGAGAATTATTATCATACACATAAACCTCGGCCATCGGCAAGTAGCGGTGACAATCCTTAATCACTTGACGAATAGAAATCTCCTCGTTATAACAGGGCACCAACACGGCGATTTTCATATGTTTTTTCCTTTCTTGTGATAACAACCGGCAAATAATTGCTTCAATCCATCGGCTCGAAACGCGACATGTTTCAGCATCAAATAGCTGTTGACCGTCACTAAAACCAAGGCCACTATTTGAGCCACATAAGGATCAACCTTGAATATCTGTATCAATAAAGCCAATATCAGAGCGTTGAACAGATAACTGATTCCCCAAGCCAACAAACATTTGACATATTCCATCAGATATCTTCCTCGAGACCCAAAAACAAACCACTTTTGCGTCAAAAAACTATTCAATGATGATATCAAAAAAGACAAAAACAAAGCCAGCTGCGCCCTCTTTCCGCCAAACAGCCACAAAATCCCGGCATATAAAGCATAGGATACGACCGTATTATAACCACCAACGAATAAATATCGCATTTTTTCCGGAAAAGACATCCAGCCGCGATAAAGACGCATGTATAATTCTATCAGAATACTCATTCCTTAACTATTTCATTTGTTATCCCTTGGGTTTGACAAATAAATTACAGTGACAGTGCCCCATTTCGGCCACTTCTTTTTCATGCTCTCCGCACGGACAAAAACCGCGAGACACATCACAAGGACAACATCCGTCACATTTGGTTAAACACCGTGTTATAATCTTATCTGCAAAAGGTGAAAGCTCCCAACCTTTTGCTTTGGCATACAATTCAACGGCATGTTTAAAATGTTCTACTGTCATTTCATTCTCCTTTCTTTAACCCAGCAGTGTTCGATATAAATACAAAAATAATCCCGCATAAAAACCAGCCACAACATCATCCATCATGACCCCAAAAGCCGTTCGGACTTTGGTGTCAAAAAAAGAGGCCGGCATGGGCTTTAAAATATCAAAAAAACGGAATAAGATAAAGCCGAGGATAATATCTGTCATAGTCAAAGGCATCATGGCAACGAATAAAAAAGTCAAAACCTGTCCCAGCGTTTCATCAATCACAACGAATCCCGGATCATGCGTTTCTTGCGTTTTCAACACAACACCGATAGCCCACCAGCCTATGACAAAAACAGCCAACGCTACCCCTATGATGCCCATAACACCACCATACCTGACAGCCATGACCGCCAGCGGCAAAGAGAACAGCGAGCCCACCGTTCCCGGCGCTTTAGGCGATACGCCACACCCAAACCACGTTGCCAATATCCACGCCACCCGAGAGCGTCCGTGTTGCCGGCACATAAGCGACCATGCCGCGTGTTTAACAGCATAATTTTTCATGAAAAAGCCCTTTCTTCTTCACTTTCTTTTTCCGGATCTTTGGGCGATGAGGCGGATGAAAAAAGCTCATCCATCACCTGCATTAAATCCGTCAATGTTTCCGGTCCGCCGGCACCAAAGCGCAACAAACGAACACCGTTGTCATTCAGGTAAGCCTCAGCTGCGGCAGCATTCAACAGCTCTCCGGACATCACAACCACAGCCGGTATTATTTCCGCCTCGGCTTCACTTTTGCTTAATTCTTCGGCCAACCGTTTGATATTGGCCGCCGGAGCAGATTCCACGCTTTTTTCATTAAACCAATCCGCATGCTCCCAATCCTGCGATACATCCATAGACCATTGCTCAACCTCTCCGCCCAACGTTTTAATAACCAAAGCTTTTTCATCTGTTGAAATCGCCAGTGTTGCATAGGCTCCTTCAAGTAAAATATGCGGAAATAATTCAACCGGATAATGCGCCAACGCCTGTGACAAGGATATAACGTCATCTTCATCCGAGAAAGAAGAGAGCGTCTTGCTTTCGGACAGTGTTGTTTCTGACATACTTTCCTCTGTCGCGGCGATATTCACGCCATAGACAGCCCCACTTTGGACCGTTATTTTTTGCGGAGTAAAATTTTTGACAGGAATCGCTTTTTCAGGTGATACGGAACGGTATTTTTTACGTTTCAAATGTAAAATTTGACTCCAGTGCCAGCGATAAAGAAAACACCACCCTATACCCCAGACAAACGGTATCAGCACTAAGGATAAAATAAACCACATATTTATCTGTGCCTGATAATAACGAAAGGAAAACCAAAGTTCCTGCCACTGTCGAACATTCATTAAATCAAACTGAAATACTGATTGAAAAACGACCCGAACCAAGCACCCCAAAATACCCGTCCAAACAAGACCGGTCAAAATCATTTTTAGGTTGTTTCTTTTCGCCATATCTTACCTCTTTCTAGCAAAGTTATACACGAGCCCGACATAAAAAGCAAGCGCTTTTAATCAAATTGCAGCACCTCTCGTCCATGACGACGCAACCAAATTTCGGCATCGGCTCGATGGTCGGTTAATTGTCCCACGGCGGCCCAGAAAGCCGGTCCGTGATTCATATGCTCTAAGTGTGCTAGCTCATGCGCGACCAAGTACTCTATCACATAACCGGGAGTCAAACCGATTTTCCAACAAAAATTCAAATGCCCCGTCGACGAACAACTTCCCCAACGAGAGTATGTATCTTTTAGTGAGAAGCCCGTCGGATATCGATGCAGTCGAGGGATCAAACGATCTATTTCCCGTTGAATCAGTTGACGGGTTGCTCTTTTAACATAGCCACAAACACGCCGATGTAAGAACTCGGCATCTCCCGAAACATATAACATCTCTCCCTCTTGCCAAACCCCTCGTCGAGCCTGAGGGACATGCCGAATCGTCAATGATAGATCCCCCAAGTGAAACGACATCCCATCTATAAAGTGACGCGGTCCGCAACAGCTCAAGTGTGCCTCTAGCCAGCTTTTATGTGCTTCAAGAAATGTTTTTATCTGCCTTTCCAAACAAAAATACGGCACAGAAAGACGGATTTCTCCTTTGGGAGTCAATCGTAGGCATAATCCTCGAGCCCCCTTAATAGGGCGAACATGTATCGTTCTATCGTCTATTATCAGTATTTTTTCTTTACAAATCATATTTATTTCGCTACAGTGACTCTTGAAGAGTATCATTATTCAGAAAGGATTTCAAAATGAATTTAATTTCTTTCACACAAAAAACCATTTTTCGTTTGATTTATTTAGCCATTCGACTGGCTATTTACGGGACCTGCTTTGTCTTATTGGCTTGGTGGTTATTAGATATCACACCCGATGAACAGCGCGTGCGTGCCACACAAAACATCTATCGATTACTGCAATATACCAGGACACAGAGTGCCTCTTTAAGCCAAAAGAGCGGTATAGACGGCAGTTTGTTAAAAACAACCCTAACCCCCACTCAAAAGGTTTTAAACGGCGAAGATCCTTATGCCGATGTGAACGAAAAATTATTTGAGCGTGTGGACCGTGACATGGACCGGAAAAACGCTCCCTCGCGGGCAGAAGAACATCGCACATCGACGACCCCCCCCGAAGTGCAACCAGCGGCGGCTACATATTAACCAAAACATCATAGCCGGCCTGTCTCAAGCGGTTTACAATCGGTTCTACAGCCGCTTGAGTGGGAGGCATTATGTGTTCCAACTGATAAGTCAATCCTAACTCTTGCCATTTTATCTTACCTTTGTCATGATAAGGCAACAGCTCTATTTTATCCACATTTTCATACGGACGTAGAAAATCGATTAACCGAGCCGTATAAGCGTCATCCATATTATATCCCGGAAGTAAGACAATACGAATCCATGTATGTTTTTTCTTTTGCCGTAAGAAATCCAGAAATGCCAACGTCTTATCATTCGGTTTACCCGTCAGCTGTTGATGAATGGTATTATCCAAATGCTTTATATCCAATAAGAACAAATTCGCTTGAGCAACGATATCTTGGATATCTTCATTTAAATCCACATAACCGCACGTATCAATGGCGACATGAATACCGGCTTTTCGCAACTCTCCGACCAAAGCGCGCACAAATTCCGGTTGCATCAAGGGCTCTCCACCGGATAAAGTCACGCCACCACCGGAGAAACGAAAAAAATCCCGGTACTTCAAAATATCGGCCAAAACCGTGTCCACAGACTGACGATGTGAGGATAATACCTGCCATGTATCAGGATTATGACAAAACAGACAACGAAACGGGCATCCTTGCATAAAGACAACATATCGCAATCCGGGACCATCCACAGCCCCCATTGTTTCAACCGAATGAATATAGCCCATTATTTTCTCTGACATTTTTTCCTTTCACATGAAAAGCAGGGAGAGATAAGCTCCCTGCTTTTACCGACCTAACATACGTTTTTTTTAGAGGCTTTCATGGAATGTCCGCGAAATCACATCTTGCTGTTGTGCTTTTGTCAGCTTGATGAAGTTCACTGCATACCCAGAGACACGAATCGTCAATTGCGGATATTTTTCCGGATGATCCATAGCATCCAACAACGTTTCACGATTCAGCACATTGACATTCAAATGTTGCCCATGTTTAAACATATATCCATCCAACAATCCCGTCAGATTGTGAATACGGTCATCCTCTGTTTTACCCAGAGAATTGGGGATAATTGAGAAGGTATTGGAAATACCGTCCTTTGCATCTTCAAACGGCAATTTTGCAACTGAGCACAAAGAAGCCGTAGCCCCCTTTGTATCGCGGCCATGCAAGGGGTTTGCACCCGGTGCAAACGGAACATTGGCTTTACGACCGTCCGGTGTATTACCTGTCTTTTTCCCATAAACAACATTCGAAGTAATCGTCAAGATGGATTGTGTCGGAACAGCCTCACGATAGGTGTGCAGTTGACGAATCTTATCCATAAACTGCTTAACCAAAGCAACCCCGATTTGATCAACCCGATCATCATTGTTGCCGTATTTCGGGAAGTCGCCTTCAATTTCAAAGTCAACAGCTATACCCGCTTCATTACGAATTGGCTTGACTTTAGCATATTTTATGGCAGACAACGAATCGACAACGACCGAGAAACCGGCAATACCACATCCCAACTTACGCACGATATCTTTGTTCATCAAAGCTAGCTGGGCTTTTTCATAATAGTATTTATCGTGCATGTAATGGATAATGTTTAAAGCACTGACATACGTACGTGCCAACCATGTCATCACGGCATCAAATTTCCGGCACACTTCATCATAATCCAAAACATCAGAAGTGATCGGCTCAAAACCATCAACAACCTTCATGCCCAGACGTTCATCAACACCACCGTTAATGGCGTATAGCAAGGCTTTTGCCAAGTTTGCCCGAGCTCCGAAGAATTGCATTTCGCGACCGATAATCATCGGAGACACACAACAAGCAATTCCATAATCGTCACTTTCAAACATCGGACGCATTAAGTCATCATTTTCATACTGGATTGACGACGTATCGATAGAGATTTTGGCACAGAACTTTTTAAAGTTCTCCGGCAAAGAGGTTGACCACAAAACGGTCAAGTTTGGCTCTGGTGCCGGACCTAAGTTGTTGAGGGTATGCAAAATACGGAAAGAGTTTTTCGTCACCATTGTACGACCATCCAAACCCATACCTCCGACTGACTCTGTCACCCATACCGGATCGCCCGAAAAGAGTTCATTATACTCCGGCGTCCGCAAGAAACGAATCATCCGCAGTTTAATAATAAAGTCATCCATGATTTCTTGGAGTTCGGATTCTGTAGCAACACCGTTTTTCAAATCACGTTCGGCATAAATATCCAAGAAAGACGAAACACGCCCCAGTGACATGGCGGCTCCGTTTTGATCCTTAACCGCTGCCAAATAACCGAAATAAACGGCCTGAACAGCCTCTTTAAAGGTCTTAGCCGGTTTAGAAATATCTATCTCATAACTGGCGGCCATCCGTTTCATGGCTTCCAAGGCCAAAATTTGTTCGGACAACTCCTCACGTTCGCGAATAACCTTTTCCGTCATTTCCAAATGCTCAGAAGAGGCCTTTTCTGCCTGTTTTTCTTCAATCAAAGCATCTAGGCCGTAAAGAGCCACCCGGCGATAGTCACCGATGATACGACCACGACCATAAGCATCCGGCAAACCGGTAATAATAGCCGATTTACGGCAAGCGCGGATTTCGGGTGTATAAGCTTGGAAAACACCTTCATTGTGCGTCTTACGGTATTTTGTAAAAATCTCTTTAACCTTTTCATCTTCTTTCAAGCCATATGCTTCACAAGAGGCCTGCACCATGCGATAGCCGCCATATGGCATAATAGCTCTCTTCAACGGCGCATCTGTCTGCAACCCGACAATAATCTCCTTGTCTTTATTGATATAGCCGGCCGCATAAGCATCGATAGCGGAAGGTGTAGACACATCGGCATCTAATAATCCGTTATTAGCCGTCTCCTTTTTCATCAGCTCCGACACTTCAGCCCACAAAGCCGTTGTGCGTTCGGTCGGACCGGCCAAGAAAGAACTATCTCCTTCATATGGCGTGATATTGCGACGAATAAAGTCAACAACATCTATTTTTGTTTGCCACTCGCCCCCATTAAAGCCGGACCAAGCAGCGTTATCTTTTAGTTGTTCAAACATGTTATACCTCTCTATGTTAACAATGATATTACCAATCGGATAGCAGTATACTTCTTTTTGGATATTTTTCAAGAAAAAAAGTATCTTTTTTTATTCTTTTGATTCTTTGCAAACCGACTTAAGCTTTTGTTCTATTTCCTCAGGTGAAAAATAGGGATGCTGCCGATTATGCTCGGCGACTTCCTGCATTGCAAGACACGGTTTATTGATATTTTCCGGAGATATACCGAAATGAAGACTCAAGCGACGAGCAACCTCATTTCGAACACGTGCCATGGTGTGATAATAATATGTCGGATTCGTGCGATGATTCCGGATCTGAACAAGAGGAGCATTGATCAGGAAAGCCTTTGCTCCTTTCATCAAGCACTGAGCCCAAAAATCATAGTCTTCCGCCGCCAGAATTGTTTCATCATACCGAATATGATGCCGATTGACAAAATCGCGGCGAAAAACAACCCCCACATTACTGAAAGCATTATCGTTTAACATATCAATCACCGGAGAGCGCCGGAAAAAAGAGACACGATCGGGATCTGAATCCCAGTACACATATGCCGAGGGATAAACAATCGAAACATCCGTATGCTTCACAAGAGCATGAACCGATCTTAATAACCAATTCGGTTTGGCTGTATCATCACTATCCATCATGGCCACAAAAGTACCTTTAGCATGTTCCAACAACCGATTCCGTGAAAAAGAAATCCCTCTGTTGACAGGATTTTTTAACAACCGAATGCGTTTATCCTTTTGAGCATACGCCTGCATTTTTTGCCACGTCCCATCCGATGAACCGTCATCCAACAGCAATAATTCAAAATCAGAAAACGTTTGGGATAAAACACTGTCAATAGATTTATCCAAAAAATCCTCCCGATTATAAATCGGCATCACAACCGAAACCAACGGATATGTCAAAGCTTTCCATAACAACATACCCCAATATATCTCGACAATGACAAGAAAGATACAAGGCCCCCACTGTACGACACGAAACATTAATTTATCACCTCCAGAATCATTTTCAAAAAGTCCACGCGTGCCAACAGCTCATGCCGCATGACGGCCATATTTTCTTTCTTCAGAAATGTTTCGGCTTCCAGAAGCTGTTGCTGCACACGCTCTCTGTTAATTTGCGAGGCTCGCCCCGCCCAAGCGGCAACCGAGCAAATATCTCGCCTTATCTCACATAAACCGGCAGAAACCAAAAAATCCTCTTTTTCATCTCCGGCTCGAGCCGTCAAGACGCCGGCCTTTATCTGGATAAAAAGCGGGGCGCGCCGAGGTAAAACCTCAAACATGCCGTGATAGGTCGGCAGAAGGATACGGTCAACCTCCCTTTCCACAACCTGATAAAGCGGACACGTAATTTTTAGTTTTATCTTCCCTTTTGCAGGACCTTGTTCTTCCGATAGCATCACGTCGTTTTTTCCTCTTTCGTTGTGAGGGTTGCTGCTTTTTTCAACACATCATCTATTGTCCCTACCATAAAAAATGCGGCTTCGGGAATCGCATCATGTTTACCGGCAACGATTTCCGCACATCCGCGCAACGTGTCTTTCAGCGCAACCGTCACACCTTTTTGCCCCGTAAAAGCTTCACCTACGGTAAATGGCTGAGTCAAGAAACGCTGCAACCGACGCGCCCTGTGGACAGTTCTTTTATCTTCATCGGATAATTCATCTACTCCCAAAATGGCGATAATGTCTTGTAGAGATTTATACGTCTGTAAAATACGCACAACTTCGGCAGCAACATGATAGTGTTGCTCGCCCACTTTATCCGGTGTCAATAGGCGAGAGGAAGACTCCAACGGATCAACAGCCGGATAGAGACCTTGCTCGGCAATCGCCCGTGACAAAACGGTAATGGCATCCAAATGAGAAAATGTTGTCGCCGGAGCCGGATCCGTCAAATCGTCTGCGGGGACATAAACAGCTTGCACAGATGTGATAGAACCATTTTTGGTGGAAGTAATCCGCTCTTGTAAAGCGCCTAAGTCCGTCGCCAATGTCGGTTGATAGCCAACGGCCGAAGGCATCCGCCCCAACAAGGAAGATACCTCCGAGCCGGCCTGAGTAAACCGGAAGATATTATCGATAAATAATAAGACATCTTGCGCCATTTGATCTCGAAAGTACTCAGCAACCGTCAACCCCGTCAAAGCCACGCGAGCACGAGCACCGGACACTTCATTCATTTGCCCGAAAACAAGAGCCGCCTTTGATCGATCTCCCTTTAAATCAATAACACCGGAGGCTATCATTTCTTGATAGAGATCGTTTCCTTCCCGTGAACGCTCTCCGACTCCCGTAAAAACAGAATAGCCCCCGTGCATTTGGGCCACATTATTGATCAGCTCCATAATAATCATTGTTTTACCAACCCCGGCCCCACCGAAAAGTCCGATTTTACCACCTTTCGGATAAGGACATAAAAGGTCTATCACTTTAATCCCCGTTTCCAAAATTTCACTATTCGGAGCCTGGTCCATAAACGAAGGAGGCGGTTGATGAATACAACGATAATTCTCTGCCCGAATAGCGCCGCGACCATCCAAGGGCTCACCCACAACATTCATGATACGCCCCAAGGTCTCCACGCCGACGGGGACCTCTATAGGATGACCGGTCCATATCACAGATTGCCCACGCCTTAACCCATCCGTATCGGCCATCGCCAAACAACGAACCACATGATTTTCCAACAGCTGTTCAACCTCTAAAACCAAAGTTTTCCCTTGATTATCTGTCGTCAAGGCATCAAAAATCTGCGGCACAGAGCTTGCCGGGAAACAGACATCAACCACAGTTCCCTTAATTTGAACAATTTCTCCCTGAACTGCATGTTTCGATTTCATGCCGTTTCTCCTTTCATCAAAGCCCCAAAGCTGACCTCTGAAATATCAGTTGTAATTTTTGTTTGACGCGTACGCCGGTATGACTTCTGCAAAGACATTAAAATATCACTGGCATTCCGTGTGGCATTATCCATAGCCATTAACCGCGCCGCATTATCAGAAACCTCTGCCTCCAATAAGACACGATAAGCATAGGCCACCACATATTGCGGCAAAACCGCTTCCAGCAACGCTATGTCCGAAGGCGCGCAATCATACACCTCCGGTCGCCGTTTCCCCGTATGTAATAAAGCCGTGTCAATTTGTCCGTATGGCGACAAGATATCCACACCGCCCAAGGCCGTTAAAAATTCACTTTTTTTCAAGGTAATCTTTGGACTGCCCAAAGCATCTTTTTGAATATAATCCGCCTCAGAGGTATCAATCAAAAACTGCCACGGATTATCATCCGTAAACAGTTTATTTGGAATCAGTTGCTCAATCATCGGGCACTGAGACACGATAGATCTAAACTGATTATAAATCACAAGACACACATCAAAGTGATTGTGATTAAAGGCCGAAATCAAATTCAAAGCCAAACGTTCGGCATCCAAATATAATGTTGCATCTTGAACGGCCTTTCCTTCCAGCAACGTCATGGGAAAATGGGGATACCGCCGTTTTAACAGCTCCCCGCCTCGACGGCCGAAACAAAATAACAAGACTTCCTTTCCCTGCTCGGTTAAATAGGAAATAACCTTCTCCGTTTTTTGAATGACCTGCATGATAGAGCCACCGCTTAACCCCTCATCCGACGTAATAACCGCCAACAAATAGCGTTTGTTCGAGCCATTACCTTTCAAAAGCGTCGGTAAGGGTAGTATGTTTTTTTGATCCTGCCAGACCAAATTCTCCTGTCGCCACGCGGCATGGCGTATCAACCGGCGAATCATTCGTTGCATTTCCTGCATATACGCCTCTGTATCCAAAAACAGACGATGCTTTTTCTTAAGGCGCGATACAGCCACGACCTTCATGGAGGACGTCACTTGACGCGTGGAACGCACGGAACGCATTCTGTCCGCAATTTTCTTCAGAGAACTCATGCGCCCGTATCCTTTTTCCCCGCCTTACAGGATTGAGCCACATAGTCATCCAGAAAAGCCTGCAGCCGCGCTTCTATTTCCTGAGTTAAGCATCCCGTTTGTTGAATTTCCTGCATCACATCAGAAATGGAAAACGGAGCCGCCTTTTCCACATCATTGATGAAAGAGGAAACATCTTGAATGGCTATTTTATCCAAATAGCCCTTCTGCGCAATCCACAGCGCCAAAACCTCTTGCGCTCGTGTGTAAGGATGATAAGGCGTTTGTTTCATCACTTCTGTTAACCGGGCTCCTCGATTAAGCAATGCCTGAGTCGACGAATCTAAATCTGAAGACAACTGAGCAAAAGACAACATTTCACGATATTGCGCCAAATCCAGTTTTAAAGAAGCCGAAACCTGTTTCATAGCGGCAACCTGTGCGGCCGAACCGACGCGACTGACCGATAAACCTACATTGATGGCAGGACGAACTCCCTCATGGAATAAAGAAGTGTCCAGAAAAATTTGACCATCGGTAATTGAAATAACGTTGGTCGGAATATAGGCCGACACATCACCCTCTTGCGTTTCAACCACAGGAATGGCTGTCAAAGAGCCACCTCCTTTTGCCTCGGATAATTGAGCCGCTCGCTCCAACAGTTTTGAATGTAGATAGAAAATATCCCCCGGAAAAGCCTCTCGCCCGGCCGGACGCTTCAGCAATAAAGACATTTCACGATAGGCCACCGCATGTTTTGACAAATCATCATAAAAAATCAATGCATGCATACCATTATCTCGGAAAAATTCACCAATCGCACAACCGGCATACGGGGCTAAATACTGAAGGGCGGCACTATCCGAAGCCGTTGCGACAACCACGGTTGTATAGTCCATGGCTCCTTCACGTCGTAAAACACGCACCATATCCCGCACGGTTGATTGCTTCTGTCCGATAGCGACATAAACACAAAAAACTTTATCCTTAAAACTTTGAGCCGCATCATTTTGTTTTTTCTGGCTTAAAATCATATCAACAATCAACGTCGTTTTACCCGTTTGACGATCGCCGATAATCAATTCTCGCTGTCCGCGCCCTATCGGAAATAAAGAATCAATACCCAAAATACCCGTTTGCAAAGGCACATGCACTTTATCACGATCGATAATCCCGGGAGCCGGCATATTTACCGGACGACGCGCCAAATGCAGCAGACTTTCCTTATCATCCAGCACCTGACCTAACGGGTTGATAACGCGGCCGGCCAAAGACAAGCCAACCGGTATTTCATTCATATGATTATCCCGAAAAACACTATCCCCCTCACGAATCGTATCCGCTTCATCAAACAAGGTAATATCAACACTGTCCGGCAATAAGTTCAGAGCCATTCCCTGTTGACCTCCGCTAAACCGAACACGCTCTCCGGCCATCACAGAAGGCAGACCGGAAACCTTAGCAACCCCGTCGGAAACAGAAAGAACCGTTCCGATTTCGGTCATAAACGGTTTACCCTCAAACGCCTTAATTTTATCCAAAAACAAATGCGTCAACTTGGGAACATCCATGGATGGAGAAACATATGCCTCCATCTCTGTTTTAAATTGCTCCAAGCGACCACGAACAGAGGCATCTACGACCAAAGCATCCAGATGTAGGCGCACGCCTCCCAACAAATCAGGGTTCAACAACTCTTTCAGACGAACCTGTTCAACTTCCAAAACATCGGCAAGCTGCCGAGTCAATCGAGCCTTTTGTGCGTCGGTCAATGCCTGAGCCGTTTCAACCGTCACAACAAAGTGTTTTTTTCGTTTTGTTCCTGTTTTTACCTTCATGGGCGTAGACCTTGCTCCTCATCTTAGCAGGATAGTGTGTAGCACAAGAACACCCCTCTTTGCAAGTCTTTGTTATAAAATATCTTCGATTTTAAAATCCTCTAAACTGATTTCAGCCCATGATTGCGTCAAAGGTGCTTTTAACACGACACAACCGCCCTCCTCTATGGAAGGTGAGTGTTTTGTCTTTGTTGCCTCATCCAAAAAACGAGTCAGCCCCGGATGATGACCAATTAACAAAACCGTCTGATAAATAGAGTCCAGCATATCCAAGACACCAAAAATACGATGAGGCGGCGCTAAATATAGCGCATCTAAAAATAAAGCCTCTTTCGGTTCAGATAAAAAAGGCTCTAAAAGTGTCGCGGTTTGACGTGTGCGCAAAGCTGAAGAGGCAACGACTAAATCCGGACAGGGCAATAGAGAATTTCTTAATTTTTCGACCAATCTCAGGGTTTGACGCACCCCTAACGGACTCAACCCACGATTAAAATCACTCAGAATAGGTGCCGATTTTTCAACGGCTCCATGCCTGACAACATATAAAAAACGTTCGTTCTTTTGCATTCCACCGCCTTTCCTTTTTTTCTTTATACATAAAACGGAACCTGACGGTTTTCAAGACAACCACAAGGATAAATCGACTATTGACTCACCCAAATAACGCGCGCCATCCATAAAACATCCGCGGCATTCATCACAATATCTTCGTGCAAAGGATTTAAAGACCTGAGCTCTATTTGTCGGGCCGATTGACGCAATAACTCTTTCACCATCACCTCGCCCGTCGACAGTTTGGCGACAACCCGATCCCCCTTACGAATCTCGGCATCCGGTGAAACAATCAATTTATCTCCATCCCGATAAGCCGGCTCCATACTATTACCAGATACCTCTAAGGCATAGACCCTTTCCTTCAACTGAAGCGGAAAATCAATACCATCCCAAGAGTCCAATCCCAATGGCGATCCCGAAGAATCAAAATACCCCTCTCGTCCCGCCTTGGCTAACCCCAGCAAGGGTATGGTCTTGGCCTTAGGACAATAGGGTTGACCCGCCAGCTCCATAAATTCAAAAATAGTGGTATTTGTCGCTTGCAGGACCTTGTTCATGCTTTCGGTTGAAGGCCAACGTTTACGACCATCTGCTCCCAACCTTTTAGATTTATTGAAACTTGTCGGATCCAATCCCGCCTTTGTCGCCAGAGCGGATAGAGAGAGTCCCTCACGGGAAGCCAAATTTTCGATTCCGACCCAAATTTCTTCGTAAGTCAGTTGCATTCCCTCTCCTGACTGTTGACGATCTGCATTCATGTAGCCCTCTCCTTTTTTAAAATACTCTTTTTAGTTGCACTCCCTTATAACATATCATTCTACACATGTCAATAGGATTTTTTTCTTATTTTATACTTGACTTCCTATTTTTTTAGTGATAGTTCCTATTTTGTTCCATTTTTTACAGACGAAAGGAGATACTATGAGGAATATTTACCGCTCACACATAAACAATCAAAAAGCAACACCTTTTGAAACCTCTGAGGAAGCTTGGTTTTGGTATTGTTTATGCGAAAAAAATGCCAAACAACGAACAAAAGGGTATACCCCGAAAACGATTCGCCCTTGTGAATCATCCGACATCTTTATTGCTGTCAAGCGGCTGGCTACTGAAGGGCTTTTAAAACCGGAGCACATCAAAATCCTATCTCATTATGGTTTTGAGCAAGTCCCGCCCCACCCCCATTTCGGAGACACACCGCGAATCTGTCGACTATGGCAAGAAGCCCTACATTTTCTGGATAAAATTTTATCCCAAAAGGGGATTGTTTCCCCCGGCGCAAATGCCTGATTCCTAAAAAGAAGGGAGAATTTATGAAAACATCACTTGCCGTTGGATATCGTTATCCTTTTGCATTCGTTGCTTTTGGCGGGCAACCCACACTATGGTGGATGCACTTTTTAAAAAAAGGCTTTTATCATTGCTTGCTTATCTTGGGCAACGGTCACGAATGGATTGTCATTGATCCGCTCAGACACTATACAGACCTTATTTTGTTAAAGCATATCACGATTCGGGCTTTTTTTCGAGACAAAGGATATAAACTTTTACGCGCGACGCCCTCTATTCCCAAACTGACGCCGGCACGACTGCGCCCCTATACCTGCGTTGAAACAGTCAAGCGTTTTCTAGGTATAGAAGCCCCTTTTCTGTTCACGCCATATCAACTTTTTTGTTATTTAAAATTAAAAAAAGGAAAATTTTCCTTGACAACAGAAAAAAAGTATGATAAAGTGACTTTCAGTTAGCAGGGAAACGTATATCTAAATCGATTAAATCAAAACGGTCTTGATATCAATCAAGACCGTTTAATCGTAATAGTTGTATTTTAGCTGACAAAACAGACCCGTCTAAAGCAGGCGGGTTTTTCTTTTGACCAAGGAGTTTTTATGACCGATATTCAAGATCTATATCATCAATATAAAAAGGCATTGGCTCATCGCGCTCAATGGGAAAGCGTGTGGCAAGAGTGTTATGAGTTTGCCTTTCCTCAACGCGAAAGCACGTTTAAAACAACAACGAACAAAGTAAATCTTTTGTTTGATGGGACGGCACCGGATGCTGTTGATCAACTGGCGGCACAAATTTTATCTGACATGACGCCGCCGTGGTTGCGCTGGTTTCAACTAACGGCCGGAACAGACTTGTCCGAAGACGAGCGTGTGGAGGCCGGCCCTATTCTGGAGCGTATTTCAACCACATTACACAATCATTTTGACCGTTCAAACTTTGGGCTAGAGGTCCATCAATGCTATTTGGATCTTATCACGACGGGAACGGCCTGTTTGTTATTTGAAGAGGCCCCTTTCGGAAGCGCCTCAGCTTTTCGCTTTACAGCCATCCCGTTGTCGGAAATTTGTTTGGCAGAAGGACACAGCGGACGTTTGGATAAAACCTTTCGACATTCTTTGATGACACTGGATGCGTTGAAAGGACGCTTTCCGGAAATTGATTTTCCTCAAAAATTCGTCGACGAACACGATAAAGACAAAAAGCCTATTTCGGTTATCGAAGCCGTGATTCCTCTTCTTAAAGGAGGTTATCGTTATACGGTATTTATCGAACCCGACAGCCAGTATGATTCCCTAAACGGTTTTAATTGTGTCTTAAAAGAAGCTATTTTCGACACATCGCCGTTTATTTCTTTCCGCTGGCTAAAAGCTCCGGGAGAGGTCTATGGACGTTCTCCCGTCATGAAGGCATTGCCCGACATTAAAACCGCAAACAAAGTTGTCGAGTTGATTTTAAAAAATGCCTCTATTGCCGTGACGGGAATTTGGTTAGCTGAAGACGATGGCGTCTTAAATCCGGCTAACATCCAGCTGACCCCCGGAGCTATCATTCCCAAGGCGGTCGGTTCGAAAGGACTGACGGCCCTAGAGGCTCCCGGGAAATTTGACGTCTCGCAATTAATGATAGAGGATTTAAGAAGTCGAATCCGGCATGCCTTGTTAGGCGATACTCTTGGACAAACCGACACACCGGCCATGACCGCAACGGAAGTGTTAGAGCGTTCAGATGAAATGATGCGAATTTTAGGAGCAACCTATGGTCGTTTACAAAGCGAACTTTTAGTCCCTTTAATCGATCGAGCAACATCCATTCTTCGTAAACGCGGCGAGATTCCTGATGTCTTTATTGACGGTCGATTAATGAAAATTACCTATCAATCACCTCGCTCCGATAAACAAGGACAAATTGATGCGAACAATGCCATGGTATGGCTCAACACCATTACACGACTGGGTGATGAAGGATTAAAACAAGTAGACGTGGCGGCATTTGTGAAATGGTTTGGTGAACGCCTTAACATTCCCTTGGCCGTTCTGAGACAAGTGACTCAAGGCGATGAAACCTTGAATCCAGCGCCTAAGGTTCCTCTTTTGAGTGGGGGTATCGCATGAGCATTGCATCCAGTTTTACACGTACTTTTTCCTCCCGCGAAGGGCAAGTTGTGCTTCAACACCTGAAACATCTGACATGGGAGCGCACACTTGCTCCGGAAACAAGTGATGCCGCTTTGCGTTTTTTGGAGGGACAACGGGCGTTGGTCGCCCATATTATTAACTTGATTAAACAAGGAAAAGAACATGACTAAAAAAACAGAACGAACAATTAAAAAAAACAAGCCTGAATACTTGAATTCCAAAGACCTACCCAACATGACGGAAGCGTGTGTCTTTCAAGACAATCAAGTGACAGAAGCAGACGTAATACCATCTTCGTCTACGACATCTTTACGCATACCCGCTAAATTCATCAATCCCGAAACAGGCGAAGTCAAGCTAGAGGAATTGATCAAATCATATTTAGCTCTGGAACGTCGTTTCAGCGAACGCTGTTCACAGTCGTTTGGAGTTCGTCCGGAAAGACCGGAAGACTATCATATCACCCTCAAAAGTGAATTATTGAAGCGCGATTCAGAAATGGAAAAAATGCTTTTCGACCTTGGTTTCACGAATGAACAAGCCCAAGCTGTCTATGATTTGGCTGTCGAAAAAGTTATTCCTGTTTTAAAAAGTCTATCAGCGGATGTGCGTACGGAAAAAGAGCTGGCCGCTCTGGAACAAGAATTCGGCGGTCCCGAACAATTTAATCAAATCGGACGACAAATATCCGCATGGGCGGAAAAACATTTGAACCCGGAAATTTTTGATATTCTTGCCTCCTCAAAAGATGGTATTTTAGCCTTATACCAGATGATGCAAGAGAGAAATGAAACACCTCTTCTGTCCGAACGAGAACCCGCTCCACGGGCCGACACAGAAGAAACCCTTCGTCGATTGATGCAAGATCCCAAGTATTGGCGTCAACATGATCCCAAGCTGGTTCAACGTGTCGAGGAAGGTTTTAAACGCCTTTACGGCTCAAACGCTGGCAGTGGCAGGTGAGGACCTATAACCACACCACGTGATTTTAACAATTTTATTGAAACTCAGAAAGGATAAAAATTATGTCTGAAACAACAAGTACGGCTATTGATATATCTTTTATTAAACATTTTGAAGCAGATATCCATACAGCCTATCAACAACAAGGATCGAAGCTGAAAAATACAGTCCGCTCTAAAAACAATATCCGCGGCGCCTCGACAACATTCCAAGTCATTGGGAAAATGGCCGCGACGACGAAGACACGTAATGCACAAATTACACCTTCCAACGTCACACACGAACCGGTTGAATGCACGTTGACCGACTATTATGCCGGAGAATGGATCGATTCATTGGATGAATTGAAAACAGGGCATGATGAACGGACGGCTTTGGCAACCGCTGGTGCTTATGCTTTGGGCCGCAAAACGGACGAGTTGATCATCAACGCGTTGAATAAGGCCACACAAATCGTCGGGACCTCATCCGAAGGATTAACAAAAGAGCGCATTTTAGAGGCTTTCACCTTATTAAATAATAACGACGTACCTGATGATGGAGAGCGTTATGCTTTGGTCGGACCGGCCCAGTGGAATCAACTGCTGTCCATTGAGGAATTTTCTTCTGCCAACTATGTAGGGGAAGCCTATCCGATGCTAACGGGCTCCGAAAGCCGGAAATGGATGGGGATTGTCTGGATCATGCATACCGGATTACCGTCATCCAGCTCTTCACATACCTGTTTTATCTACCATCGTTCGGCTGTTGGACACGCCTCGGGGCAAGACATTAAGACGGATATCACTTGGCACGGTGATTATGCCGCTCACTTCGTCAGCAATATGATGAGTCAGGGAGCTTGCTTAATCGATCCGAAAGGTGTCGTGAAAATGGATGTTGCCGATACACCTGCCGCATCTGCTTAGTGATTCGGTTTTTGTCTGAATAAAGACAATTCCGAATCTTTTTGAATTGCCACCTCTCTTGTTTCATGCATCCCTTCCCTTTCCAAAGAGGGGTGGCAATTTGTTTTTATCATCAAAAGGAGTTTATCATGACCATGACAGCTACAGGCCTTTGCTCTCGAGCGCTTATCAAACTGGGAGCTCAAAGCATTTCATCTTTTGAGGAAGAAACCGCCGAAGCACATATTGCCGATCAGCTTTATGATTTGACGGTTGACGGATTACTGGCGGCCTATCCATGGCGCTTTGCTCTGACGCAGGTTCGACTCAATCGCTTAGCCGTTAACCCAACGGCCGATTTCAAATATGCATACGCTTTACCTAATGATTGCGTGCGCATTATTTCGGCCGGACATTGTTTAAAAGGTTCCGGACTTTCCTATCGCATTCACAAACAACAACTCCATACCGACAGTGACCATGTTATTTTGACTTATATTGCGCGACCGAGTGAAGAATCTTTTCCGGCGTTTTTTGTGCAGGCTTTGGTTGCCAAATTGGCCGCCGAATTCTGCCTGCCTTTGACGGAAAGCACCTCACGCACCGAATTTTTATGCAAAATCGCCGATACGGAAATCGCTCAAGCGCGCCTCGTTGACAGTCAACAGGCCGTACCGCCGGCGTTTCAGGACTTTTCCTTGATTGAGGTACGCGGATGAGCAGCTTATTTACACAAAAAACCAACTTTTCCGGAGGGGAGTTATCTCATGACCTTTTGGGACGTGTTGACTTGACGAGTTATGCCAACGGGGCACTTACTTTGACAAATGTCTTTATTGAGCCGACGGGAGGTGTTCATCGCCGCCCGGGATTAAAATTTGTTGCGGAGTTAAACAGTGAAGGACGGTTAATTTCTTATGAACAAAGCGGTTCTAAATCCTATTTGATTTTGCTGCAAAACAAGCTGATGCGTATTTATAAAGACGAAATAGAAATAACGACTTTACAAACACCTTGGACAACTTCACAAATTCATCAAGTACGTTGGTGTCAAGGTTCTGACTATTTATTCTTGACACATCCGGATACATGTCCGCAAAAGCTCAGTCAACAAGAAGGAACCTGGACGCTGACAAACTTTGAGTTTTTAAAAGAGGGAGATATCGTCTTACAACCTTATCACAAATACTGTGCCGACCACATTACGTTGGCCAGTTCGGGTATTACGGGTAGCGTCACCTTAACGGCTTCGGCAGATGTTTTTACGGACAGTGATGTCGGAAAAACATTCAAACTTGCCGCCGGTTATGTTGTTATAGATGAAATTGTCTCGGCAACCAGTGCCAAAGCAACCGTCAAGAAAGTGCTGTTAACCGACACCGAAGGAAACCCTTCTTTAGAACCGACCCGTGTCTGGGGAGAGCCTACTTTTTCCGACGAGCATGGTTGGCCGATTTGTGTCGCCTTTTACCAGTCACGCTTGGTTTTCGGCGGCAGTAAAAAATTACCCAATAATTTATGGTTCAGCCAAAGCGGTGATTTAAGTAATTTTGAACTAGGAGACGGCTATGACAGCGAAGGGATTGATTTCAGCATTCTATCGGATCAATCCAATGTGATTTGCGCTTTGTTCGCGGGACGGCATCTGCAAGTCTTCACAACAAATGCCGAGTGGATGGTGACCGGCGATCCGTTAACACCGACCAGTATCGCTTTGAAACGACAAACGCAGGTCGGCTCTACTGAAGAGCGTTTTGTCCCGCCGATAGGAATTGACGGTGCGACTATTTTTGCCTCGGCAAATGGTCGAGAGATTCGAGAATTCCTGTTTTCGGATTTAGAGGATGCCTATCAAGCAACGGATTTATCTCTGCTGGCCGAACACCTGATTCAAAACCCAATTGACTTTGCTTATGACAAACACAGCCGACAAGCGTATATCATCATGAGCACGGGTGATTTATGTGTGTTGACCAGTTTTCGATCGGAAGATTTACAAAGCTTTACTCATCAAAAAACAGCCGGTTCTTTTTTATCGGTCGCCATGGCCAGTAAAAAACCTTACTTTGTCATCCGCCGAGGGACTCGATTTTTTCTGGAGTGCTTTGAGGAGGGATATTTTGTCGATTGTGCCTTCAAGATACAAACGGAAACGCCTCAAACGCACTTTAGCGGGCTGAGTATTTTGAACAATCAAACGGTTAAAATTGTTGCCGATCAAATCGTTCTGCCGGAAACAACGATTCAAAACGGATGTATTGATATAGATATAGCCGCCTCAGAGGTGACGGTTGGGCTTCCTTACACACATGAAGTAGCACCACTGCCACCCTTGGTCGGCTCCAGCAACGGTACCGCTCCGGTTTCCAGCGTTCGGTTGGTCAAAGGAGTCTTTCGTGTCATAGATACCGAATCGTTAGAAATCGATACGGGAAATGGGATTGCTCAGGTACTCACACAACCTTTGGCATCATATCAATTAGATGACATGTTAACACCCCGCACGGAAGATATTGTGGTCCGCGCTTTGGGATGGCGAAGACGCCCGACAGATCCCGTTTGGCGAATTGTCAGCTCAATGCCTAAAAAATTTCAACTTGTTAGTGTCACCAGTGATTTAAAAATAGGAGGATAATTATGGAAGTCGCAGCAGCTGCCAGTGCTATAACTGCAGCATCATCCGCATTCTTTGCCTACAAAGGGAACAAAGAACAACGCAAACAAACTAAAGAAAATAATCGTTTAGCCAATCAAGCCTATGAACTTGATAAACAACAAGCACAGCTGACTCTGGCCGAGGAAAGGCGAGAAAATAAAAATCTGTTAAAACAACAACAATCTGCCTATAAGGCCAAATTAGGTGCCAGTGGTCTCAGTTCACAAAGCGGCACAGGACAAGCGGTTCTGGACGCCCTTCAACGGGACTATGATACAGACGATAAATTTTTGGTGAATCAGGCCAATATCTCTTTAGAAGCCTTATTAAATGGTATTGAAAAGACGCGTTCTAACAATTTGTTGACCTCTCAGCGCCTGACCAATCAAAACAATCAAAATCTGTTGAGTTCCTTCAACAACATTTCAAGTGGCCTCAGTCGTTCATTGTTAAAATAAATGACACAGGAGAGCCGCTATGTGTGATTTATCCGCCAAGTTAAAACCATACCTGGAACATGCTTTGGCAACATATGACGCTCTCTGGCAAGAATCTATCCCCATGGATGCGAAAGGATTTACAGCTTTTCATAATGCCTGTAAAGCCGTCCTATCGCATATCGCGTTATTGGAAAGGTTAATCCGTTTGGAACAGCCTTTTGATGCTTCTCATCAAGATACGCGCCTAGAGGATTGGATTCAAAAAGCACGAGCGGCGGCCCCTTATCTTTTGGAGGATGACCCCGATGACAGTATCGAAAACACCGGCTTTGAGCCCGACAGCACAACCGATTCTTTCTCTGACAGAGTTTGTTTGGATTTGGGATGAAATTTCCGGGCTTCATTTGCCTCGTCACCACAAACGCATGTGTCGTTTCCTGGAAAAATGTTGGCAAGCCGAAGAAAAAAATGCCCTGATGATGGCTTTTCGAAACTCGGGGAAATCAACATTGGTCGGCCTGTTCGGGGCTTGGATTCTATGGCAAAACCCGGAATGTCGTTTGTTAATTTTATCGGCAGACCATAGCTTGGCCAAAAAAATGGCGACCCACATGAAGCGTATCATTGAAACACATCCTTTAACGCACTTATTGAAACCAACAAAAAGTGAAGAGTGGGCTTCTGATCGCTTTACTGTGGTGCGCCGTTCCGGTTTTCGAGACCCCTCTGTATTGGCGCGCGGCTTGATGGCCAACATGACAGGTTGTCGTGCCGATGTCATTATCTGTGATGATGTCGAGGTTCCCAAAACATGTGATACGTCTCATAAACGGATTGAATTGCGCCGAAAGCTCAGTGAGCTGGATTATATTTTAACGCCGGGCGGCATGACTTTATATGTAGGGACACCTCACACCTATGAAACAATTTATGATACGTCATCAAGCGGATTTTTGAAACATTGGCCCGTATTAAAAATTCCTTTATTGACACAAAACGGACAATCTGCCTGGCCGGAACGTTTTGATTTAGCTAAAATCCAAGCTCTTGAAAAACGATCGGGGCCCACCAAATTTGCCAGTCAAATGATGCTGCAAGCCGTACCGCCGGAAAGCTCTCGTCTGGAAGCACAACGTCTGCGATTTTACTCGGACGAACTGTGTTATACGGAAGCCAACAATACGGCTGTTCTCAAACTCGCCGGGCACCGACTGTGTGGAGCGGCTTGTTGGTGGGATCCGGCTTTCGGTGCCCTCAACGGAGATAAAAGTGTTATTGCATGCGTCTTTTTTGATGAGACAGGCAACGCCTTTATTCACCGTCTGCTGTATATGACCGTACCTCCGGCTCAAGAAGCAACCGCCTATCAATGCCAAACCGTTGCGACATTTGTCCGCGATTTATTTTTGCCGGCGGTCCATTTAGAGACCAATGGTATCGGTAAATTCTTACCGGCATTATTACGCCAAGAGCTTGCACGATCCGGAATCGCCTGTGCCGTCATCGAGGAAACAGCTCGCAGCCATAAAAACACGCGCATTCTGGCCGCTCTAGAACCGCCGTTGATGAATGGAGCCCTATTTGTTCATGAATCCGTGAAAAAGACACCTTTTCTAACCGAATTGAGGGACTTTAATCCCGCTAATACACATACGCATGACGATGGATTGGACGCTGTTGCCGGCTGCCTAACGGTTGAACCGATACGCTTGGGACAACGACCGCCTTATCCGCAAAGACGTCTGGACTGGAGAAGAATATGATGACTGATGATCTACTTATTTTTGCCAAAACGCTTTTTGGTGAAGCGCAGCATGAGGGGTTAAAAGGTATGGAAGCCGTTGCCTCCGTCATTATGAATCGACTTAACCATGCGAAAAGAAAGGGTGATTTCTGGTGGGGAAACACGCTATCGGAAATTTGCCTCAAGCCTTTTCAATTCAAATGCTGGAATCCTGCCGTATCACAGATGGAAGAACTGATAAATCCTCCATGGGATAGTTCAGTTTTCCAAATGGCTCTGCGCGTTGCTCAAAGAGCGATGAATGGCTTTTTGTCCGACCCAACGAACGGCGCCACCTCTTATCACGACTTAGACGATAATCCCGCTTGGTCGACGACCTTAGTTCCCTCGGCCGAGATTGGGAATCGACTCTTTTATGCAACCTATTAACACTTCACAAAAGGAGAAAAATATGGCAACCATTTCTATGGAGCTGGGTAAATTGATGGCCTTAGTCGATACCCTGCAAAAACAACTGGTCGACATCAAAAAAGAAGTATGTTTAGCCAAAACACAAATTACAGATGTGCACACCGAATTGATTAATTTTATGGGAACGGTTCAACCAAAGGCTTCGTGTCAGGTTTTTCATGAAAATTTAAGACGCGAATTCGTGCCGCGTGTTGAAATTGCGCCCATCAAATCCATCATCAACGTGATTGCCGTCTCAACCGGAGCAGCCATTTGTGCGGCTCTTTTAAACTTAATTTTGAAATAACGTTAACAGAAAGGAGAAATATATGTTTTCATTTATCATGACGCACATCAGCGATATTTTAGTCGCCATTTCATCTATCATCGCCGGAGCCAGTGCTTTGGCAGCCTTGACACCGACGACAAAAGACGATCTGATTTTATCTAAAATTAAATCCGTTCTTAACGTTCTGGCATTAAACATCGGCAATGCCAAAACCGCTTAGGTCTTTTTTGAAGAAGTCCGTTCCAAAACGGCAACAAAAAGACCATCCGTTCCGCTCAGCGCCGGTGAAAACTGGCGCTGACGCAACAGCGAAAAATCCGGATGACGCTTCAAAAAAGCCACCACTTGATCCGTATTTTCACACGCCAACAAAGAACAGGTCATATAACTTAAGCGTCCACCGAAAGCCACATATGCGACGGCTTTATCTAAAATATCCGCCTGCGTTTTCAACAGCTGATTCAGTTGTTCCATCGTCAGCTTCCAACGCGCATCCGGACATCGCCGCCATGTACCGACTCCGGAGCAAGGCGCATCAACGACAACATGCGTAAATGCACCTTCATCCTCAGAGGCTAACGGACTTTTCGTATGAATGACCCGAGCACCGGCTCTGAGAGCTCTTTTTTCAAGCTCCGCCAAGCGACGCTTTGAAATATCATGGGCAATAATTTCCCCTTTATTGTGCATCATCTGAGCAAAAATCAACGACTTTCCGCCGGCTCCCGCACAATAATCCAACACACGTTCATCCGGTTGAATATGTGTTTCTAAGGCCACTAACTGTGAGCCTTCATCTTGAATCTCAACCAACCCCTGTCGATAACTTTCCGATGTGTTCAAGGACACTCGCTTTTTTAAAATCAATCCTAACGGTGATAATTTTGTCTTATCTGTTTCTAAACCTTCTTCGGACAAATACTGTTGAATTTTATCCCGATCTCCGTTGGCGCGCAAGACGATGGGGGGTGACATTAATAAGGCCGGCAACTCCATTTCCGGATGCTCTATCTTATCCACCAACCAATCCGGTACTTCCCATTGAACAGGTAAAGGCATGTCCGCCGGTAATGGATCCGGCAATCCCAATTTAAGGAATGACAGTTTGGCCGCCGTTGATGTGTTGGGATATAAATAGTCTAAACGTCGACGATGGCGTATATAAGACCATACTTGCTCAGCAATCTGCTTTCTGTCTTTAGCCCCGATATACCGTCTGGACCGCGTGTAGGCATTCAAAATTTCATTTGCCGGACGAGAAGAGTTTAAAATCTCACTCAACACCTCTTGTACGGCTTTGACAATCCCTTCTGGTCTCATACGATTTGTCCACCTTTAAATCCCAAAGCCACCACATAGAACTCGGACGAGTCTTTCCGACTGGCGTCCGGTTTAGCATGTTTGACGACCTGAAAATCCCGTTTCATCTGCGCCAAGAAAGCATTTTCGGTACCGCCCTGAAAAATTTTGGCGATAAAAACTCCATCAGGCGCCAAAACCCGAACGGCAAAAGCGTAAGCTGCCTCCAACAATCCCATAATTCGAAGATGATCCACACCGTGATTTCCTGTTGTATTTGATGCCATATCCGACATCACGATATCGGCCGCATGTCCACCCATCATCGCTTTTAAACGTTCCGGCGCTTCTTCGACCGTAAAATCCATTTGGACAAACTCAGCTCCCGGAATCGGGTTTGTCGGCAGCAAGTCCATGCCTATTACCAGAGGATTTTCCGGAGTTGATTTCACTTTATGAACCGCAACCTGAGACCATCCGCCGGGCGCACATCCTAAATCAACGACACGCTTACCCGCTTTAAAAAAGTGGAATTGATTATCCAACTGGATAATTTTAAACGCCGCTCGTCCTCGATAACCCAAACGATGAGCCTCCGCCACATACGGATCATTGATCTGACGCTGCAACCATTTTGTGCTTGAAGCTCGACGTCCTCTGACCTTTTTTAAACGATTCTTAAGCGGACGATTATTAAACTGCTGTTGCATCATACACTCGGCTTATTGCAGGTTGATCAATGTGATTTCTATACGCCGATTTTTCTCGCGGCCGGCAGAGGTTGCATTAGAGACTAACGGATTTTCCGAACCAAGACCATCCGTCAATATCCGATTCTGGGAAACGCCTTGTTGCTGCAAAAATGCCGAAACGGCTTCCGCCTGACGTAAAGATAATGCGACATTCGATTCGTCATTCCCCTTATTATCCGTATAGCCGACTATCTGAATCATTGTTTTATCATAAGATTTCAACTCTAAAGCTATTCTGGCTAAAATGGGCTGAAAACTGGGTTTAATACTTGCCTGATTAATAGAAAAAACCCGACGACCGGCCAAAATCAATCGAATCTGATCTTCCGATACTTTGACTTCTCCCTCTGTATCTTTGAGGATTTCTTCCAGTTTCTGAGCATGCTGTTCTAACGGTGTTTGAGAGACTGTCGACTCGACCGACTTGACCGACTCAACCGGCTTGACAAGAGTGGGTTCCGGCACAATTTCAACCGAGGGAATTTCCTTCTGAGAGGGGATGCTTTGTCCGGCTTCCTCTGTTTGATGCGTCGCCGCACAGCCTGCCAATAAGCCCATGCCTAAAAACATGATATACATTTTCTTCATTTTTCTTTCTCCATTTGTGTTTTAAGTTGTTGCCGCAGTGTATCAATTAACATAAACCGCCGCGTTTTTCGATCCTGATACGACCAGTAAAGCCATCCGTTGCAAGATTTTGTTTTTTGAAGTTTGGCTCCTAATTGATGAATGGACCCACTTCCCTCTTCTGCAACAAGACTTCCGTCCGCCCGAACTCTGGCACAGACCTTTTGTTTGGGGCTATAGAGGCGTGCGCCGACTTTCAACAAACCACTGGCCAATACATCTCCGAAAGGAATACGCGGCTCTTCTTTTTTACGGTGTAATTCAAACAACGATGTATCCGCTTCGGGGACGATCGCCCGTAAACGTTTTTGAGCATATTTAATATACGCCGGCTCTTTTTCAATGCCGATATATTGACGCCCCAATTTTTTGGCAACAGCCCCCGTTGTTCCGGTACCGAAGAAAGGATCCAAAATAACATCTCCCGGATTGGTAGAGGACAAAATCACGCGATAAAGCAAGGCCTCCGGTTTTTGTGTGGTATGTACCTTTTTACCGCTCTTATCCTTCAACCTTTCTGCACGCCCGCAAATCGGCAAGCGCCAATCCGACCGTATTTGCAAATCGTCATTAAAAGCTTTCAGACTATCATAATTAAATGTATACTTAGAGCGCGGATTCTTGATACACCAAATGAGTGTTTCATGAGCATTCGCAAAACGCGTTCCTCTAAAATTCGGCATCGGATTTGTCTTTAACCATAAAATATCATTTAAAATCCAAAAACCCATGGTCTGTAAATGATATCCCACGCGGAAAATGTTATGATACGAGCCGATAACCCATAGTGACCCTGTATCTTTCAACACACGACGAGCCTCTTTCAACCACTCCAGTGTAAACGCATCATAGGCTTTAAAATCCGTAAATTTATCCCACTCATCATCAACACCATCGACACTGGTCGCATCCGGTCGATATAACTCTTTATGTAGCTGCATAAAATAAGGCGGATCGGCAAAAATCAGGTCAACACATCCATCCGGCAATTGTCGCATCACCTCGATGCAATCACCCTGAATAATGCGGTTGTTGCGTTTGACCATCTGTTTCCTTTCCATCCGACTTAGGGGCGCGCACGCCCGATGCGCCCCTTGATGACCTTGGAGCCACCGGCCGTTTCCGGCACATTATAACGCAGAGCCGCCTCATGGGCCTGTTCAATCTGAGCCAAAGCATCTATTGAAACCGAGACTAAATTATTTGCCTGATCTAACTCGACTTTATTTTGAGTAATATCCGCTGCATTTTGAATAACACTCAGATTCTGACGCGCCGTTTTTGCCAAGCGATCCAAAATATCAATATAGGATTTCTGAAGTGCCAGCGTTTCAATTTCTTGAGTCATTTTTTTACCCGCTTCCAAGGCTCGTGTAATTTGATCTCGTTGTGCGGCAAAATTACCCCGGTTCATAATCAACTCAGCTTCTTCTGCTTTTTTCACGGCCAATCGCGCCTGCTCTATCAACTGAATATACTGTGCATCCGACAGATATTCTTTAACGGATAACTGTGTCACTATTTCCAAAGCATCTCGTGCCGATTGAAGCGGTAATTCCGCCTGTTCGGAAGGATATTTCAACAACGCATCCTCAACCTGCCGCACACGTGTCGTTGCCTCCTCAGCAGCAGCGGCCGCCTGTTTTTGACGTTCTTGAATCCGTTCATTGGCTTCTTTTAATTTTTGTTCTTGTTGTTGTGCCGCCGCCTCGGAAACCTCATTCTGGATGACATCGCTCACCGATTGCAACAGAGCACTGAAATCCGGCACATAGCGCACGCTTCCCTGTTCCGATACCCACTGGATAGAAAAAACCGGTAAATTCTTAAACGCCGTCAATTTAACAGGCATTTGAAGATCTATACTTTGTTTGGGAAAATCCAAGACAAAACGTGTTGGATCTGCGATAGTACTGGGTGTTTTCACAACACCATCCTGCATGCGTAAAACGCCGTTTGTCATCGAAAAACGCCCGACAATACTATTCAACGGTGTCCGTCCCGATTGAATTGCCTGTGCTATTTGAGCATTCAACGTGTCTTTATTCTCTGCCGTCTGTAAAGCACGTGTAATAATCGGCGTCACCTGCTCCAAATCCACCCCAAACAAGGTGTTATTCTTCAAAGACAGAGTCCCTTCTCCCGTCATGGATGATATCATGGCCCAAGGCGATTCACCTTCGCCGCGCACATGGAAAGAGCTACTTAAAAGTCCCGAGCCAACACCCATTTTATCAAAAATCATAAAATCTTGTCTCAGACCGATATTATCTAATTTCACCGTCATATCCAAAACAGGCGTACTGCTCCAGACAAAACTACCGGAAATATCTACAGCGGTATTTTCTTCTCCTTTATACAATCCCTTCAGACGCGACAGCATCAATGTTTTATCCCTTAAAGACAAGGCCATCTCCGCTTGCCGCAAATCCACATGACGAATCAACAGCTGATTCGCCTTTAAATTGACATCAAGATTCCAAGCATCCCAACCGTCCAAGGCAAACGGTTTGATTGAAAAGCCACTTTGCGGCGAGTAAATGGGGTCAAAATCCGGCAACCACTGCGCCATATCCAAACTGGGCGCTTGAAGAGTTAAGTTCAGTTGCCGTGTTTCTTTACCCGTATAACTTAAGCGTCCTAAAAGTTTTTGGATACCGATACTCAGCTCTCCGTTTTGAATCTCAAAGCTCTGTTCGGATCCCGAAAAGACACCGGAGGCCTTGAACCCTCCTGTTAATTTTGGGAATCCCTCAAAATCAGGTTTGACAAGCTTCATAAAGGCATGAAAATCCGGATGAGTCATCTCAAAAGCCGTATTTTGGAATAAGGTCATTGTACCGGTCCGAGCCAAATCTCCGTTTATTTTCAACAAAGCTTTATTCAAAGAGGCGACACCATTAATGGTCCACTTATTGGCTGCCCCACTGGCCTGAACGGCAAAGGAGGCCTCTTGAGCCGTTTGAATCAAAGGATAAGAGCTGGTCAGTTGTGCCCGTTCCATAAATAATGGCAATTGCGTCGCCTCCATTTCAAAAGAGACATCCGCTATGTTAACATTGGGCGTCCCAAAGCCACTGATAGTACCAGAGGCCAGAAGGCTGGCGGTTGCAACATTGCGAGCCACAAAGGTCTCAAGTGTCAAGACATTATCCTTCAACGAGGCTATGACACCGCCATCCGGCATGGGTAAATTGAACAGAGTAGCTTCATTAAATTCGAGCTCAAAACGCGCATCGAATGAGGCAAACAGCTTATTTCCTTCGGCCCAACGCATCAAGCCAGATAACACTTCCGAGGGTGTTTTTTTCTCGCTGGAAACCTGATACCCGATATAGGGATCCGCATTGATATTCACCAGCATTAAGTTAACCAGAATCGTGGGACGTTCTGCCTGAGACAAAGACAAAATACCATTCAATTCCGTATCATCGACTTTACCTTCTGCTACGGTAAATTGCCACTTGTCCGGCTCAATCCGCAAGACGCCTTGCGCCGAAGCATTACCCAAAACTCCCGGATGCGTCGGTAAGGGCATTTGAGGATACAACCACCCTAAAAGCGTTCTTAAAGAGCCTGTTTGAGCCACCAGATTCAATTCCATAAACGGATTAACCTGCAACGCCGTTGCCGTTCCGGTAGATGTTATTTTTGTCTCTCCCGGCAACGTTGCCGACAGGGTATCTAGTGTCAATGTCCCTTCTTGGAAAGAAGCTTTCATTTGAACATCTGTTATATCTTGGTTATACCAACGAAATGTCGGAAGGGTCAAGTCGGCTTTTAACGTCAACCCCAGATTTTCCTCTTTTTTCAAGGACGCCCAATTGAACTGTTCCAAATACGGCTTGGCTATCTGTTCAGTCAATCCGTTAATGGCACCTTTAATTTCCAGAGAGGTTTTAGCCATCGTATTTTGTCGCAACACGGAAACACTGAGGGCTAAATCCTTTTCTTCCTCCCCAAAACGAACCGTGAGCGTTTTTAAATGATCCTCTGCCGGCGTTAATTCAACCGAAAAATTTCCGATAATCGGTTTGTTGATATCTGCCGGCAACGGCTTCAAACCCACCGACTCACTAAATTGAGAGGGCTTTTGCAGGTTAAAATGTCCGTCCCCAGAGATGATTGAATTCACCTGAGAAGGCGTAAACTTTCCCGAAAATTCACCCTCCATTCCGGCATTTGGCTCGGCTACTTTCAAGGAAAAATCAACCGGTTGCCCGCCTTGAAACGATCCGGTTCTCCCACTGAAACGATAGGTATTTTTTCCCAAGACCCCACGCCCATTAAAGCGGAAAGGCCCCACCAAGCTATCAACATTCAACTCTCCGGAAATATCCGTCATTTTTTGAAATGTTTTCGTCAGCGAATTAGCATAAATCAGGGTTCCTTCATCAATGGAAACGGTATCAATACGTGTGCCACGTGTATTCCCGGCATCCATGCTGGCAAAATCAGAGTGCAATTGCTTTGTCGGGTCAAACAAAAAAGAAAAAGCATAATTGACATGGTTATTGGGCAAACGCTCCAACAACAAGGTTGGCTTTTCTACTTCGACACGCCGCACGACTAAGGGGGAGGATAACAGAGATGTCAACTCAATTTCTATCCGAATGCGGTCGGCGTGGAACATCAAAGGCTCTTCACTGCCTTCTTGGTTGGATAATTGAACATTTTCCATGGTAAATGTCGGGACAGGTCTCCAGGTAAAGGAGGTGGCTCCCAACACTTGGAATTGACGGCCCGTCAATTCGGACACAGCCGAGATAACCTGTTGCTGATAGGCTTCGGCATTAAATGAGCGCATGACCAACCAGACAATACCACTGGCGACCAACAGCAGCAATATCAAAACCGAGAAAAAAAACTTTTTCATGTCATATCCCCCGAAAAAAAACATCTTGTTTCTTGTTATAGCATATTTTTTTTAGTTTTGGAAAGACTTTTTTATCAATCTTTTCATTTCAAGCGGATTTTCATCTGCTCTGCGCCAATGGCTAGGCGTGTTTGCGCCACAGAAAAGGAAAGAACAACACAATAACCGATACGAACTCCAGGCGGCCCAAAAGCATCACAAACGTCAAAATCCATTTTGCCGTGTCCGGCAATGCCGCAAATGTTTGATCTGGACCGATAACGGTTCCTAATCCGGGGCCAACGTTGCTCAAAGCCGTCAAAACACCGGACAATCCCGTCATAAAATCAAGGCCACACAACGTCATTCCAAGAGTCGCCACAACAGCTGTTCCCAAATATAATCCAAAGAAAACCAGCACACTGATTAAAATATCATCAGAGATGGGTGTTTCTCCGTATCGAGCGATAAACACCCCATAGGGTTGCAATAAATGTTTTAAGCGTATGGAAACGCTTTTTAACATAACGGTAAATCGAAACATTTTGATGCCGCCGGAAGTAGACCCTGTGCATGCTCCGGCCATTAATAAGAACATAAACAGAGCTACGGCAAAATTACCCCATAATTGGTAATTGCCCGAGGTATAACCGGTCGTTGTCACAATCGAGATAACGTTGAAAGCACTGGATCGAATAATCGCGCCTAATTCCGTCCAGCGCTCCCAGTCAAATTGCCAACGGAACAAGCTTAATATAGCAATAACTCCCAGCAAGAAAAGGAAATATGTTTTAATTTGCTCATTATGACGAATTGGCGCCCATTGACGTTGCAACAAATACAATCCCATCATGAGCGGCAAGCCGCCCACCATCATGAAGAACGTCAAAATCCACTCAATCGCCGGACTGTTAAAATAAGCGATTGAGGCATCATGCGTTGAAAAGCCTCCCGTTGCCAAACACGTCATGGCATGGTTAATGGCATCAAAAGCCGACATGCCGGCCGCATACAAAGCCAGAGCACATAAAACCGTCAACCCGATAAAATACCCGAAAATCGCCCGCGTTGTTTTTGCCATAGCCGGTTCATCACGGTTAGATTGAGCGGAAGATTCCGTGTTAAAAAACTGCATACCTCCTATACGCAGCATGGGGAAAATCATAATCGCCACAATGACAATCCCGACACCCCCCAACCACTGTATCATGGAACGCCATAACAGCAGGCCGGAAGAAAGAGTATCTAGCCCCGTCAGGATCGTTGAGCCCGTCGTCGTCAAGCCGGACATCGATTCGAACACGGCATCCGTAAAAGACACTTGGTATTCGGACAAACAAAACGGCAAAGCTGAAAAAAAAGCATAACTCAGCCATACCAATGTTGTCGTCAAGAACATTTCTTTGATCCGAAAAGGAGTATGCTCCCTTGGGAAAAGCAGCAGAAAAAGGCTACCAACGGCAACCGTTAAGGCCGCCGACACGGCAAATCGTTTGGCCGCCTCCACATCACCGACAAAAACATCCGTCAAGGTTGGGATAATCATCGCCATACCGCAAACGATAATCATATAACCGACTAAAGAAAGAACTAATCCCCAGCGCATGTTGTTTTCTGCCTTTCAATTATTTTCTTTCATGTTATTTTTATTTCTTTTAAATTGCAATAAAAAAGTGTATACTGGCTTTTAAAAGAAACAAAAAAGGAGAAAATCATGTCCTATTTTGACGCTCATGTGCATCTGATGCCCGATCAAGCTTTTTTAGATGCTCATGCCCGCAATGTCACCACATTTTTTTGTAATGCTACCGGACCCGAAAACTGGCAAGATGTCTTGGATCTTTCTTCGCGAGTTTTGGGCGTTCGCCCCTGCGTCGGCGTTCATCCTTGGTTTGTGGGACAACTGGCAGATGATTGGTCTTTACAGCTGACGGATATCCTGAAAAAGTATCCTTGGGCGATGGTAGGAGAAATCGGTCTGGACGCGACAAAACCTTTTTATGAAAAACAAAAAGCCGTTTTTACCCAGTGTCTGGCTTTAGCTTCTCATTTCCAACGTATCGTGCATGTTCATTGTGTCAAGGCGTGGCCGGATATGTTAAATCTGATTGCTCCGTTTCGAGAGCTCAAATTTCTATTCCATCGTTTTCAGGGAAATGAGGTTATTGTTCAAAAATTGCGATTGATGAATGCTTATTATTCGACACTCAATGCGCATTGTCTTGATATTATTCCGGAAAATCGCCTGTTTGTTGAAAGCGATGCGCCGGACGGCTTGGCATCCCCGGTTGAAATTCCGGATCTGGTGGATCGGTTGAATCTTTCTGAGGAGCGTCTGGCCTATAATTTGGAGCTTTTTTTACATGACTGATCAATTTACACGGACACGATTGTTATTAGGGGAAGAGGCTTTTCATGCTCTACAACAAGCCCATGTCGCCATTGTCGGTTGCGGCGCCGTCGGTAGTTTTGCAGCCGAAGCCTTGGCTCGGGCGGGGGTCGGTCAGTTAACGCTTATTGACGGTGACACTGTTGAAGAAAGCAACATTAACCGTCAATTGTTTGCCGTTCATAGTTCTCTGGGACAACCGAAAACAGAGGCTGCACGACAACGCCTTCACGACATCAACCCCAACTTGAACATCTCAAGCAACAACTTTTTTCTAGACGATAAAACATGTGCCTCTTTATTGGAAAAACGACCGGATTTTGTGCTTGATGCTATTGATACATTAGCGGCAAAAGAGGCACTTATTTTGTACTTATTAGCGGAAAAAATCCCCTTTGCCGCCTCGATGGGAGCGGCTCTGAGAACAGATCCCTCTCATGTTCAAGAAGTCCTTTTTCATCAAACGAAGGTTTGTCCTTTGGCGGCTCATTTACGTAAAAATCTTCGAAAAAAATTGGGTAAAGTCCCCTCTTTTCCCGTTGTTTACTCGGATGAGCCGCCGAAAAAGGCATCTTTTCAATCACGACAGTTAGGGAGTTTAATCACATTAACCGGAGTATTCGGATTGCGTTTGGCTCATATTGCCTTGCGTTTTTTAACGGAACAATCAGAAGGAGATCAAAATGGACATTTTTGATTTGGAAGATCCCGTCTGCTCCGTTCCGTCAACGGAGGACGCGCGCCCGATACGGCAGGAACCTCCCTTTCTGGCTGATTTGAATCCCGAGCAGCGTGAAGCTGTTCAAACAACCAAGGGCCCCCTATTGGTTCTTTCCGGCGCCGGAACCGGAAAAACACGCGTTTTAACGACACGTATAGCATATTTACTGGCTGCCGGGTTGGCTCACCCTTGGCAAATTTTAGCCGTCACCTTTACCAATAAAGCATCGCGCGAGATGAAAGAGCGGTTGGAGCATATGGTTGGACCAGAGGCTTTTTCGGTTTGGCTGGGAACTTTTCATGCCATAGGTATGCGCATTTTGAAAAAGTTTACGGCAGAGTGTGGATTAAGCCCTCATTTTATTGTATTGGGCAGCGATGATCAAGAGCGCTTGATAAAACAAATTATGCAAGACAACGGTATAGATACCAAAAAATACACTCCCGGCATTTTATTGGATATTATCCAACGCTGGAAGGATCGAGGATTGATACCGACAGCCGTCACAGATGCGGAAAACACAAACTTCTGCGATGGTAAAGCGTTGGGTTTCTATCAAATCTATCAGAATAGATTAAAAGAGCTGAATGCCGTGGATTTCGGAGATTTATTGTTAAAACCTTTAGAGCTTTTCAAAGCCTATCCCGACATTTTAAAGTTATACCAAAATCAATTCCATTATATTTTGGTAGATGAATATCAAGACACCAATGTGGCACAATATATGTTGCTGCGTTTATTGGCCAAAGGACATAACAACATTTGTTGTGTCGGTGATGATGATCAATCTATCTACTCTTGGCGTGGAGCCGATGTTGATAACATCTTAAATTTCGGCTCTGTTTTTCCGGAGGCTCGGATTATTCGGCTAGAGCGTAATTATCGCTCAACCGCACATATTTTAGGGGCCGCGTCTGCCTTGATTGCACATAACGAAGGACGTCTGGGAAAAACGTTAAAGGTTGCCGATGACATCAATAACAGCGGTGACTTGGTCCGTGTTGAGGGTTTTTGGAACGGTCAACAAGAAGCCGAAAAAATCATCGAAAGAATCGAGGGCAATCAACGTGCCGGCACACCTTTGACACACATGGCTATTTTGGTTCGCGCGTCTTTCCAAACCCGAGCATTTGAGGAAGAACTCATTCGATATGGTATCCCTTACAAAATTATCGGTGGATTTAAGTTTTATGAGCGTGAAGAAATTCGAGATGCCGTTGCCTATTTACGCCTTGTTTTAAACACGACGGATGATTTAGCGTTGACACGTATTATTAACAAACCTCGACGAGGAATCGGCGATGGTGCTTTAAAGGCTCTGGAAACAGCCGCACGTGAAAAACATCTCAGCTTGTTTGACGCCATTGACTGGGCCGAGTTGCGACCATCCGTCCGTAAAACCATAACGGCTTTTGCCAACCTGATACGAGATTGGCAAGAGGCTCGGCAAGAGCTAGAACCGGCTCAACTGCTGGAGCGTATTTTAAAAGAATCCGGCTATCTGATGATGTGGCAGACGGATAAATCTGCCGATGCCGAAGGACGCGTGGAAAATTTAAAAGAATTGCAGAATGTGCTCAGCGACTTTGACTCACTACAAGAATTTATCGAATATGCGGCTTTGGTCACCGAAAGTGACGAACAATCAACGGAAGAACAATTAACCGTCATGACACTGCATGCCAGCAAAGGACTGGAGTTCGATCATGTGTATTTACCCGGATGGGAGGAAGGGCTCTTTCCCCACCAACGTGCCCTAGATGAAAACGGTCATGTCGGTCTTGAAGAAGAACGCCGTTTAGCATATGTGGGCATAACGCGAGCTCGTCAACAGGTGATGATTTCTTACGCGGCCAATCGTCGGATATACGGCACGTGGCAAAATTCTCTTCCCAGCCGCTTTATTGATGAATTACCGCAAGAACATATCGATAATCAAACCAATCGGCGCATGGGATGGGCGGTTCAACAGGATATAAATAACTCTTTTTCATGGAAAAGCCACTCTGTCTCTCCTCAAAGAGGTTTACCTTTCAACAAACCCGGTGCCAAGACATCTCGTCGTGTTGGCAAGCGTGTTTATCATGAGATGTTCGGATACGGAACGGTTATCAAGGAAGAAGGGGAGCGTCTGGAAATTCATTTCGATGAGCATGGCATGAAGAAAATTTTGGCTCGGTTTGTCGAAGCGGTCTCACCTTAATCGGAAAAGGGCTCCATTTTCTCAATAACTGTTTTTGCTTACGTTGAAAAGTCATGAGCATCTTCTCCTTTATGTGCCAAGAAAACAAGACTTTCACATTCCAACCGTCTGTTTTTTATGGTAAATAAGGAACACATGAAGTTATACTTCACCGGTTAAGAACTAAATAAAGGAGAACATAGTCCATGATTTATGGATATATCCGTGTCAGCACGGACAAACAAACACTTAAAAATCAATCATTTGAGATAAAAAAATTCTGCCAACAGGAACAACTGGATATCAGCCAATGGATTGAAGAAACGATCAGCGGAACCACCGGTATCAACAAACGCAAACTAGGGAATGCGCTTTCTCAACTGAAACAAGGAGATATTCTGATTGCAACCGAAATTTCTCGTTTTGGTCGGAATTTACTGCAGGTCATGAGCTTTCTGCATCTTTGTATGAATAAAGGAATCCAGGTATGGACAATTAAGGACAACTATCGTCTGGGTGCCGATATTCAATCCAAAGTTTTGGCTTTTGCTTTTGGTTTATCGGCAGAAATTGAGCGCAATTTAATTTCTCAGCGGACACGAGAAGCTTTAGAACGATTGAAAGCCGATGGATGCCATCTGGGTCGACCAAGAGGGAAAAAAAATCAGCAACGCAAATTAGATCTGCACTGTCAAGAAATCCAACTTCTTCTCGATCGAGGATTTTCTATCTCAAAAATCGCCAACAGAATGGATGTACACCGGATGACCCTTTATCGCTATATTCGTGAACATGAGCTGGGTATCGGTATTTTTTGACACGATTACTTGTCTTTGGCTACCAAGCTATGAAAAAGCTCTTCCCACTGATCAACCAACAGATTCGGTGCGTAGGCTTTCATGTCTTGTCGAGCTTGAGCGCCCATCCGTCGCCGTAATGTCTGATCGGACATCAGTTGCCGCAACCGCTCGGTAAAATCATCCAAATCATCAGCCAAAAAACCATTTTGTCCATCCACAATCAACTCGTTGACCGAAGGTGTATCTCGGAATCCCAACGAGGGCAAGCCATAAGCCATACCATCTGCGAATGCCAAACTAAAACCCTCATTGGCACTGGGGAATCCATGAATATCCGCCGAACGATAAACGGAACCAATATCTCGGCTATATCCCTTGAGGAACACACGTTCTGAGACACCATGAGCCGCGGCAATCTTTTTCAGTTCGACATCATAGGCCGGATACTTCTGAAGCCCCCACAACTCCAAAATCCATCCGGGAAAATCCCGAGCCACACGACCGAAAGCCTCGACCAACACATGTTGACGCTTAATGTTCTTTTCAACCCGAGCCACATAAATTATCTTCTTTTTTTCACAACTTAAATCCACGGCCTGTTCAGCAGGAATTTGTGCTACAGGATTGGCTATGCTGACGCATCTCTGATTCGGGAAAAAAGACTTCACAGCGGAAATATAAGACGGCAATAACGCCTGGAACACCGTCACGCACTTAAATGCCTGCCGGGCTCGCCAGCGCCGCCAAGGTTTAAAAAGGTACTTACCGAAAACAATATCCGGATGCCCATGGACCATCTGAATCAGAGGAATTTGTGGCCTTTTCCAACGAACAACATTAAACAAATCCGTTGGGAAATAACAAACGATAACATCCGGCTTTTCCGACAGAATAACATGATAGAAACGCCTGGATCGAAAAGGCAGTTTTTCACGCCACCGTCGCCAAACATTTTGAAGTTTGCTATGCGTCGGGGCATTAAGGTTAATCAATCGAATGCTGGGATGTAATGTCATGCCAACGGACAACTTGCCCAGCTTGGCATAGGTATCGGTGGCAATAACGATTTCATAACCGCGCTCGGCCAATAAATTCGCGTATAGAACCAACCAATTCGTGTTTAAAACATTGCGATCCCGTACCAATAAGATTTTCATTTTTCCCCTTTTTTAAAGCTCAATCTTTTATACTCTGGTATGTTGTGTCTGAAGCGGTCTGACAGTCTTTTTGCCGATTATTTTTTTCTTTAAGATATCCAAGGGCAGCATAGCTTCTGTTCCACCGATCAACTCTCCTCCCTTTATAGCAAAAATATCTTCCGAAATCAAGCTGGTGTCCAGGATTTTTTTCAACGATGTATCCAGTTCAGAAACAGCCGTTTGAAGTTCATTTTTCCAACGCTGTATCTCGCTCCAAGTTTCCGACACATTATCATCGTTTCTCGATTGTTCTTGAGCATCCAGGGGCCTCTGAAAACGATCATAGTCAATGACACAAGAACCTTTCGGAAATTTTTGGATACCGGCCAGTTTTAAATCCTCCCCATCCCACATCAAGGGTTGAGCCAAAGATCCCGGCTTTTTATATGTCCAATACAACTGCCCTCCCTCATCACATACCAACGCATCAAACCCATATACGCCACGGAAAAATTCCAAACTATCGCGATGGCTTTGATCATGGAATGGTAAAGGTGTCAGACTGGTTGTATTTAACAAATGATACACCCGCGGATATCTTCGTTTCTGTTGAATAAGCTCTTTAAGATGAGCCACACGTCGCTCAGCCAAGAATCCAAAAATCGTCGTATCTCGAACTTTATGCCCTTGCAAAAATTCCTGCCATCTGGGATCCTCTCGTGGAATACGGTAGACGCGAGAATCACTCAACGCTATATAGATGTTCTTCAACGGATTACGATGAGGGAAAATCGGTGTTTCATAAGGTATTTCACAGACAAGCGGCTCCTTGGGATTTTTATGTAATCTTAAAGAGGCCATTTCCTCCAACTCCCAATCATCATAATGTTTCTGATCCGCAGCAGCAGCATATTCATATAAAAAACCATACCTAGACTGCAAATTGTCACAAAAAAATGATGTTTTCATCAAAGCCCCCGTGCAAAAAGACACGGCATTCAACACATTAGGTGCCGCATATGCAACGGCTTTATTTTCACGCGCGGCCACAACACCATAGGGATTTCCTCCCAAAGAAGCGCCACGAAAAACACATGAATGCCCCGTCAATTCCTGCAACGTATTCAACTCGTTAACATTGTTGTCAGCGGATTTTTGGTAAGCTTCCTTCAAAAGCGTCGTTGTCAACTTTCGAAACCTATCCGTCTTCAATACACCACTTTTCCCCGGCAAATATAATTGAGCTGCCATCACCGGAAAAGGCATATTGCAAGAAACGCCCATCCTTTCCAATATCGTCAAAAAACGAGCAGCGGTTTGTCGCGCCTCAGCCGCACAGACAAACGGTGTCTGAACCCCCGTACAAGAGACAACGGTTTTTGAGGGATCTTTTGCCTCCGGCACAAAGAAAGGAACAGCATCTATACCGTTTTGACGCAATTCATTGGCTATACCGACCGGTGTTAACTTTTTTTCCAGCATTTGTTTCATGCCAATAAAACCGATGTTAATGATCACCGGAGCTTGCAGTCCTTCAAACACATTGGAAAGCAGTGCTGAAATTAAAGCGGTATCAACTTTTTTTCTGGTCATAAGAATAGTTTATCACTTTTCTTGAAAAAAGCAAATTTCTCCCTAAACTCCAGAAAAATCAAGCTCTGAAAGCCTTTTTCAAAAACGCATTTTAATTGTGTTTTTTATCGTGCACAGCGGAATGATATCAAACAGCTTAACCCGTGTTAAATCTCCACGAGAAAGCATCAGCAAAAAGGGTATTTTCCCAAACAATCGAATCCGTTTACGATGCTCGGCAGACTTCAAAAACTCACTATACAGCATAGGGTTTTCAACCGAAACAAAAGCCTGAACCGCCAAAGCACCGCTTGTCATCTTGCCCCGCTGCAAACGAGACGTGTTCGTTGCATGAAGGCGATATTTCAACACAATATCCTCTAAGTTATGAAACTGCGTATAAGGTATCAACCGAGCAAATAACCCATAATCCTCTGCCGGAGAAAATTGCCCCTCATAACGTATTTGCGTCTTTTTCAACACGCTGGCCCGTATCATCGAGGCAGGATGCATCATGGCAGGAACATGCATCATGGCTAACTTAATATCATGATCATCCGTCGGATTGCGGCGTATCCGCCCCGAAGGTATCAGACAGGCCGCTCCTCCCACGACACCGACTTCGGGATGTTCATCTAAATAGGCCACCTGTTTTTTCAACCTCTCCGGCAACATAACATCATCATGATCCATGACGGCCAGATATGCCCCTTTGGCCAAATCTATCAAGCGATTACGTGAGGCCGTAATACCCTTGTTTTCCTCATTTTTGAAATATTTTATACGTTGGTCCGCATAAGAGGAAACAAGCTGATCCAGATACACCTCTTCAGGAGAATCATTTAAAATCAACAATTCAAAGTCCTGAAAGGTCTGTTGCAAAATGCTGTCAATGGCTTCCCTTAAAAAAGAAGATTTTGTTTTATAAATCGGCAATAAAATAGAAACTTTTGGCATAATCATTCCTTTAAACGATAGGTTAAAGCCATTGTATCCGAAAGGATATAAAAAAGCAAGCCAGAAAAACCATATTTATGGGATATATAGGACAGTAGGGACCCTATGACAAGTAGTCTTCCGGGGATACCAAGAGGGAAAAGCGTCTGTTAACGCCTTGGCTTAGCCGTCTTCAAAATGCAACAAAGCCGACACACATAAAGGGATAGACACCAGTGCCGGACCCCAAGCCGCCAAAAACATGGGCAACCCTCCGGCGATACCGATAACGCTGGTAATTCGTGAGAAAAAGTACAGCAAAAAACCGCCTAAAACCGTCATTAAAACTCGTATCAATATCTTTCCCTGACGGCTGGTCGGCGGTAAAGAGAAAACGGCAGAAATCATTAACATGGCGACTAAGAACAACGGAAAGGCAATCAGTTCATGCCAATACATACGATGATTGGCGGCCGAAAAACCGGACTCTTCCAGAAAACGAATAAATTTAGGAAAACGCCAAAAGGACATTGTTTGTGGCTCATCAAACTTTTCCAAGATACGCTCCAGGCTCAAACGGGTTTCAAATGTTTCTATCGGCAACGTATGTGTTGTTTCTGACGATGTGTCAATAACAAACGCATCTTTTAACGTCAATCCTCCTTGGTTCAGATAACCGACGGCCGCTTCACTCTGCCGCACCAAACGATCCAGAGGAGTCAACTCAATCACCGACACATTATCCAACAAAACAGATTTTCCCTCTTGTCGCACGCGTGCCGCGCGCATGACCAAGACTTTGTCATCTTTGACTTCACGAAACCACAAGCCTTCCTCTGTCCACGAAAAAGGATTGGAGCTGGTCATACCCAGCTGTTCTTCCAAACGCTCATAGCGGCGGGCTGTCAGTGCCGTTATCGGATTAAAAGCCAATATATCTAGGACCCCAATGATAAAAACGAACAAGACAACCGGCATGACAAAATTCCAGACAGATAGCCCTACGGCACGCATAACAATTAACTCGGAAGAACGGCTCATACGGAAAAAGAAAATCAACCCGGCGATCAGCACCACAAACGGTAAAATCAGGTGGATCATCTGAGGTGACTTTAACAACGCCAAAACGCCAATATCCAAGAAGGAAGCGACCTCTTTTTTGGCGGCCGTTCGCAAAAGCTCTATAACATCAAACAGCATAATAACCGCCGTCAACACAAACAGTGTTGCAAAAAAAATCAACGCAAACTGTTTTAAAATATATTTCGAAATAATCACGTTTAGGGTCATTGTTCTGTCCTTTAAGGGCTTTTATAGCAAAAAAAAAATAAAAAGTCATCTTTTTTTTAGACCTCGGGTTATTGCTCAGAGGCTATTCTCAGCTCTTTTTTCCTAAGAAGCAACCCATTCAGCTCCACCGAACGACACATTCAAGCCTTGTTTAAGGTCATTTCCGCACTTAATCAGACAACAAAAATCTAACAAAGGGCCTCATCCTCCCTCGATTTAACAAACCATCATGTGCCCCGATAATCCTATGATCGGATGGAACACTACCCGCCTCATTTATTTTTTGACAGCAACATCTCTATGTCCAACGAAAAACCCATTGATGCTGTTTTTTTGTCCCTTCAAACAGAATCATCAAAAAGTAAGAACATGATTATCCTGCAAAATGCCCAATTTTTTCAGCACGGGCACATAGGGATCGTAGGGACGTTTGATATACCCCAGAACATGTCCCGTCGGCACGGAAAAAAACGATGAGGAGCCATATCCCAACACATATTGAGGTATTAAATCGGCTAAAATTAAAATCTCAAAAGGTACTTTAAAGGGCAGAGCCTCTATTTTTTTAAGATTATTTTTCAACGCTTCCCAAGCATGTCCGTGCCAACCCAAGCGCGGATGATTTTTATAAAGCCACGTTGCTTGTTCTAACTCTGGTTTAGCCTTTCTTTCCTGTGTTAGCCATGCGAGGAGCTTATCCATATTGATCGCCTGATCATCCAAATAAACGGCAACGGCACCGTTTTCAAATAAAGGACGAATCGTTTTTTCATCAAACCCGGCCAAAGTATACACGTGCTTTTTTTCAACCGACGACAAAGTATCCTTTAGTTGAAACAGATTTGTTTCCTGAAACGTTAAACCGGATTGTTCGGGACAACTTTTTTTTACCTCATCCAAAAAAGCCACCCGAAAAACCGTTGGCCAGTTTTGCGCATAGTCTATACGCAGTGTTGAACACCCGTTCCAAAGAATACGTCCAATAGAATCCTCATATAGATGCAGTGATTTTACCTGATTTTTCGGGATAACGGCCAATGCCGGGACAAACGACCAAAGGTGAAACATATTCCCGTGTATGACAAATTGATAGTGAGGATATTGACGGTAAAAATCTTTTATTTCTTGTTTTACGGTTTCCCGAAAAGTAGCGTTAGAAACGCTTCCAGAGATGGTTGAACGCTGAATATTTAATTGCGTCAACAAGTGTTGAGGCAATTCATGCGTATATCGCCGCCATGCTACATATTTAGGGGCCTCGGCCGGCTGTTGCACCAAATCCGTCATTTGAAACAAGGCCGGTGTTGAGGCCGGATCTAGATAAATATGCGCAATCAACGGCGGCACGGATAACACCTGATATAATCGAAAAAGACAAATCAGCCAAACAAAAAGCAAAGCCATATCAATATATATGATTTTTCTCATGGTATGTCCTATAACACATATCACATCATTTAACAATCAAAAAAGCTATTTTCTTTATTTTAGCCGCTGTCTTTGCCGCAAGAGATATTCCAGTTCCGGAATATCCGAAAGGTAATTTAAATCAAAACCGGATACCTTGTCTATTTCATATCCGAACGCAGCATCATTCAAACTGATATCCAAGCCGTGTTTCTTGATTTCAGCGACCGACCACATATATAAACATCCGTCAACATAATACGTTGGCTGCACATCTTGGCGACGAACTGTCCCATTTCCTGAGACGATAGAAGACAAACGGCCACTCTCTTTGTCCCGGTTGCGCAATAATGTCGGTAAACAGTGAATTTGTGAAACGCTTACACAACTGCTCAATTTCTTATCAATGACAAAACGAATGCATCCATCTATTTCCATTGATTGACGTAGGGGACTTGTCGGCTGTAAAATCATAACATAGTCAAAGCTCTTTCCCTCAGACGATAAAAAATCCAAGGCATGAATAACACTTTCTATCGTTCTGGCCGTGCTTGTACTCAATTCATCCGGCCGTCTGATAATTTGGCATATTCCTGCCTTCCGAGAAACTACTTCAGCGATTTCATCATCATTTGTAGAACAATATAGGGCGTCTAAAAATTGAGATTTTTTTGCTGCCTCAATCGTGTACATTAGCAACGGCTTACCATTAATCGGATATATATTTTTACGGGGGATTGCTTCGGATCCTCCGCGCGCCGGGATAAGTCCCAAAATTTTTTGACCACTATACATCTTTTACCCCATATCACATTGAACATATCCTACAATAACCTTCTTCTTCTGTCAAGGGGGAACCGTCTTTCTGGACCCGCTACTTGCTATATTACCCCACATATACTCTTAAAATGATATCCATTCAAAAACGACATGACCTTTCATCCGACTCAAGAAGTCATGTTATCTTTTTTTCTCTCTACGCGAGCAGCCCTATTCATCCTCAATTTTATTTGACAGGTACATCTATTTTTTCTATATAATAGGGTATGCAAAAACATCCTTCTCTTCAAAAATCTCTTTCTTATGTGGTCCGCGGTGGTGTTGCTACCTCGGCCATGGATACGCTGGCTGTGGGACCCACTTTGATGGCTTATGCGACCTTTTTCGGAGCCGGTAATTTGGCTTTTGGTATTTTGGGAGCCATTCCCTATTTAGGCAATCTTATCCATCTACTGGCGGCCTGGATGATTGAAAAGGGATGGTCTGTGCGCCGTATTTCTTACTGGGCCTCCTTTCTTTCCAGACCCTTCTACTTACTGGCTGCCTTGCTTGCCTTTAGACCGAGCATGCCGGGGGCTTTGACCTTGTTGATTTTTTTCCTATCCGCAACTTATCTGATAGGATGCATCGCCGGCGGTGCCTGGTTGCCATGGATGAAAGTTCTGGTGCCCAACGCATTAATGGGACGCTTCTTTTCCCATCGCTTTAAGTATATGATGCTGGCGAAAATCATTTGTTTTTTAGGAGCCTCTTTCTTCCTACAGTACATCCATAATACCTACCCCGACCAAGAGATCTACGCTTACGCTGTTTTATTGATTTTGGCTTTTATAATCGGCCTGTATGGAGCCTATACCCTGCTTCATGTCCGGGATTGTTCCATACCAATACGATCAGATATACCTTTTTTCCAAAAATTAAGGCAAACACTCAAAAATAAGCCCTTCCGGCATCTGTTGAGTTCTTTAAGCCTGTTAACTTTTTCACAAGCCTTTATCACTCCCTTCATCACCGTTTTTATGTTGAACAGATTGAATATCCAAATGTCAGGCATTTTGCTCCTGACCTTGATATCACAGGTTATGTATATGATAACCGTTCAAACGTGGGGGAAAATGGCTGATAAAAAAGGAAGTGTTTTGATACTGTTATTGTCCATTCCTCTGTTCATTTTCGTGTTGTTAGGTCTCATCTGGCTTAATAGGGCCTCAGGTCTAAACGATTATTCAACTTATGGTTCTCTCTTTGTTCTGCATGCTCTGCTGGGTATAGCAACAGCCGGATTGACGCTGGGAATTAACAATACCTCTCTGCTTTTTGTTCCGGATCAGATGAGCGCTATTTATTTATCCGTGAACTCAACCATGAAATCATTGGCGGGTACTCTGGGTTCGCTATCGGCCGGTTTGACACTAAGCGTGTGCACAACTATTGAAAAAGGACTTTCAATCCCCTCACCTCAAGCCGGATGGACCTCCTTCTGTTGTTGCGCCGTTGCGCTCTGCCTTTTAGCCGAATATCTGTTAATACGTCTACAGAGAAGTATTTCTTCTTAGACGCCTTTCCATCTGACACACACGAAAGCCCCTTTCTTTGTATCCGTTTCAATAGCCCTATGAATTCAAGAGTATATCTCAGAAAAGCCGCACCATAACGACAACCGCTCGACTTCCTGATTTTTTTGAGATTGTCTTACCTACAAAAACAACCGAAAAATCCCAAGAGTCACATTGCCTTGCCATAAGCCGTGCCACGGTCAAAGCTTACCGAGTTGCTGGTCTTGGTATCTGGCTCCCCAGTTTTTCCAAACACAAAAAAACCGCCCTTTCGGACGGTTTCTTTTGTTGGTTGGAATGGATGCGCAATTTACGAGCTGAAAATAATACTTTTGACTTGTAATAAAGAAAAATTTCTGATATAAAATAGTATGTTGTTTTATAATTTTAAAAGGATAAAAAAATGAAAAAAATATTAGTTGCTTTATTGGTTTGTTCTATGCTTTCCGGCTGTGCTTCTATTGTAAAGGGCCGTAATAAGAATGTGAATATTATGACAAGCACAGGAGAAGAAGTAGAAGTTAATGTAGTTTCTGCCTCTGGAATGCAATCAATCGTTGTTCCCAGTGTTGTATCTTTAAAGAAAGATAATCAAGATATTACAATTACAGTAAAAGAAACGCAATGCCTTCGTTCTAGCACATCAATTGTATCAAGTGAAATAGAACCTTGGTTCTTAGGAAATGTTTTTTCAGGAGGGATTGGGATTTTTGGTTCGTCTACAGATGCTTTAACAGGCGCTATGTGGACATATGACGATAACATTGTTGTCCCTGTATACAAAAAATCAGCGTGTCAAAAATAGTGAAATATCTGTATTGTCTCTTTTTATCAATTATTATATCTTCCGGTAGTTTTGCGCAATCCGTTAAAGATTATCAAAATCCGGAAGATATTTTTTCTGTATCTCAAGAAACGGACTGGCTCAATTTCTTGCATTTTTACGGCAAAAAAAGCATCGTTGTTGATGATGCGTTTTTCCTAAATCCAGATGGCAAAAATAATCCAGAAAATGAATTAGGCGCTTTAATACAAGAATACCTTCACCCCACCTATATAAACGAAGAAGATGTTGTCTGTCGCTTTCCTGCACGTATTAACTTCATAAAAAAACATTTCAATTTACCTCAGCGAAAAAACAAAACTAATTGTGTTGGGTATAATGAGTTTAGAAAGAAAGTTAGTGCTCAAAATATTTATATGGTCTTTGCGGGAGAAAATAATACTTCTCCGTCATCTATGATGGGACATTTATTTTTGAAATTATCTGGTTCAGTTGACGGTATTACACGAGAACATGCTTTCAGTTTTTTAGCAACTTTTGAAGAACAAACATCTTTAATTACTTATTCAAAAATTCTGCTCAATATCATTGATGGATATTATATGTTGTCTCCGTATAATCAAAAAGCATTAGAATATACTGAAAAAGAGCAACGACCTTTATGGGAAATAGAATTAAAATTATCCGAATCCGAAAAGGAAACATTATTGCAACACATGTGGGAGTTAAAAAATAAACAAATCACTTACGATTTTATTTCTCATAATTGTGGGAATGCTACCATAAAAATTTTACAAATTGCTAAGCCAGGCATCATAAGTAAAGATGATAAACTGTGGACAACCCCACTTGAATATGTCGGCAAAGTAATTTCGGATAATAAAGTTGAACATATTAATTTATTACCTAGTTCTGATTATCTCAAAAAAATGGAACATTTTAATTCTGTTAAAAACATTTCAAAAGCTAATCCATCTTCTAAAATATCAATAGGCTTTCAACATAATCGGGATAACTATTTGACATTAACTTTTAGACCCGTTTATTTGGATTTATCTGAGCCCAATACTTTGTATTATGATGATTTAGAAACAAAATTATTTTCTTTTGAATTAAAATATAACCTAAAGAATAATCGAGTAATATTGGATAAAATAGATGTTTTAAAAATGACCTCTATTATTGATTTTTCCGTAGATTCTGTTTTATCAAAACACTTTAAGTTATCACTAGAGAATAATTTTGATGAAAAGAAAACAAACTTACATCCAACCATAGAATTTGGTATGGGCATAGGGATTCCTATCACACAAAATATACAAGCCTATATATTGCCCAAATTAGGATATAGATACAATGATATACATAATTTTTATTTAAATCCAGAAATCGGGTCTATTTTTACTCCAAAGGATAAATTCAAAAGCATAATCTCTTTTGAAAATTATCTAAACACAAAAGAAAATAACAGAGGGTATGGCAAAAAAATAGCTACGAGTTTCGTTTATCAATTAAATCAACCATATTCTTTAGAATTAAATCTCAATAGATATTTTGATACTGATACTAAGAATATTAATGAAATTTGGTTAAAAACTGGCTTTTCATTTTAAGCTAATACTTCTTTCCATTTCGTGACATCAATGTCGCTTAATTGAAAGCTTGAATTTCTGTTTTAGGAGCAAAAGTTTTGTATTGTTTAAAGCAACTTTGATTTTATGAATATCGATGTTTAAAGGTATAAAAACAACCAATCATTTCAGAACTAAATCACCTCCACCTACTTCCAACCATCTCTGGGATAATTTTTTGACATCCCAACAAGGAAACATTGAAAATAAAGGATTTTTAGTGTTAAGAGTTCGTAAATTCAAGAAAATGGCCTTTTTTGACACTTAAACATTCGAACTTTTATAAGCGCTTGTAAAATAAAGAAAAAGTCGCCTTTTCAGACGACTTGTGATTTTTGGTTGCGGGGGTGGGATTTATTCGCTATCGCTCACCCCTCAAAAATGCTCTTTTCGGGGCTGGCTCACTCGTTGAAAGAAGAGTAGAGGTTAAAAATACGTCAGGCTCGCCATTACCTGCGCTACGCTCCGGTCGAACCTCACGAGAGGTCGCTCAGTTCTACATCCAACCGCGCAAGCCATACAAAAAAACCGCCCTTTCGGACGGTTTCTTTTGTTGGTTGCGGGGGTGGGATTTGAACCTCACGACCTCCAGGTTATGAGCCTGGCAAGCTACCGGACTGCTCTACCCCGCGCTCGTAAGGGGCATTATACGCGACTTTTTATGGCTTGTCAAGAACTTTTTATAAAAATATCCCCTCTGCTCAAATCAACTGACGTTTCTTCTCCTATTCCCCTGTAAGGCCATATCATCCGTCTATAGACCAAAGGTGATATTGACTTGCAGGAGCTAACGGGCTCTCCCATATGAAGCTAGTCTTTTATATTGATTAACACCAAAAGGAGATTATGATATGAAAAAAACAACACTTTTACTTTTATCATCGGCATTGTTTGTAGGTGCCTGTTCACATCATCGTTTGGATTGCTCGGACGAATCTTGCGCATCCTGTGACCAGTGCGGCGATAAGCCCTGTTTGACGTTGAACGCTCAAGATAAATTAAGCCACTTTGCTTTTGACTCCTATGCCTTAACAAATTTAGACAGGCAGCAACTGGATGCCGTTATTGCTTACTTAAAACAACACCCTGATAAAATGGTCGTGATTAATGGTTATACCGACAGCACGGGAAGCTCAGCTTACAATGAAAAATTGTCCCGTCAACGGGCTGAAGCCGTTTCGGCTTACTTGGAAAAACAGGGTATTTCGTCTCAACGTATCACAACACGCGGATATGGCGCTTCCCACTTTACAGCCTCTAATGACACAGCCGCAGGGCGTGCTCAAAATCGCCGAGCTGTCGTGGTGATTGAGTAATCTTCTTCAAAACGGACAAGGAAAATCGGAGAGGAAACTTTCCGATTTTTTTATGAAAAAAACTTTTTCTTTTAAAAAAAATATGCTATACTGCCCTCAAAAGGGAGAACGGCCAATGACTTTGATGCTTCGAATACTGACATTTTTATGCCTTTCCGTGCCGGCATGGGCGACATTTATCAGCGCAGAGGAAGCTTACAATAATCAGCAATACCCTCAGGCTTTTAGCGAATTCAAAAGAATTGCCGATACAGAAAACAATCCTCGTGCTCAATACTATGTGGCCAGTATGTATTTAAATGGATTCGGAACCCCCCAAAATGAAGCCGAAGGTTTAAAATATCTCCAACACTCGGTCGACCAAGAGTATGATTTAGCTCAAGCCTTGTTGGGGTATCTTTACTCAGAGGGAGAGGCCGTTGAACAAGATAAAGTCAAAGCCATTGAACTTTATGAAAAGGCCGCCGCTCAAGGAAATTCATCAGCTAACCTCAATTTGGGAGCAGCCTACTATACCGGTGACGGCGTCGTGCGGGATGTTGAAAAAGCCAGAGCTTATTTCGAAAAGGTAAGCTTGACGGACACACCCGTCGTCGGGCGTTATTTGGGGGATATTTATTTAAACGATGCGAACATGACCGATTATAAAAAGGCTTTGCGCTATTACTCAATAGCGGCCGAGGCCGGTGATTTAGCGGCCTTCAAAGAATTGGGGCAAATGTATCAAAAGGGTCTTGGCGTTGAAAAAGATGACACCTTGGCACAACAGTTTTTATTATATGCAGCCTCAGAACAACACGCACCGGCTCAGTATATACTGGGGTTGATGTATGCTAACGGTGAGGGCGTCAAAAGAGATTGGATTACTGCTTATGCCTGGTTATCTCTGGCCAGCAATCAGAAGCTGCGAGTCGCTCAAGAAGCTTTAACCCATCTGACCCCCTCCTTATCCCTGTCGGATATTGATGCCGCACGTCGGAAAGCTTTGGAAATTCAACAAAATGTCTTTGGGAAAACCCCTAAACCGACAATAGAATCACAGGTGGAAGAAGCACCGGCGCAAAATCAACGTGTTGTGCGACAAAGACTCCCCAGAAGAAGACGGCGTTAGAAAGGAGCATGATATGCATATCTCATCTTTAATTAAGCCTTTTTTCACTTTTCGTTTTATCCCTCTTTGCGGGATTGCTGTTGCCGTATGGCTATACTCTTTACAAAATGAGAAAACCCCCATTTCCGCCTATTTAACGCAGCGAGACGTTTATTTGATTGCTTTTCTGATTGTTATCGGAGTTCATTTGACGCTGTGGTTGGTTGTTGAAAAAGCATCCTTATATGATCTCAAGGGGTTGTTTTTACGTATTATTCGCGACACGCTGATTATCAACATTGTCATGCTATGTGCTATTGCTGCCTTATTTTTAATCAATACGTTTTGGGTTTAAAAAGAAGTTGCCCTTTCCGGACCTAAGGAGCTTCCGGCGGGACGACGAAGCAGGCAATTTGATGCTTTTCCAAGGCATCACAGGCATGAGCCGCATCAGTCTTTCGTTCAAATCCGAACAAGCGAGAACGATAGAACGGATGTCTTCGCGGCGTTTTAATCGTTATCCCTTTTTCTCCCAAAAGACTTTTGGCCCGAACAGCATTTTGCTGTGCCCTCTCTTGACTATCGAAAGCGCCAACCTGTACGCCCCAGACCTCGGACGCACTATCGCCTTGTTCAACGGCCGTCGCCGCTTCAAGCCGCTGAGCCAAATATACCGGCTTGCCGACTCGTTTATCCATTTGACGTATGCTACTCGCTATTAAAGGTAAATAAGATTGCTCTATCGGAGGAGCAATCACCGCTCGACGATTTAAAGGGTTTTGAAAAGCGGCAATTTGCCCTTTTTTCTCGGCAATGGTCTGTCCCTTTATTTTCTGGAATCCCTTATCCAACAAGCGCATGGCTTGCAGATCCCGACGCAATGCTGTTTGTTGTCCGAGAACGACACTGATAATACGCCGATCATGCTGCGTTGCGGTTGCAATGATATTATATCCGACCGCCGAAACATAACCTGTTTTCAATCCTTCGGCACCTTCATATTCTTGCAACACAATGTTATGGCTGTAATAGGTCTTACCCTTATACTTGAAAGACGGTTCAGAGAAAAGGGAATAATACTGAGGGAAATGGTTAATCAGGGCAATTGTCAAAATAGCCATATCACGAGCCGTCGTCACCTGCCCTTCAACATGCAAACCAGACGCGTTTTTAAACACCGTATCTTTTAATCCCATTTGAAACGCCACGGCTGTCATCATTTTTGCAAAATCAGCTTCACTGGGGGCCAAGCTTTCGGCCACAACGACAGCCACATCATTGGCCGATTTAATAATTAACGCTAAAACGGCCTCTCGTACCGTCATTGTCTCACCGGCTTTAACATAGAGTTTTGATCGAGGCTGAGCCGCTGCATTCTCTGAAATGGGTAATTCTGTATCCATGGTGATAACACCTTTGTCCAAAGCAGAAAAAACCATATACAGTGTCATCAGCTTTGTCAAAGAAGCCGGAGGCAACGGCGTTGTCGCATGATCTGAGACAAGTATAAAGCCACTTTGTGCATCGGCCACAACCGCAGCTGAATCTGCCCAAACAGGACGTACCAGCATGATACTCATCAAAAAAAGTAAGCCACTGAAGAACTGTCTTATCATTTTCCCCTTCTCTTGTTTTCAGAAGAGCACAAACAAGAGCTCCTTGTCCAGCAAAAAATATCTTTTTTTCTTCTTTTATCTCGAAATACGAAAACACCCCCTGATGAAAGCTCCAAAAAGGGGGTGTTTATTAACAAAATCTAAACAAACGTCTTAAATCTTGGGAACTAACACATTCACTTGAGCCTTGGTCCGTTCCTCCTCAATCAATTTAATCAAAGCATCTTGCAACATCATCTGACGTAGCTGCTCTTTGATTTCATCATAAGAAGGGGCCGTGCTCATCCGTTTGTCTTGGATAAGGACCACATGCCACCCAAACGGCGTTTGAATGGGCTTTGAAAGTTGTCCTTTTTTCAAGACAAAGACAGCGTCAGCAAACTCAGGAATCATCATTCCTTTTGAGAAATACCCCAGGTCTCCATCCGGGCTATTCCGATCCAAGGATTTTAAATTGGCCAACGTTGCAAAATCGGCACCTGCCGTTAATTGACGATAAATGTCCTGAGCCTCTTTTTCAGATGCGACCAAAATATGGCTGGCATGAATTTCCTCCTCCGGGACAAACGCTTTTAATTCGGCATCATAACGTGCTCTAACGGCCTCAGGTGTAATCATATCATCCAATTTATCAGAAACATAGGCTTGCGATAGAATCTGATCACGCACACGTTTCATCATTTGAACGACATCTTCACGATTTTCAATATTTGCCTTTTCTGCCGCGGCCAAAACAACTTTAGCGTTAATCACGGCATCTAAAAGCTGCGGATAAAGAGCGGCAAACGGCGCATCAATAGGGGCCGCCGTTTCGGCAAAAGCCCGAATGTCTCTCATATAAATCGGTTCGTTATCTATGACGGCAACAACTTGGGTATCTGGAATAAGAGCCGCGGCTGTTTCGGCATTTTCCAAAGTAGACTTCTGTATCCATTTATTTTGAAGAGCCAAAGAAAAAACTTTTTCTCCGACAAAAAACCAAATTGTCGCCGTTAAACAGAACAATATCACAAAAGCAAATGTCCGAACAAATGAGGCCCTCTGCCGATTACTGACGCGTGTCACGTGATCCTTTGTTGATATTGCCTCATCTTTTGTTTTTAAAGGGGCAGCTCCTTTATCAAAGGAATGCTTCTTGTGAAATGTTGATTTTTTTTGAACCATAATATGTCTCCTTTTTTTGTCAAAAAACAACCGAATAGTTTCAATATAAAGCCTTTTTTTTAAAATAGCAAACGCTTTTTTTAAAAATTTTTAGTCTGAGCCAGTCTTAACCTTTGTGATAATTCACCGATAAACCCTTTTCCCAACGTGGGATGTAAACTGATCATTCGATACAGCTGATCTCCCTCCACACGCAGCAGTGTCACTTTATCGTGAGCAACGACTTGATAAGGCAAAGGAGCCGGACTTAAAACCGTTGTCTCCCCAAAAACTTGACGCGCTCCCAACTCTCCGACAACTGTTTTACCCTCTTTTAAATGAGCCGTACCGGATAAAATCATATACAGCCAATGATTTTCCGTTTTATCATCACAAATGATATCACCGGCCTTCACCGTCCGTTCTTCAGCGACAGCGATTAAATCCGCTAACGCCATTTCAGACGCTTTTGAAAAAAGCGGGATATTTTTAAGAACAAGTACTTTTTCAAAGGTAATAGCCATTTTTTTTCCTTTCCTGCTAACTATCCAATAAGGCATCTAAATGCGGCCAAGTCAAATCTGCCGTCGGAACTTTCAACAAAGCTTGATGAAGTTTGTCTTGATCCGTTTCCAACCGGACCAGAGCCCAGATAGCCGCTTCCAACACCACAGGATGCTTTTCAGATAACATACCATAAAGTGTCGAAAGCGCTGACTTATCCCCCAAACGCCTCAAACAATAAAACACACACGCCGTCGCCCACGGAGACAAAGAATAAACCGTCGGTTTTAGTAAATCGACCAAAGCTTGAACCGCCTCCGTCTCAGAAGCCTGTATAGCCACGTGCTCTCGATTTTGTTCCAACGGCAACACAAAAACAGGCTTTAATTGATGATAAAGACGCGAAGGAAGTAAATCTTGAACAACGCCCATAGCCGGCAGATAATACTCATAAGCCTGACTCAATAAAATACGAACAGCTTTTTCAAACAAGACATTGTCGTGTAAAAGCAACAGTTGATATAAAATCACATCTCGAGCATCATCTATTACCTCTTCCAGAGCGCGCATTAAAAATCCGAAAGCTTCTTCACTTTCATGATTGGGAGCTTGACGGTATTTATCCCGAAAAGCCATCAGATGCGTCATATAGGATAAATCTTTTTTCAAAGACTTGCGCAAGAAGGTTTCCTTATGTTCCTTTGTCCATATAAGCCCTGAATCCAACAAATTCATCAAAATGATTTTTTTGAGCTTAAGGTTATCAATATCCGTTGCTCTCATCAGAATCTGTTTTCCTTCGCCGCTTGGTAAAGCCCCCAAATACAGGACCAAAAGTTTTCTGCGCAATAAAGGAGCCGATGCATTCATCATCATCTTTTCAATCGGTGCAAATGCCGACTTTCCGTATTGCTTTAACGCCGTCAGAGCTTCTTCTTGTGTTTCGACACGGTCTAATGCTCGTAAAATCTCGGGCAAAGCCTCTGCCGGCCTTATCACGCCGGCCGTCAACAAGGCTTGACGCTCTACCGCCAAATGCGTACTTTTCAACAAGGGCATTAACAAAGGGACAAATCCCAGATTCGGTGCTTCTGCCATAACCTTCAAAGATAAAAGTTGCTCCTTTATTTTTTTCGATTGCGCCATTCGTTGCAGAACAGCCATAGCTCGTAAAGTGGCTGCCCCACCTATTTTAAAAAATCCAACCATAGCTCCATATTTTAACGGTTGATGATCCAAATAGGAGGCATAACTCGTGATTGTTTTTTGAACACCTTTCTTTTCACTATCTATCTGAATGAGTAAAGCCAAAGCCGCACAACGGACATCATCGGAAGCATCTCGTTTAAAAATCGATTCGATAACGGCTCTGTACTTAGCCAAAGTATAGAGACGCCCCAAACGCCCCAGCGCAAACAAACGTACCGTCTCGCTCCGATGTTTCAAGGCATGGACAATATATTTCGGGAATCGCGCATGATTTGACACTTCCATCATCCGCAAACAATAAATTGCCTCATCGGACGAACCCTCCACGACGTGATTAAACAGATAGTGGCGTAGCTGCCTTGAAGCAAGCATCACCGGTCCGCCGCACCAAACCCGCATGTTAATTTGCCGCCATAATAAGCGGGTATATAACCAAGAAGCTCCCCAAATAACCAATGTTAATAAAACGCCCATCCCCGTTAAAATCGCCGCCACATTCATTTCTAACGGGACTTGAATTAAAATAATGCCGGCTAAAACCATTCCGGTCGGCACCGAGACAAGCAACCGTGTTTCCTTGATTCGTCGTCCTTTACCATAGGTCAACGGCCGAGGCAATAACTGAACATAGCCTTGAAAATAAAAATAAGAACTAATCATAAACATAACATAAGCACATAACAAGCCGGGCAAAAAATGCATTTCTGAAAACACACCAATAGACCCGACAGAAGCGGCTATCACCAACATACCGGCCAGAGTCGTATAAAGATAACGGGTACGACATAGGAAAATCAGGACCCCCAGCCCCAATCCACCGTATAGCGTATATGCTAACCCCATCCAGTTCACAAGCTCATGAGCCGGAACGGCCTTATAAAAAATCCAATCGGCCAACGCCTTGGTTGCCGTATAAAGAAGAGAAAGAATTAAAATAGCCCAAACCAGTTGCTTTTCAAAGTCATCTTGTACCCCTCCGTTTTTAGGGATAAAAGCTTCTTTCACAACGGGGGACAACCGATTTAATCCCATTAAAACAAGCACAAAAACAGCCGCACAAACATGCGCTATCAACAAACAAGTAGCCGGCTGCCACATCCACCCTTGGACCATCATCCCCACACCCAAAGCGCCCAAAAGTTCAACACCGAAAATACCCATGAACTTTAATGAATCCATACGCATAGGAATAAAGCGTGCCGCCGTTGTCCAAAATAAAACGCTCATCAACATAACCAGCGCATAACGCAGCGTGTATAAGACATCCGGCATAAAGGGGAGCCCCAATTCCAACGTCCCCCAAACGGCAAGCGTCAATACAAAAAATAAAACGGCCGCAATCAAGGTTGCACCATAGCCTTTTTGACGTTCCAGTTTTAACACCATACGCCCTATACAGGCCATCAAAACTGCGCTCCATAACAAGTCGAAGCCAACGTGCATCAGGTGATTATCGTCTCCCAGCAAGGCCACCGTACCTATATCAAAAAAGACGATGACGAACACTTTCAATAGAGCTCCCGCCATTAACAGAAGAAGCGCCTGCCATACCTCGACCGGCAACATAAAAGCCTTGAGCACTAAATAGCGGATGAGACGCATGTGACCTCCTCACCTATCAATGATCCGGCATATTCTTCGGCCGAAAAGGGCTGTAAGTCATCGGCACTTTCACCAACGCCTATGGCATAAACCGGCAAGTGATATCGATCTGCCAAAGCCAGCAAAATACCTCCCTTTGCCGTTCCATCTAACTTTGTCATGACCAATCCGGAAACGCCTATCATGTCTTGGAAAGCGTCAACTTGTTTCAGCGCATTTTGCCCACTGGTTGCATCAAGCACCAACAAAGTAGCATGTGGGGCTGTTGGCTCTTTTTTTTGGATAACACGTCGAATTTTTTTCAACTCATCCATTAAATCCGACCGGTTATGTAGACGACCGGCCGTATCAATCAGCAGCACATCCGTGTGAGCCAAAGAGGCTTTTTCAAGAGCCTCATACACCAAACCGGAAGCCTCCGCCTGATGATTACCGGCATAAACGGGGATATGAAGACGCTCTCCCCACCGCTGCAGTTGTTCTGTCGCTCCGGCACGAAATGTATCCCCGGCCACAAAGGCAACATTTAAACCTTGCTCTTGATAAGCCTGTCCTAATTTTCCGATTGTTGTTGTCTTTCCGGCCCCGTTCACACCGATCATCAGGATAACAAAAGGCTTGTGTTGAGGATCTATTGTCAATGTCTTGGCAATCGGTTCTATTTTTTCTGTCACGATTCGTTTTAAATGGTGTTTCAATTCGGCCGAATCTTTCGGATGAGATTGTTTTAACTGCCTTATCATATCCTCTGTTGTTTCATAGCCGACATCTGCTCGCAAGAGGGCTTCCTCCACGGATTCAAAGGCTGCCGCATCCACGCCTTGAAATGTGAACAATGCCGCTGTTTTTTTCATGCCGTTTTTCAGTTTATCCAACCAAAGCGTCATCTTTTTTCCCTTTTATTCTAAGTGTTATCAGTTGACCGACTTCCATCGTATCCGACAGCATAACCGGTACATAATTTTCTGTCAAGCCACGTCCTTTTGCCTCTACCAAAACCGGAACTTCTTTACCCATGAAGGTATCTAAAAAATGCTGATACTGCTGCTCTCCCAAGGTCCGCAGTCTTAAAGCTCGTTGTTTTCGAACAGGCATGGGAACCATCGGCATTTTAGCAGCCGGTGTTCCCGGCCTTGATGAAAACGGAAAAACATGTAAATGAGTAGCTTGAACACGCTGCACAAAAGACATGGTCTCTTGAAATTGTTCTTCGGTTTCGGTCGGAAAGCCGGCAATTAAATCCAAACCGATAGCCAGATGAGGACGAATAAGACGTAAACGTTCTATGAAAGAAACCACTTGTTTCGTCTGATGACGACGTCCCATACGTTTTAAAATCACATCATGACCGGCTTGCATGGATAAATGTAGATGCGGCATGACTATTGGCACTTCTTGAAACAGCGCCAAAAAATGCTCATCCAAAACAGCCGGATCCAAAGAACCAAAGCGCAATCGTTTAATACCCGAAACCTCCCGCACCAAACGATACACCAACGGCACCAATCCCCCGGGATAGGAAGCCACATCTACACCCGTCAAGACCAATTCCGAAAAACCCTTAGCGACAAAGGCTTTAGCTTGCTCGACAACCTGATCCGCCGGCAACCCTCGATTAGGTCCACGCGCTTGGCGTACGATACAAAATGTACAATGATGATCACACCCCTGTTGAATTTGTAAAAAAGCCCTCGTTCTACCTTCAAACTCGGAAACTATCGGCATATCCGGTAAATCTTCTTTGATATCTCCGACCATAACTTTCTCATGACCGAACAAAGCGGAACGTGTTAATTTTTCATGATTCCCCAAGACACGATCCACTTCGGGCATAGTGGCATATACTTCCGGATGCAACTGAGCACTACATCCGGCGACAACGATTAGGGCTTGAGGATTATCTCGGCGCGCTTTTCGAATGGCTTGCCGACATTGACGTTCTGCCTCGGCCGTCACGGCACATGTATTAAATAAAATGACATTCTTCAGCTCGTTTGCCGCTAACTGGTGCATTAAAGCCGTCTCAAAAGTGTTTAAGCGACATCCGAAAGTGATGATTTTCATTTCTTTTTACAACGTCCCTTTTTAGCTTGTCGAAGTTGTTTAAAGTGGGTAATTTTAACCTTTTTAATACGCCGTGTATCCACTTCCAACACCTGAAAAGTCACGCCGGAAGAATGTGTCACGACCTCACCGCGATGCGGCAAACGACCAATGGTATGAAACACCAATCCGCCAACCGTATCGATTTTTGCCGAACGCTCTTCTTTTGTAATAAAACAACCGATTGTCGCCTCTAAATCCTCTAAAAGAACACGCGCATCAGCCTCCAGACAATGAGCGCCCAGCTTTTTCAAAATCGGAGGATCGTCCAATGCATCATGTTCGTCTTCGATTTCCCCGACAATTTCTTCCAATAAGTCCTCCAATGTAATCAATCCATCCGTTCCGCCATATTCATCGACGACAACGGCCATTTGAGTACATTTAGCCTGCATGTCACGCAACAAATCCAAAACTCGTATAGCAGCCGGCACAAACATAACATTATTTGTCATAATATCCGAAATAGAAAGTTCTTTTCCTTCCATCAAATGGCATAATAAATCCTTCACATGTAAAACGCCGACGATATTATCAAGCGTCTTATCATACACGGGCAAGCGGGTAAATTTATCCCGCAAGATAACTGTTTTCAGCTCTTCCGGCGAGGCGTTCACTCTGATCCCGACAATATCGATTCGCGGAATCATAACCTGAGCCGCCCGCACGTCTTTTAACTTAAAAAGATTTTTCAACAGTGTTAATTCATCGGCATCAACCAATACATCATCTCCGCGTTCCTCACGCTTATCCATAATAGCTTCGATGGTTTCAATAACCTGCTCCTCTTCGGGGTGGTGTGTAAAAAACGATTTAATTTTATGTCCTAGATCCATATTATCCTTCCTTTTCCGAATAGGGATTCGCATATCCCAAGCGGTGCATCATATCCCTTTCCAAAGACTCCATTTCTTCAGCTTGCGAATCGGTCAAGTGATCATATCCTTGTAAATGCAGAGCACCATGTATCAACAAATGCGTTAAATGAGCAGCAAATGTTTTTTTCTGAGCACTCGCCTCATCTCGGACCGTTTCATAAGCGATAATAATATCCCCCGCAGCCCAAGGTATCCCTTTGGGCGGTTTCAGAGAATTTTCAAACGAGAGGACATTCGTCGGCCTATCTACTCCTCGATACTGTCGATTCAAAGCATGTACCGTCACATTATCCGTCAAGACAACGGATATTTCAGCGACACCCTGATACAGCCAAGCCACCTCTATGGCTTTCTGACACAAGGCTCGTATCGGCAAGCGACGCCCGTAAAAGCGATGATCCTGAACCCGGATTGAAATAGATGGCTTACTCATTTGACCTGCGTATTTTCTCCCGCTTGATTAGCCAAATCATATGCCTTCACGATTTTAGATACCAGTCCATGTCGCACAACATCCGCTTCCGTAAAGGTAATAAAGGCTATTTCCGGAACACTTTTTAAAATTCGTGTCGCATCGATTAACCCGGAAACAACGCCTCGTGGTAAATCTGTCTGAGTCAAATCCCCGTTGATAATCATACGAGATCCCTCGCCCAATCGCGTCAAGAACATTTTCATCTGCATTGCTGTTGTATTTTGCGCTTCATCTAAAATGACGACCGCATGAGACAACGTCCGTCCACGCATATAAGCCAGCGGTGCAATTTCAATTTCCCCGCTCTCCAATTTTTTATCCACAATATCGGCGGGCAGCATCTCATATAGCGCATCATATAACGGTCGCAAATACGGATCTATTTTTTCCTTCAGGTCCCCGGGCAAAAAGCCAAGATTCTCGCCGGCCTCTACCGCCGGACGTGTTAAAATAATCCTATCCACTTTGCCTTCCAACATCATGGAAACGGCTTTTGCAACGGCCAAGAATGTTTTACCCGTTCCGGCGGGTCCCAATCCAAAAACCATCTCATGCGTATTCATGGCTTCAATAAAAGCCCCCTGTGTTGCCGTTCTCGGATTGATAAAACGCTTTTTTGTTTTTAACGTTAAATCACCCGCCGCATAACCGGCGGCTGCTTCATCCTGTTCTGCTATTTTTTTCGGATCCTCGTATTTCATTTTTCCTCCATTGATACCCGTTTGCTCTGTGGTAGTATACCCTAAATTACCTCACCTGACAAGGAGGTTGCACTGCTACCTGTTATTTTAACACGCACAATATCCCCCAATCGGGCTTTATCCGACGAGACATGCGTGCCTTGTAAATACGGCGTATACCCCAACAGTTGTCCTTTCTTTTTACCCTCTTCGATCAGCAAAACATCCAATTCTTTGCCAACCGTCTGATCATTAAAGGCACGCTGCTGACACATTAACAATTCTTGCAAGCGCATCAGACGCTCTGTCTTGACCTTTTCCGGAATCTGATTTTTCATCAAACTGGCCGGCGTTCCCGGACGAGCACTGAATTTAAAAGAAAAAGAACTGGCATATTTGACACGTTCGACAAGAGCCAGCGTCTGCTCAAAATCCGCATCGGTTTCCCCCGGAAAGCCGACAATAAAGTCAGAGGAAATAGCCATATCCGGCCGCACCTCTCGAAAACGTGCGACAATATCCTCATACTCGGCCACTGTATACTGACGATTCATCGCTTTTAAAATCGCATTACTGCCGGCTTGAATAGGCAAATGGATATACGGCATCACCTTTTCTAAAGCATGCACCGAAATGATACTGTCCGTCATTTTCGAAGGGTATGAAGTCGTATAGCGCAATCGTTGCAATCCTTCAATATCACATAAACGTCGAATCAGTTCCCCTAAATCGGCGGCTCCTTCCCCATGCCAGGCATTCACATTTTGTCCCAACAGCATGATTTCTTTAGCACCCGTCCGAACCAACTGACGCGCCTCGGCCAAAATATCTGCCGCCGGTCTTGAGTACTCGCACCCGCGCGTATAAGGCACCACACAATACGAACAAAAATTATCACATCCCTCTTGTATGGCCAAAAAGCAAGAAGCCGATCCCGCTTTTGTCTCGGGCAAAAAATCAAATTTCGACTCTGCCGGGAAATCGGCAACTATCTGCCGACTTTTCAGACGCAACCGCTTGGTAATCAATTCCGGTAAAAGATGATAATTTTGCGGTCCGACAGCAATATCAACAGCCGGGGCACGATGAAGCAATTCCGAACCATCCGCTTGAACAACACACCCCGCGACAATAATCAAAGTTTCTTGTCCCCGAGCCTGTCGCGCGGTCTTAAAAGCCGCTAATCTTCCTATTTCCGAATACAACTTTTCAGAAGCCTTTTCCCGAATATGGCATGTGTTAATCAGCAGAATATCTGCCTCATCCGGTTCCTCTGTTTCCTGATATCCCAGCGCCAGCAAGGCATCTCGCATTCGCGCCGAATCATAAACATTCATTTGACAGCCGAATGTCTTTATATACAATTTTTTCATCTTTCAGCCTTTGTTCGATAGATTTTCATCTGTTCTTCTAAACGTTGCAAGGTTTGCGATCGCGAAAAAGCATCGGGACGCCCGACGGCAGGATAGAGCTCGTCATAAAATCGTTGGTATTCATCGGCCGATAAAACCTCTTTCGCTGCCGCCAACAACTTACGATTTTTCCAAGCCGTCGCCAGACGCATCACCTCTTTCTGCTTATCCGGCTCAATTTGATAGGAACGGAATAAATGAGCCGCTTTTGGGGACGACAAAACATCACTGGGATAATACCATTTAGCCGCTTGTTTTTCGGCTGCCAACGCCAACAGCGCATAGGGATGAAGAATATCTGCCGATACCCGACCCCCGGTTGTTTTGCCCGCTACGTTAATTTTGCGTATATACTTTCTGATTTCGGCACGCCCCTCCTCATTTTCATCCAGACGCATCAACAACTCTGCCAATGCCGTCTGAGAAACAGCATTGCCGTTTTCCGCTGACAGGTGGTAGAAAAGCAAGGCTCGTTGTAAATTCCGAGCGACACCATAGCGTCCCTCTTCATAAATAGGCGCCAACAATGCCTGCGAAACATCGTCATTATATTGAATGGCACATGACTCATATGTCGAAATGGCCGTCAGCATGTCCTTTGTGCGCGCGATGCGATCGGCCTCGACACATTTTGCCCAACCAGAGGTAGAAACACTAAAGAAAACCAGAATAACCAAAAGACGCTTCATCACTCTTCTCCTTTTAACAACTATTCGACCGTTGCCTCAACTCGTTCAACCTCTGTCGGCGCCGGTGTTATGCCCGTAAAAAAAGCACCAATCCCTTCCGGCGGCAGAACCGTATCCGTTAAATGCACTTTTTTGCTCGCCACAACATGACCCGTTTTATCATAAACACGCACCTGCACCATAGGAGATGGCTGCTCCTCGAACGAGCTGTTTTTCACACTTCCTTCAATCAATAATTGAGACGCCTGTCCCACCTGTTGTTCAATGCGATATGTCAACGGCAGAATCGTAAACAAAGAAGACTCATCTTGAATTGACTTGTCAAGTGACTGTTCGACCGCATTTTCCACTGATATCTCCTCACGCGGCGACATATCCTCTACTTGAGGTGGTGTGGTGGCCGTTGCCGAAGGTTGAGCCGTCACCGAAACAACTGACTCAACAGGTGTTGGCGGGATAAAGGAGGCTTTATCCTCACCCCCCTTGATATTCTTCCTTGGTTCATCCGGCCCAGCCTTTTCAACATCAAAGATAGGCTCTGTTCCGGTAGCCACCTTGACCTCAGGCAGCGGCTTAGAATCTGATACTTGTTCCACGTTGGGGATTGTATTTGTTTTCGAGACGACTTCCAGCGTCGAGGCTGAATCCCTTGTTGAAGACGACTGCACATTCGGTGTCGGCACCGTTATTTTTATAACGGGACGAGCCCTGCTCTTTTCGTCAAACAAAATCGATAAATCATAAAAATGTGGTTTCAGAACAAACCGATAATGCCACCCCAACCATCCGGCGGCAGCAATAACCACCAAATAAAAAGCAATGTAAAGGGGAACCCAGTGACGTTTGTTGTTCTTTTCGGGAGCAACCAGAGGCATAAATTCTTCGGGTAAAAGCTCATCATGCTCATTTGCCGCCATTTTAATACGTTCATCCGCAAAAAAGGCCGGCGTATCCAGTTTTTCCTTAATCGGCTGCTCATATAACGACATTTTGAAAGCACCGTTCGGGAAAGGAGCCGAGTCTTGCGTCAAGCCGGGTGTTTCCGTCAATACCGGTGTTTCCGGTAATGGCATCTCCGGCACTGTTTTTTCGGTTTCCGATACATCTGACGCAACGGGGCACTTAAACAGATGATGACAGGCCGAACACTTTAAAAGTTGGCCCTTTTCAAGGTGTTTATCGGCCGGAATACGGTATTCGGCAGAACATTTTGGGCATATCACAAACATTTAACTTCCCCTTTTCAAAAAAATAGTGTAAAGATACTATATACGATTTGAAAAAAAGATACAACAGTTTTTAGTGAGGAACCCACGTGATAGAGCAAAATAAATTGTCGTCCCTAATTGCCGAATTCAACGGCGTCTCCTTTCGTTATCCCGGAGGAAACGATGTTCTGAAAGATATTCATTTTTCTTTGGAACCGGGGTCGTTTCATTTTATGACCGGGGAAAGCGGGGCCGGGAAAACCTCGCTGCTGAGTTTGCTCTATCTGAACGCGTTGCCGACCAAAGGTCGTGTCCGGCTGTTTGGGTACGCGGTCGATCAGTTATCTCGCCGCGCCAAAGCACATATTCGGCGACAAATAGGCGTTGTTTTTCAAGATTTTTGCCTGCTTAATCACTTAAATGCTTTTGATAACGTCGCCTTACCGCTTAGAATCGCCGGAGTCAAAGAAAGTGAGATTCGCCACCATGTTTCCGAGCTGTTGGCCTGGGTTGGACTGGAAAAACAAATGCGAGCCCTTCCGCCCGAGCTATCCGGCGGAGAACAACAACGCATTGCCATTGCCCGTGCTGTTATCAATCGACCGACATTATTGCTGGCCGATGAACCAACGGGAAATGTGGATGATGCTATGGCCAATCGCCTATTACGCTTATTTTTAGAGCTGAACAAATTAGGAACAACCGTGGTTATTGCGACGCACAACCAAGGGCTTATTAAACAGACCAACTTCCCTCAGCTGCATCTTTCCCACGGCCAATTAAAAATCATCCCAAGTCAAAAGCCTTATGTGGACATGGCATCTAAACTTTTCAACCGGGGAGGTACCCATGATTAATAAGACAAATCTTTTTTTCGGATCGGCGTCCGATACGTTGTTTCTGGCGTGGATGAGTATGATTATGGCGTTTATCGCGACTCTGATTTTAGCCGGAGGACTGATCAGCTACGCCACTATTTCAGACTGGGAGCGCAGTGTATCCGGAGCTATTACCGTCCAAATTCCCACATATGACCGAGAAGGAAAACCCCGCGGCGATGTCGTTCAAGAAGATGTCGAAACAGCGTTGATGATTCTACGCACAAGTGACGGTATTAAAGGAGCAACCGTTTTGGACGATAATCAAATGGCAACTTTGATGCAACCTTGGCTGGCGCCGAATACGGTTATTCAAGAATTACCCTTACCTCAGTTGATAGATGTCGAAATAGACCACGCAGCACCACCTCATATCAAACAAATACAGGCTGATTTAGCCGAACAAGTTCCTCAAGCCGTTTTAGATAGCCATCGCTTTTGGTTGGATTCCTTGGTTCGATTGGCACATAACATGTTGAAAATGATTGGCTTTATTTTGGTCTTATTAACATTAACGACCACCTTTACTGTTATTTATGCCACGCGTGCCAGCCTGACGGTCCATGAATCCGTCATTAATCTTGTCCATATGATGGGGGCAAATGACTTCTTTATTATCCGGCAATACGCTTGGCATAGCATGAAACAGACTTTTTTAGGGGCTCTGTTTGGATTTTTACTTGCCATACCATTAATCATCGGCGTTTCTTTTTTCTTGCGCACTTTTTCAAACGATACGGCCCTGGCGATAGGGCTCACTTCATGGCATTGGGGTATTTTAGCGTTCATTCCGGTGATACTGGCGATATTAGGGTTCCTCACGGCCTATAAAACAGTCGATTGTTATTTGAAGCGGTTTCTGTGATGATAAAAAAGACTCTTGGCTTTTTTTCTTATTGTTTTGCTGTTGTTTTTGTGCTATGGCTGATTGGATTTTGTATTTTTTGTGCCTATGCTCTCAGCTTTAAACTTCAACCCCAGGCCGCGACGGAGGCTATAGTGGTCTTAACGGGTGGCAACGCTCGCGTTCAAAAGGGCATTGATTTATTAGAGCAGACGAAAAGTGAACATTTATTGATTTCCGGTGTTAACAAAACCGTCACACTGTCCGAAATTATGGAACGCGCCATGCCTTTTTTACAACCGCGCATCACTCTGGGATATTTAGCGACAAACACAAAAGAAAATGCCATTGAAACCGCCTATTGGATTCAACAGCATGATATCCGATCCATTACACTTGTCACCAGTTTTTATCATATGCCGCGCAGTTTATTTGAAATCCAGCGTTTAGCACCGAACCTTGTCATTGTTCCCGAGCCTGTTTTTCCCAAACGTTTTGACGAATCCGTTGATTGGATTTATACGCGCTACGCTTGGCTGTTGTTCGTTGAGTATCACAAATTTTTAGCCGTCTACACTTACCATTTAATCGAAAGGATATTTTAACATGTTATCTTTGATTGGGACTTTGATTCGCTCTGTTATTTTTTTGATTATTCTATACAGTGTCACCTTGATATTATTTATCCTGATGCTTCCCACGCTGTTTTTACCGCGCAAGAAAGCCTTATTTTTCCCGATATTTTGGACACGCATGACACAAGCTTTGTTGCGAGTGATTTGTGGCGTTCGGGTTCGCATTGAAGGGCGTGACAACCTGCCGAAACAAAATGGTTATATTATAGCATCCAAGCATCAATCGGCGTTAGAAACAACGCTTTTTCATTGTCTGATTCCCAACGCTTTTTACGTTTTAAAAAGGGAGCTGTTATTGATTCCATTCGCGGGCTTGTATTTTATAAAGACGGGTTGCGTGCCGATTGATCGCCGAGGGGGCGCCCGCACGATGCGTCAAATGCTCAAGAAAGTTTCCGAGCGATTAAACGATGGCATGAACCTGATTATTTTTCCTGAAGGCACGCGCGTTGCCCCCGGCATGAAAAAGCCTTTTAGCCCTGGTGTTGCTTTACTTTACGAGCAGTGTCAAGTACCGGTTGTTCCGGTTGCTTTAAACACGGGTTATGCCTGGCCCAAGAATCGGATTCGAAAGAATGCGGGAACAGTGACGATACGCATTTTACCGCCGATTTATCCGGGGATGGAACGTCGTGCTTTTTTAAACGAATTATATAACCGTATTGACAGAGCCGAGGAGACGCTTCCCCCCTTTCAAGACAAGGAGACGACATGCCTTTAGATCAATTACGTCCAGTCAAGGCTTTGGGGCTTTATTCTGATTCTGCGGCCGTTTATGTTGACGCGGCGATTTTAGAGACGGACGGCCTGGACATTTTAACGCCTCCCGTGATGATCACGCGTTCTTATCCGGCGGATTTGCGCGAGCAGGTTTTAGCGTTAAAAGGAGCGGATAGCCTTGTCGATACGGCCCGTCTCAGCCAAGTGGAGGAAGATCTGATGGCTTTTCAGATTTCTGTTGCGCAAGAGCTATTAGATCAAACGCAAAAAACGCATCCGAACATTGAAATTGTCGGTTATTCGGGGCACTCTGTTCGGCACAAAGCGGCGGACAGATTTGACTTTACACTGGGCAAGGGTCATGTTGTGGCTCAAGCGCTTCACCTTCCTGTTGTCAATCGTTTTGTTCAAGCGGATTTAAGGGCCGGCGGGACGGGAGGCCCCATGACGGCTCCGTTTTTAGAGGCGCTTTCCCGACCGCTTCAAAAACCTTTGGGGTATGTGACTCTGGGAGGGATTTCCGGCTTGACCTACATTGGCGCTGTCGGTGAGCTGCAAGCCTTTGACATAGGGGTTGGTTGTCTGTTGTTAGACAAGTGGTTAAAGCGGCATGCCGATCTTGACATGGATTTTGATGGGACATGGGGTGCCAAAGGTCAACCGGATACCAAAGTTTTGGAGCAGCTTTTAAAGGCTCCCTACTTGGCTCAGCGCCCCCCAAAAACGCTTGATCGAGACGATTTTGACGGCTTGTTAGAGCAAGTAGAAGGCTTGTCCACGGCGGACGGAGCCACCACTCTGACGCACTTTATTGTGGAATCGATTGTAAAAGCGCTGGATTTTCTGCCCACGCGTCCCGCTCAATGGATTCTATTGGGAGGCGGCATTCACAATCCCAACCTGGTTCGCCTATTGAAAAAGCGGCTGGGCGGCTTGGTGCAAACGGCGTCCGAGGCCAAACTTTCCTTTTATGAAGCCGGAGCACCGGCCTATGCGTTTTTAGCTGTCCGTTCTTGGATGAATTTACCTATCAGCTTTCCCGGAACGACCGGAGTTTCGGCCCCTGTTTCCGGGGGAGATTGGCACATGCCTTAGTCCTCTATCGCCTTGTGTTTTGAGCCGGCTGTTTTCTTCCGATCTCAGACCTCTGTTTCCCCATGAAAAAAAAGATGAAAAAAGCGCTTGCAATTCAAATTTATTTTTCATATAATAGAGACAATTGAATTCAATTAAAAAGGGGCTTTTTCATGACAAAGACACCGGAAAGCAAAAAAAGTCAACTTGGCCGCACCATGTCTGAGATGTTGGCAACGCTGGCAATTATGGGATTATTATCCATCGGCGGATTGGTGGGATATCGTTTAGCCGTTGAAATGCACAAAGAAAACGAAACCGTTGATCAGATTGTCAAAACCGTTGTCGGGGCCCGCACCGGAACAGTGTTAAGGGATTATGGTGAAGACGCGGAACAGTCGGGACAACCTGTTTCCATTCCGATGAAAGATGTCATCAGTAATGTTGACTTTTTGCCGCCTGATCCGACCGACAATCGTATTTATGAGTTTAAGACGATTGCCAACACCATTGTATCGGCCGAAGTTTTATCTCGCAACACTTTTGCTGTTGTAGCCAACAATTTGACGTTTAATGCCTGTCGTAAAATTTTGAATGCGAATTTAGAGTATACGTTGGCCTATGCCGACCGTAACGGCAGCCGTGTTTATATGGGCAGCACCCCTGAGGATAAAGAGGCGTTATGTAAAATCATTGACCCGTTAGAGCGGCGTCCGTCCGAGGTGGAAAAATTCACGCCCGACGAAATTGCCGCCAACAATTATGATTTGTTGATTCTGTGTTTTGGGGATGATTGCGCCAAAGGCTCGGGGACGGGATCTGGTGGATGTCCGTCGGACGAATATCAATGTCTGGATAGATGTTGCTCTTCTCCCTGTAATGCTCAGGGGTATTGTCCGAACGACAATGGCGGCGGCGGCAATGAGGTTGAATGCCCGGAGGGAACGGTTTATCTGGAAAATGGTCCGGCCGGTAGCGGGTGTTATGCCAACGCCCTGTTGTGCGCCAAATGGGCGTCTCAGGAGCAAATGCACAACGGACATATCGTGATTGTTCATGTGTGTCAGGACCCGGAAACGACGGCTGCTCCTGAAACAACCTCTCAACCGGAAACGACGGGGGATATCGTCTCTTCCTTGTTTTTAGGGGACAACGGTGATGATGATTTAACCTGCGGACGACGTGCGGGGATCTGCGGTGGCGCCTGTCCGCCGGAAAAAACGTGTATCTCGGATTTTTATAATCAAGGATGCTTGTGTTGCCGTCCGGGGGAAATTGCGGTTATTCCCCGACCCAAGGATCCGTCAGATCCTGATTACCCTTGGTGGTTGGAAAGGTAGGTTCTCATGAAACATTGGACACATTTTTTATGTATTTTAGGGGCCATTACGACTC
>CALXXW010000024.1 GCA_944392785.1 uncultured Alphaproteobacteria bacterium | reverse complement strand
CGGATATACCGCAAGGGGTGTGTGATAAGGTCATAGACGTCAACTGGCAAATGCCGGCGGCTATTTTGTTGGATGGTGTTGCCGTTGATGACAATACGGTTTGTGGTGAAGGTAATAACGAGATGTTATTTGCCTTTGCCAATGATTTAAAGAGCGGTGCTGTGGCCGGCGGAGAGGGGGAAGAAACGCCGGACCCGAATGAAGAGCATTGTTGGGGCCATGGCACCTGGGACGGCACGTCATGCGCGTGTGAGGCCGGTTGGTCCGGAGATGACTGCTCGATGACACAATTCTGTGATAAAAGAGGCACCTGTTATGATTGCGATGCAAATGTTTTGGACCTAGTTGATGCTGCAGAGTGCTCTAAATGTGATGGTAGTCGTGCACCACGATTTATGGATATCAATGGCTGGTGCCTCCGTTGCAGCGATTCAGGTTTCTGGTCAGCGACCGCGGCCGGGTGTGCCAAGTGTGATAAGAGTAGCACACCACGATTTTGGAGTACCAATGGCTCTTGCACCAGCTGCAGCGATCCATCTGGCTGGCTAGCGACCGCGGCCGAATGTGCCAAGTGTGGTGCCAGTAGCACACCACGATTTATGGGGACCGATGGCTATTGCTTCGGCTGCAGCGCTTCAGCTGGCATTCCAGCGACCAAGGCCGAATGTGCCCAGTGTGATGATAGTAGCACTCCTCGCAAAATGTTTGGTGACTATTGTGGGTTAATTAACTGTGAAGCGAATCAGTTCCAGTCTTCCGGTGGCTTTTGCTTCAGCTGCAGCAGATCATCTGGCGCTTCAGCGACCGCGGCCGAATGTGACAAGTGTGATAGCAGTAGCACACCGCGCGAGATGAGAAATGGGATTTGTATTCTACCAGGATATTGTCCTGAGGGATTTATAGATACCAATGGCAATTGCCGCGGCTGCAGCGAGTCAACGGGCTATTCAGCGACCGCGGCCGAATGTGCCGAGTGTGATGACAGTAGCACACCGCGATTTATGAGTACCTATGGCGCTTGCCTCAGCTGCAGCGCTTCAGTTGGCGTTCCAGCGACAGAAGTCGAATGTGCCAAGTGTGATAAGAGTAGCACCCCACGGTATATGAGCGGAGGCTATTGTTATAAATGTCCGACAAGTTTGGTTGGCTTGAACACCCAAGAGAAGTGTGAATCGTGTCGTGGGACATGGAATGCCGGGACAAAGAAATGCTCCTAACCCCGGGGCTCTGGTCGGGCTTAAAGGGGGCTTTACCCCCTTTAACGCCCGGTCTGTCAATAAAGACGGGGTCAACGTTTGACGCTATCTGATTCCATCATCTGATCCAAGCCGGGGAGGGGACGTCCCCTCCCACTTGGACAATTCCCTCTTGTCCCGATAACAAAAGGGGGTAAAACCGATAGCAAAAAAATCAAAAGACGTCCCGAACAGATGTGAACCAAATACCGTCGGCCGATTGTTAGGTAAGTATCGCTATCAGGTGTATATACTCTCTTTTTTTTCGTATGATTTTCCGATGAAAGGCTCTTGCTTTTTGGCGGCTTTCAGTTTAAACTGAAACACATGAATGAAAAAAAAGGTGTCCCGCTTTTAAAAGAAAAACTTAAACTGGTCTCCGAACGTCCCGGTGTCTATCGTATGTTGAATGCCGATGGTGTGGTGTTGTATGTCGGTAAGGCCAAAAACCTGAAAAAACGCTTGACGAATTATACGCATTGGGACAAGTTGTCAACGCGTATTCGTCAAATGGTCTCGGAAGTCGCCGATTTGATGACCATCGAAACAGCCGGAGAAACGGAAGCTTTTTTGTTGGAAAATCATTTGATTAAAGAGTTTCATCCCTACTACAATATCTTGTTAAAGGATGATAAAAGCTTTCCCTATATCGTCTTGACCAAAGAGGCGTATCCTCGATTGGTTAAGTATCGGGGAAGACGAACCTTGAAAGGGGATTATTTTGGCCCGTTTGCTTCCGGTTTGGCGGTGGCTCAGACCATGAAAGAGCTACAAAAAATCTTTGGTTTACGCTCTTGTACCAACAGTGCTTTTCTGAACCGGACACGCCCTTGTTTGCTGTATCAAATTAAACGCTGTGCGGGTCCTTGCGTCGGCCTTATTTCCCAAGAGGACTATATGACTTGTGTGCAGGAGGCTAAGGCCTTTATGCGGGGCGAAAAAACAGATGTCCAGGCCAGATTGACCGCAGAAATGCAACGATTGTCCGCAAAAGAGGCTTATGAAGAGGCCGCTCAGGTGCGAGATAAAATTTTGGCTCTGAATCATATTCAAGGAACAGCTCGCGAATCGCCGCTCTATCAAACGGATATGATTGCCGTACATACCGAATCCGATCAAGCGGCCGTTCAAATCTTTTTCTATCGATCCGGTCATCCCGAAGGAAACGTTGTCCATTTTATCAAACACTTGGAAACAGATATAACCGAACAGTTATCAAGTTTTTTGATGCAATTTTATGATTCTGTGCCGCCGCCAAAGCAGATTCTACTTTCTTTGCCGCCCGAAAAAGGATTGGCCGAGGCTTTATCACAGAAAGCCGGACATGCGGTTGTGATAACGGCTCCTCCTTTTCGTGGGGCGCGCCGCCAGATGATGGAGCAGGCGTTGCAAAATGCCGCTCAGTCTTTTCGTCAGCAAGCAGGGCGTGAGGCTATTGATTCAAATGTTTGGGAGCAACTGCGCCAACTGGTCCGCGTGCCCGTTTTGGATCGGGTCGAGGTGTATGATAACAGTCATATTCAGGGGGCTTTTGCCGTGGGAGCTTATATCGTGGCGACACAAGACGGCTTTCAAAAAGAGGCCTATCGCCGCTTTAACATTGATGCTACAAAAACACGAACAAATGATGATTTCGGTATGATGCGAGAAGTGTTGGCGCGTCGATTGGCTCGGGGTCTCAAAGAGGGAAATCTCCCCTCGTTATTGTTGATTGACGGTGGAAAAGGACAGTTGTCATCTGTGTTGGAAATTATGCGGGAATTACATATTCGGCAGGTAGCTGTGTTGGCGATTGCCAAAGGTGAAAAACGAAATGCCGGCTTGGAAACATTTTTCTTGGGATCTGATCCAAATACACCCATTCACCTGGATTTTAAGGGGGACTTAATCCACTTGCTCCAGCGCTTGAGAGATGAAGCGCATCGCTTCGTTATTACAACGCACCGTCAAAAACGCGCTAAAAATATGCTGCACGAATCTTTGACGGATATTGAGGAAATCGGAGAAAAACGTAAAAAAGCTTTGTTGTTGCATTTCGGCTCTGCACGTGAAATTGCCGGCGCTTCACTTGAACAGTTGATGCGTGTCCCCGGAATAAATGAAAAAATCGCAAAAAATATCTATACATTTTACCATGGTTAGGTGTATAAGAGAAATATAACAAGTAAAGGATAACACATGAAAAAAACATCTCAAACAAAAAAAGTGCCTTTAAAGGCAGCAGCTCCTAAGGCGATCTCAAAAACTCTGTCGACGGTAAAAAATCAGGTCAAAGGACAAATCAATGTCCCGAATGTGCTGACAATGGGACGAATGTGGGCTATCCCTGTTATTGTCGCAACCTTCTTTTGTGATGCCGCTTGGGCCGGATGGTTGGGGGTTGTATTATTTGTCTTGGCCGGCGTGACGGATTATGTGGATGGGTATTTGGCCAGACATTTGAATCAGTTATCTCGTTTCGGTCGGGTTTTGGATCCGATCGCGGATAAATTGCTGGTTGGCTCTATCTTATTGATGTTGGCGCAAACGGGACGATTGGCGGATTGGGACAGTATTCCTGCCGTCATTATTATGTGTCGAGAGATTTTGGTCTCGGGTCTTCGGGAATTTTTGGCGGAAATTAAGGTCGGCTGTCCCGTCACACGATTGGCTAAATGGAAGACGGCTTGTCAGATGTTGGCCCTGCCGATGTTAATGGTGGCTTCTCCGGTATATACCGGTGCTCTTTCTCCGGTCGTGACATTTGTCGGCTCTTTGGCTTTGTGGGGAGCGGCCATTTTAACGGTTATGACAGGCTATGATTATTGGAAATCAGGTCGCCGCTATTTAACAGATTGATACGGAAATTGATGGGATAATTTGTGAAAGAGGCAAATACAACCGACAAAACATTTATCTTTGTCGGTGTATGAGAAGTGGCGCTTTCTTGTAAAATAGGTATATCTGACGAAAGAGGGGGTTGTCCCAACCTGTCAAAGAGCTTATGTGACATAGGAAGGGAGAACAATATGTCATCTATCAATTTTTATCAAAAAATTTCTCTGGCTCTTTTGATGGGAAGTGTGATGTGTGCTTGTTCGATGCAAGACCCCACCGTTGCTCAATACCGTCAAGAGGTGAGCGCATGGCTTGGTCGAACGCCGGCTGAACTGATTTCGGCATGGGGGACGCCAACACAGGTTTTTATGAAAAATAATACGCAGTACATGGTTTATATCGTCGATAAACATGTTGAGTTGCCCGGCGTTGAAGATGATTTAGGCTCGGGACAACTTCAATATGTCAGTCCTTTGGAAGGAACTCCCGCATATGATGTGTCTATTTTTTGTCAAACAACTTTTTTAGCCATCAATGATGTTATTACGGATTATTTATTTGAAGGAGATGGATGTAAAGCTCGTTAGCTTGACAAAAAGCTTATGTCTGTGTCCTTCAATAAATGTTGATGTATTTAGGGAGGGGCTTCCAATCGTTGAGGTAATCATAGTGCTGTTGATGTTTTGTCTCTGTGAGGTTTTTCCCTCCTTTCTTTTACGGGAGACTGACAAAAAGGGATTCTATTGAAATATCTATCTGAAAATAAATAGAAAAATGAAGTATAATTGACAGACCTTAAAACTGATATATACTTAAAATGACAGGTAAAACAGAAAGGAAAAGCATGTCAAATAATTTAGAGAATCCAGAAAAACAAGATAACATATCTCCGTCATCAAAAAAACAAAAACGCTTGGATATGGGAGACGCCTCCGTACGTCGGGAGCCCCTATTAATAAGGTTGATTATCAACGGAAAGACCCATGATGCTATAGACTATTTAAAGCAATGCCCCGAGGGCATTGTCAATAGGAACTGCTCTTATGAAGATGCTCTTGAGACAGCTATTATTAAGCAAAATCTAGAAGTTTGTCGGGTATTGCTAAGCCGTTCGGATGTCCGTGTGTCTCGTCCGGCAGACAAGCGATCATTCATGCAGTTGGCGGAAATGCGTTTACCTGAAGTTATCAAACTTTTAAAGGTCAAAGAAGCCATGGAACGTGAAAAAGAAGCGCGCCGCTTGAAATCGGAGGTTTTATACCAACAGCGTGAGGCTTTACGTCATAAACGCCAACAGGAAATACTGGCAAAGTATACAAGGACAGTGAAGGAGTATTAGAAATCAGTATCCATTCCAGATGGAAAAATTCTTTGAGAAATCAAAAACCGCTCATTTTGTGAGCGGTTTTTTTAGACCTCAACTTTAAAAGTCGTCTTTCTTGCGCTTGCCCCAAAAGTATTCAGCCATTTCTTGGAAAAAGACATACAAGAGCGGCACAAAGAAAATACCGACAAAAGATGCCATGGATAGCCCGCCAAAAATGGATGAACCAATCGCTTGTCGTGCCATGGCACCGGCCCCAACAGCCGTGACCAAGGGAACAAATCCCATCAAAGACGAAAATGCCGTCATCATAATGGCCCGGAAGCGCATATGAGCTCCATTGATAGCTGCTTGACGAATGGGAACATCTTTCTTTTCATGTTCATCTTTTGAGAACTCAATCATCAAAATGGCATTCTTGGCCGCCAGAGCAATGAGCACGATAACACCGGCCTGAGCATATAAGTCATCTGTCAGACCTCGTATGAACAATAACCCAACAGCCCCAACAATACCAATGACGATGGATAACATAACGGATACCGGAATGATCCAGCTTTCATATAGGGCCACCAAGAACAGATAGGCAAATAAGAAAGCCATGGCAAAAAGCAATATAATCTGAGATCCTGCCTCAAGCTCTTGTAAAGCCATGCCGGTCCATTCGTATTGATAGCCGCTTGGAAGTATTTTGCGAGAGATATCTTGCATCGCTTCGATGGCCGAGCCGGAACCTTCACCAGGCGCCGGTGTGGCCATAATTTTAATCGCACGATAGTTATTATAGCGTTGAATGGTCTGCGCACCCACCGTCCGTTCAACCGTCACCAGCGAGCGTAAGGGAACCATTTCTCCTTTATTATTACGGATGTTGATTTTGAAAATGTCATCCAGTGTGCGCCGTTCCATGACGTCTCCCATGACATTAACCTCCCAAACACGGCCGTATAGGTTAAAATCATTGACATAGGTTCCGCCCAGCATGGTTTGCATGGTCGAAAAAATATCCGAAATGGAAACACCCAAGGCGTAAGCTTTCTGCCTGTTAACATCTAAGTGAACGCGTGGTGAGTCCGCTGTGTAAAACGTCATAACACGACTGAGACGAGGATCATTATTCCCGGCCGCAATAATTTGCTGTGCAACGGACAAGATCTCTTCGGGTGAAGCTCCTTGTGTGCTCTGCAGCATATATTCCGCATCGGAAGTCATACTGATACCCATAATCGCGGGCAAGTTAAACGGCAGAATACGAGCCTCTTTAATATCAGCCATCTGTTTGTAAACGCGTTCGATAACAGCATCTACCTGTTGATCAGGCTTTGTTCGTTCCGCATACGGCTTTAATTTGATAACGAAGAAACCGTTATTTGCCGATTGAACGCCTTGCATCATACCATAGCCGGTGATAGCCATGTAGGCCTCTATCTCAGGAATTTTCGTGAGGCGCTCGCCGACGGTTTTCATCACAGCATCGGTACGATTCCATGAAGCCCCTGACGGTAATTGTACTTCCATCATAAAGGTCCCTTGGTCTTCAGAGGGTAAAAAGCCCGTTGGTGTGGCTCGGAAAAGCCACCAAGCTCCTAAACCAAAGGCTAATATAACCAGTAAGACGCCCCGAGAAAACGGAACCATCTTAGCAACAATACCGGAGTAGATATTTCGAGCCTTATCGATTAAATTCATCAAGTATTGGATGATTTTAAACGGCTTTTGATTCGGGCGCATAATTAACGTTGCAACAGCCGGGCTGAGCGTCAAAGAGTTCAATCCCGAAATAACCATGGCCGATGCAATAGCAATAGCGAATTGACGATACAAAAGTCCCGAGATCCCCGGTGTAAAGGCCACCGGAACAAACACGGCCAGCAACACCATGGTAATCGCGATAATCGGCGCCGTAATGCGGTCCATTGACTTTTTTACGGCAACAGCCGGCGGTAGTTTCGGATTTTCACTCATGACCGTTTCAACGTCTTCCACCACAACGATGGCATCATCAACCACAACACCAATGGCCAGAACCAAGGCCAATAAAGAAATCGTATTGGCCGTGACACCAAAAATGGACATCCCGATAAAAGCACCGATTAACGATACCGGAATTGCTAATGTCGGAATAATGGTTGCACGGAAAGTACCCAAGAAGATATATGTAATTAAAACAATCAAAATAAAGGCTTCAATAATGGTTTGAGCGATTTCGGATAACGAAGCCTTGACAAAGTCCGCGGTATTCATCATCTCACCCAGATGAAAGCCATCAGGCATGCGCTCTTTTAAACGCTCAAGCGTTTTGTTGACAGCCGCCGCAACGTCCACGGCGTTTGAGTCAGGTGCTTGGAAGATAGCAAATCCGGCTGCCGGCAGCCCATTATAGCGAGATGTCATGGACTCACTTTCTGAGCCAAGCTCAATCCGTGCAATATCTTTCAATAACAAAAATGAACCATCCGTATTCGCGCGAATGATGATATTGCCGAACTCTTCGGGTGTCGTTAAACGGCCTTGGGTTGTTAAAGAAAATTGAAACTCTTGGTCATCCGTTGTCGGCATAACACCGATACGTCCCAAGGAAGCTTGAAGATTTTGGCTTTTGATAGCGGACAATACATCATTGGTGGAAAGCTTTAAACTCTTGAGTTTATCGTTGTTCAACCAGATGCGCATGCTGTAATTCAAGGTCGAAAAAGCCATGACTTCTCCCACGCCATCTGTTCGCGCTAATTCATCCTTCATATTGATGATGAGATAGTTGGTTAAATATGTCGCATCATGCTCGGGATTCGTTGAGTAAAGAGCAAACACTTGAAGCATGGAGGGCATGCGTGAACGGACGGTCACCCCTTGTTGAATAACCTCTTCCGGCAGATTACTCTCGACCTGCTTTAACTTGTTCTGTACGTTGACCGAGGCAATGCTGGGGTCCGTTCCGACTTTGAACGTAATGGATAGGTCATAAGTTCCGTCATCATTTGAGGAGGAGCTCATATACAACATGTCTTCCACACCGTTCATGGCTCCTTCAATTTGCTGAGCTACGGAAGATTCAACCACATCGGCGCTGGCTCCCGGATATACGGCAGAAACAGAAACAGAAGGCGGAACGATGTTCGGATATTGTTCAACGGGCATGCTGGATAAAACAAGCAAACCCGCCATGACAATGACAAGTGAAATAACTGTCGCCAACCGAGGGCGTTTGATAAAAGCATCTGCGATCATATCTTATCTCCTTTTATCGAATGGTTGGATTGACGGTCATTTGTGGGGCAATTTTTTGGAATCCTTCTGTGATGATGATATCTCCTACCTGTAAACCACTTTCGATGACGACTTCAAAATTCTTCAACTCTTGCCCTAATACAACGGGACGCCGCTCCACTTTGTTGTCGGCATCTACGACGTAGACATATGTGTTGGTTAAGTCGCGTTGGACGGCGCGCATGGGAATAACCAACAACTTAGCCGGTTCTTTAGCCGTTAATACAACACGGCCGTATTGTCCCGAAATTAAACGGCCGTCCGGATTCGGGAACAAAGCCTTCATCTTGAGTGTATTCATAGCCTCATCAATGGTGACATCGACGAAACTGATACTTCCCGCTTCCGGGTAAACCGAGCCGTCAGCCGTTAAAAAATTCACGGTTGTATCGGTTTCTTTCCCAAATTGTTTTTGAAGCAGGAGTAATTGATTTTCGCTGACCGAAAAAACGGCGTCAATCGGATTGATGGACACGACCTCAGCTAATACCCCTGAGTTCGGGCTGATTAACTCTCCGACGGAAAAAACAGACTCACCGATTTTACCGTCCATAGGCGATTTAATTTCGGTGTATTCAACATCCTTGCGTGCTAAATCCACTAAGGCTTTCATTTGAGCAACGGTTGCCTTGGCCGTATCGTTCGCAGCACGGGCTTCATCCAGACGAGACTCTGACACGTCTTTTGTCTTAAACAGGGTTCGAGTTCGTTTGTATTGTGACTCGGCATTAGCAGCCTCAGCCTCGGCCTTGGCCAGATTGGCTTCTGCCTCACGCAAAGAGGCCTCAAAATTGACCTTTTCAATGACGAACAGAGGTTGATCTTTTGTGACGACATCACCTTCTTGAAATAAACGTTCTTGCAAAAAGCCGGTAATGCGAGCCCGTAAGGCAACTTTGTCTCGGCTTTCGATTTTGGCAACAAAACTGGCCGTCGGAACAACGTCTTTTTCCGAAACGCGGATGGCATCAACGGCTACAGCCGGTAGAACTTGATTGTCATCTCCGGCTTCGATTAAATGGGTATAGATTGTTGATAGGTATCCCTGGTGATAAGCCACGCCAAGAACGACGCCGGCAACACATAAGGCAATCACTGTTTTTTTCATACTCTCTCCTTTGCTTCTTTTTTTTGAATAGGTGTTTTATAACACTCTTTTTTTTGAAATACCAGACTTTTTTCAAAAAAAGGTTGTGTATTGCGATAAAAACGGCTAATATGCAACTCAATGAAAACAAAGAAAACAACAAGAACGGCAAAACAGGTCTCGCGGACGGCATCGTCTTTGACGTCGACTGTTGATATTACGTTAAAAAGAGGATCGGGGCTATCCGTCAGAGAAAGTCGGAAAAATCACCTCAAAGTGTCCTCAACACAAGTTGCGTCTGAGCTGATTTCCCGTAATAAAAAGGGAACAACGCGCGTTTTTGTGGCAGGAGGCTCTCGTTCAGGACATGATAAAGGTTATGCAAAAGAGGCGTATCTGTTGGGACAAGCCATTGGATGCCAGAATTATCGGTTGAACTTCGGCTTGTCTTCTCGGGGTATTATGGGGGCTGTGGCAGAGGGAGTTTTGGACGCCTGGACTCAAAAGAGCAAAAATCAAACAGAGGCGACAAAACCGATTCAGGCCGTGACGACAAAGGAGTATTTTGCTCTCTATCAGAAAAATCAACTGTTGGATGCTTTTTCCGAAGTGATTGTGGCTCATACACTTGAGGAGCGTAAAAAGCAGCTGTTGGCCGCAGATTTCGTCATCTTTGCGCCGGGAGGAGTGGGAACATTGGATGAATTGGCGTATGACTGTGTGGCGATGCAGGACGGTTTTTTAACGTTTAAGCCCTTCGTCTTGTTTAATGTGGAAGGTTTTTTCCATCATTTGTTGGAGTATCTGAAAGAAATGCATTTAAAAGGCTTCGCCGATGCTATGCCGTTTATTGTCGTTGATGATAGCTTTGAGGCAAGCATAGCCTTTGAAATGATTGCCAGGTATTATCCTAAAAAAGGGACACGGACCAACGCAATGCGTGCCGTGGAAAAAATTATTTATGATTTACCCTATGTTATTGATCAGAAACGCTATCGAACCGATGAAAGTATCACGGCTATTCTGGATGAAAAAGATTTCATCTTGTCTCAGGGAAAACAAGCTGCACAGCAACAGTTGTCAAAGGAAATCGAAACTGCCTATTTAAATAAAGAAATCACGCGCCTATATGAACGTTTGGCCAAATCCGGTCGGGATACGGCCGTTATCAGCGATAAATTAAGTCAATTAAAAAAACAGTATCAAGGAGACTGAGTTTTGGATTTTATTGATCTACCCATTCTTATGATGTCGTTGGTCTTGGTGATTAGTATTTTGACAAGTCTGGTTTCCACGCGTGTCGGTATTCCGCTTATCTTGATTTTTTTGTGCTTAGGGGTGGTCGTTGGATTTAGCAGTTTTGATGTGCTGTCGGAAATTCGTCATCCGCGCTTGATGTTCGGATTAGGGGCTATAGCGTTGGCCTTAATCCTATTTGACAGTGGATTCCATACCTCTATGAAAATGTATAAGCAAGCTTCTTTGCCGGCTATTTTGCTGGCAACGTTAGGTGTAGTCCTGACAGCCGTTTTGATGACGCCGATGGCACGCTATACGCTGCATGTCGGTTGGGTCTCGGCTTTTTTACTGGTCGCCATGATTAGTTCAACGGATTCGGCCGCCGTTTTTTTTCTGTTGCGTTCAAAAGGATTGTACCTGCGTGAAAAAGTAAAAGCAACGTTGGAGGTCGAATCGGGAGCCAATGACCCGATGGCAATTTTCTTAACCATCTCCTGTATGCTTATCCTCAGTCGGCCCGAGATTATTCAAACAACAGACTATTTGGCTTTGGCGCCGATGTTCGGCGCTCAATTGGTAATCGGTGCACTGGGCGGCCTTGTGTTGGCGCGAGGTATTATTTGGTTGGTTAATCAAATTAAATTGGAACCGGCGTTATATCCTATTTTTGTGCTGGGCTTGGCGTTGCTGGGATTTGCTTGTGTGGATGCGTTGGGAGGGAGTGGTTTTTTGGCGGTGTATATCGCCGGTGTTATCGTTGGTAATAACAAAATACAGGCCTATACACAAATTTCAAAATTTCAACAAACCATCACGTGGTTGTGTCAAATTGTTATGTTTGTTTCCTTGGGATTATTTGTGACTTGGGAGGGACTGATATCCGTTTGGAAGCCTGCACTTGTTTTGGCAATTTTGCTGATGTTTTTTGCTCGTCCCATGATGATTTGGGGAATTTTAAGCTTTTTCTCGTCCTATACACGCCATGAAAAAAATTTCATCTCCTTTGTCGGCTTGCGAGGTGCAACATCGGTTTTGTTGGCTTTGCTTCCAATCATTTACGAATTGCCCGAGGGAGAGTTCTTTTTTAATATCATTTTTGTAATGGTTCTGTTAAGCTTGTTGATTCAGGGCTTCTTTATCCCCGTTATAGCACGCCTTTGCGGGGTGGTCGTGCCGCGTCTTTACCAAGAGCCGGTAAAAATGGAAATAGACTTACCCGGTTTAACGGATAGTTCCTTGATTATGTATGAGTTAGGTGAAAAAACACCGGCCGTTCTGGGAGAAAAGATTCCTCGTTGGGCTCGTCCGACATTGGTGGTGCGAAATGATTTGACCTATTCTTCGGTGAAGCAACTGATGGTCGGAGATCGCATTTATGTTGTTTCTCCCTCGACACGTCGTCAAGGCTTGTTGGATCGATTGTTCGGTGGTGGGGAGGCTGCCGAAGTGTTAGACGCTTTTGGAGACTTTCCGTTGGCTGCCTCAACGACTTTTGCCGAATTGGAGCGCATGTATGGTGTGCAGGTCAGTCAAGGGGTCAGGGATCGTACAATCGCAGATGTGATGGCGGCGGCTTTTGGCGATATGGAACTGGGCGATCGTTTGTCCGTTGATGCCATAGAGTTGGTTGTTCGCACTATAGAAAATGGAGTCATCACAACAGTGGGCGTCGATCTTGATCCACAGCGGCGACGCTCGTTTTATGCGAAAACCAAGGAAATACAGACGGTTTAAGAAAATATTTTGACAAATTCTTTATATATGCTATAATTAAAGAATAACATAGGAAAAGTATATGTAAGGAGAAAAATATGGCTGAAAAACCAAAAGCAGAAGTCGTTGTCGAAGAAACGGTTGAGGTCAAAAAAACACTGAAAAAAACCTTGCGGATTCATATGCCGGAACAGGCTGAGTCTTCTCAAACAAAGGAGAAGGCCCTGCAGAAAGGTCAGACCGATAAACAGGTGTTGCAGAATCCGTCTGAGGCAGACAGGATGAAAGCAGAGCGTATTCGAGAAAGACGTCGGAAAGCGGCGCTGAAAGCGCATGCCGCTCGACGTGCTAAAATGCGTCAACAATATCTTCACGATAAAGCCTTGGAGGCATGGGAAAATAAAGACCTGCGTTCGGCCTTAGAGGCGGTTGTCGGACATACCCTTACAGATGCAGCTGCTTTTGAAAAGCTGTGGAATATGTCTTTTGCCGATTACTATAATAAGGGTTGGTTGGGTGATTCAAAAAAGCGGGCGTATGAAAAACAAATGTTCGCGGTTAATTTGATGAAGAAAATACTTCATTTATCACCGAAAGCTCCTTTGGGACGTAAACGTTTTTATGAAGGATGGGATATGTCTCTGGGGGATTTGGTCGAAAATACTTTCTTGACCGAACAGATGAATGAGCGTTTGGAACGTGAGCAGGCCGAATTGGCCAAGGCTTTGTCTGCCGCCGAAGCGTCTAAAATGTCGCGTGATGCTACCATTGTTAACATGATTCGTCGATTGACTTCCCCGGATATCAGCGAGGTCGATATTCGTCGTATGTTGCGCTTACGCTTTGGAGAACATGCCGCACAGTATTTGAAAAATCAACACATAACGCCGGAAGACGCCTATCAGAATCCGCAAGTGCGTCAGATTATGAAATACTTGTTGGGACGTTCGGCAGAATATGATTTAACGTTGCCAGAGTTCACATATCATTGGGATCTATCAATCGGCCGTATTATCTCGGACAGTATGGCGACATTGGCAGACGCGAAAGAGGTCGCCGTTCGTTCCTTGTCTCCGACCAAGACGTTGTATGCCTTACCGGAGACAAAAGTAGCACAGGCGTTACCGCCAACTAAAACGCCTCACGCTCTACCGGAAACAAAGGTGGCACAGGCGTTGCCGCCGACTAAGACGCTTCATGCCTTGCCTGAAAGTAAAAAGGAAGCGTCGGTGTTGTCGAATATGACGGCTCGGCCGCCGGTTGTGAACAATTTACCTGTGCAGGGAAAAAAATCGGTTCTGCGGAATTTGTCTTTAACGGCTGATTCTCAAACATGGCGCGATTATGGAGAGGAACTGCATACCATGTTTATGAGTTATGTCAAAACCGGTCATGTCGGTGGACGTGTCTACCCGTATGAAGTCTTTAAAAAAGAGTGGGAAGAAACGTTTGGCGCTTTCTGCACGGAGATGACGGGTATTAAAGGCTTGACGCCACGTATTGCCTACAATGATTCTCGGTGTATTACATATTACAATCGCTTAATGGGGCTTCCGGCAGATTATATGCCGGCGTATAATGAGTTCTCTCCGTTGTGGTTTACGCCGATGGGAGATATGGCTAAAGCAACTATTGCCGAGCACCGTAAGGGAGCTATCGTCCGAGTACAAGAACAGACTTTGAAAACAGAGGTTGCTGTACAAAGACCGGAGGTTGTTCCGGTTGTCCAAACAAAACCGGTTGTCACTCAGGCCGCTTCGACGGAGCCGGCTGTGCCGACACCTTCTACACCGGTGCGGGTTTATAAGGTCAAAGAACCCAGAACAGACGGTTTGTTCCAGGATGAATTATATTTACAAGGAGTGAAGGATCCGCGTCCGTCCGTTGTATCGCCTGTTGTTGAAACAGCTTCGGGCAAGGCGGTGCCGGCCGAAGAAAATTGGATCCAGGACTATTTGCCCGTGCAGGTGACTAAGCCGTTGCCACGACGTTATACAACCGAAAATACACCGTTTGAGGCGGATGAGATATTTGTTCAGACGTCTCGCCCGGACAAAGTGCCGACCCATGGAAAAGAGGGAAGTTTGCGGGCATTTTTGGCTATGGTTGGTCTGTTGGGGCTCAGTACATTAGGCCTTGGCTGGGGATTATGGAGTTATCTGGCTAAAGACAAGACGCCCGAATCAAAACCGCATGTTGTGGTGGATGCTTTGGAGATGCCAGAGCCCTACTTTACCGAAGAAGTTTCCTTGCCGGACGAAACAGTGACAGTTGTTAAGCCGAAAGTGACTGAAACGGCAGGGGATACGCGCTCTCAGACAGTGGCTGTGCCTCAGGTTCTAGAGCCTCCCGCTCGTTTCCCTCAAATTAATCCCATTGTTTTGGAGGGGCATTTTGATGCTTTCCGTGCCGATCGCTTTAATCATAATTACGGAGCGTATAATCGCTTGGGTAATCGTGCGGATGCGCTTCGCAGTGAATTGGCGCGGCGTGCCATGAGACTGTATGGTCGCGATGTCAGATCTGTTGATCAGGCGGTTCTGTCCGCGACACAGGGAATGTTGACGCAGTTGGCGCGTGATTTGAGGACAACACCGCGCTGGGTGAGTGGAACAAATGTTTCTTGCTCGCTCTTGGGTCGTAGTTTCGCTTTGACAAAAGAGGATGCGCGCGATTGCCTGGAGTTTATCAAACAAGCCGGACATGCTTGGCGTGAAAATACCCATAACTTGAATGAGCAGGAAAAATTTGATGTGTTGGTTGCCATGAAGGGTAATATGATGCGTCCGAATTTGGGAGCAGATATCGCCTTGGATGGTCGTCGTTGGACAGAGTCTGAACTGAACGTCAAGGTGGTAGAGGCTCGTATCGCTGCCGGTAAAATGCTGCACGATAATCCGCAGCAAAGTGTGTATGGCGTGACGGTTTATGCGTTGGCCGAAATCTTTTTGAAAGATGGTAGAGGGCATATTGATTTATCAAAAGAACCGCCTCCTATTATGGTCGAAGTATATAACCGATTGGCCCAAGAAATGGGGACTTTAACCAGGTCTCAGCAACGTGCTCGCCTTGAAACGGCTTATCAAGACTCTCAACGGGGTCTTTTGGGACGGATCGCGCATCGTGTCAAATCGATGTAAAGAGCATGAGGGTATACTCAAAAGAGCATTCGTTTTGGAATGCTCTTTTTTTTCAGAGAGAAGAAGGCGAAAAACAGAGCTTAACCTTATCAAGTTTCCAACACGGATTGTTCGGAATGAAATACTATTCTTGCCTTGTGAAAATCAGCCTATCGCCGATAAGTTTTATTTGACATTTGATGGGAAATAGCCTATCTTGGAAACAATATAAAAAGGAGAAACAATGTATCAAGGTATTCCATTTCCCAGCGTTGATCCGGTTGCCTTTCAAATCGGATGGTTGATTGTCCGATGGTATTCTTTGGCATATATTTTAGGATTGATAGGAGCCTGGCTATTGGCTCGGCATATGTCGGATAAAAGCCATAGTGTCTTTACACGGTTGAAAATCGATGATTTTTTAATGTGGGCGACTTTGGGTGTTGTTATCGGTGGACGATTGGGCTATGTTTTATTCTATAATTTGTCGTATTTTATGGAATTTCCGGTGCAAATCTTGGCTGTGTGGCAAGGAGGAATGTCTTTTCACGGCGGATTGCTGGGAGTTATTGCTGCAACCCTCTTGTTTGCTCGGAAAAAACAGATTCCGGTGCTGAGTATGGGGGATATCCTGGTCTGTGTCGCCCCCATAGGTTTGTTCTTGGGGCGAATGGCGAACTTTATGAACGGGGAATTGTTCGGCCGTATTACGCATGCCGTTCCTTGGGGCGTTGTCTTTCCGATGGGTGGACCGGAGCCACGTCATCCAAGTCAGCTGTATGAGGCTTTGACAGAGGGAGTGTTGTTGTTCATTATGCTGAATGCCGTTTGGTGGTTCATGCCGCGCTATCGGGAGCGACAGGGCTTTTTGACCGGTCTCTTTTTTATTCTGTATGGTGTCGGGCGCTTTGCCTTAGAGTTCTTTCGCGAACCAGATGCGCATTTGGGCTTTATTATGGCACAATTAACGATGGGCCAGATATTGTGCATTCCTATGATCCTATTCGGATGTTGGTTGATTATGCACTCGTCGCCAAAAGCAACCTTGAAAAAAATTAAAGGAGAATTTTGATGTCACGTAAACCAAAGGCCAAAACTTTGTGGGAAAATATGGTGCGATTGTTGCGTATGCGATTGTTAATCCCGCTACTGCGATCACCTCATCCGCCGGAATATAAGGCTCGAGGTGTCGCTGTCGGCTTGGCTTGGGCGATGACACCGCTTATCGGCATTCAGATGTGGCTTGTCTTTATGACGTGGGTATTCTGTCGGAAAGTGTTGAAGTGGCACTTTTCATTGGTTCTGGGATGTGCGTGGACGTGGATAACAAATGTGGTGACGATGATTCCGACATATTATTTGTTTTATGTGACAGGACAGATTATGCGGGGACGTTTCGATTCCATTTCAGGGTATGCCAGTTTACAGGGGACACTTCATGAGAGTTTTATGCAAAACTTGACGTTTGTTGAAAAGTGGACGCATTTCTTTAAATTGCTCTTACAAGATTGGGGTATCTCCATGGCTGTCGGATGTTTGCCTTGGATGGTGTTGAGTGCTGTTGCCGGGTATTATCTGACGATGCGTTTTGAAGAAAAAAGAGCACAACGACGTGCACAGAAGGAGGCCGCTCGCTTGTTGGCCGGTCAAGGAAAAATCGTCTCATGAAACAGACACCGTATTTAAATAAAATTAGCTGGATTTACGCGGCGTTTTATAATGCTCGGGAATCACAAAAAATAACTCCGCCTATAGGGCTACGGCAGGTGCATTCTGCCGAAGTGGCCGTTGTGAAAGAACTGCCTCAACAAGAGGTGGTAGCAGATGCGCTGGTGACGACGTTGCCGGGAGTGCCGTTGATGGTGCGTACGGCAGATTGTGCTCCCGTCTTGTTGGCGGATACACATAAGCCGGTTATTGGTGCTGTACATGCCGGATGGAAAGGTTCTTTTCAGGGGATTTTAGAAACGACAGTTCTTAAGATGTTGAAACTGGGGGCTCAAACGGAAACAATGGTGGCGGCAATAGGACCTCATTTACAGCGGGCTAGCTTTGAGGCCGGAGAGGATATGCGTTCCTTATTTCCGGTGACAGAACATCGCTTGTTTACGCCTCAAGGAAAAGGAAAATACCTTTTTGATTTGGCGGCGTATGTGCGATGGCGCTTGCAACGTGCCGGTGTGCAACAAGTTGAAACAGTGGGCGATGATACAAAGACGGATCTACAATACATGAGCTATCGTCGAGATCCGGTATCAACCATACGTCAGTTGAGCGCTATTATGATTCGAGGGGAGAAAATCAGATGATGTTGGAAAATATAGAGTTTATCATTCCGTGCGGGGGAAAAAGTACACGAAATTATCCGCACTCTAAAAGTATAGCACACAAATCGTTATTGCCTTTCGGCGATGTGCGTCTGATAGATGTCTTGTTGCACGATATTATCAAAATGGGAGGACGCCATATCACGATTGTTTGTTCCAATGAGGAAACGGTGAAACAGTTTCGGGAAGCTTTGGCCTCTGATACGGTCACAGAACAGAAATTGCGTAAAGCCGGTCGAATAGCCATCGCAGATATATTGGCCTCTACTTTTTTGCCGTCCGATGTGGATTTAAAGTTTGCTATCCAAAAAGAGCCCTTAGGAACGGCTCATGTATTGGGGTTGGCGCACCGACTTTCCCCAGAGCGTCATGGGGTAATGATTTTCCCAGATGATGTTATTCTTTCTAAAGATTCCCAAAATACGCATTTGCAACGAATCGTCCAAGCCTTTTTATCTGATGAAAGTCAAATCTTATGCACGGGTATTGAAAAAGAGGATGTCAGTAATAATGCGATTATTCATAATGGCCGTCTTATTGAAAAACCGGCTATAGCCTATAATCATATTGGCGGCTATTCTCCGATAGTGATTCCGCGTCAGGCGTTAGACTTTATGACGGCACAGGTGGATGTCTATGAGGCAACCGGTCAAATGCCGCAAAATTTAGGAACAAACGAGTGGGTTTATACCGATGGTATTAACCAATTTTTGGATTCGGAAACGGCTAAAGGCGTGTTAACGTGGCAGTTGCGTATGTTTATGAAAGCGCCGGAAGATCTACTGTTGGATACGGGGACACTACCGTTCTATGAGTTGGCGCTGGTCCGAGCTCTTTTATCGTTATCTCGATTCCGATCGGAAAACAGAGCGCTGGCACAAAAATTATTGGCTGAGTAATCTTTCCCTCTTTCTGCTGTTCATGCAAAGAGGTCAAGCCCGTCATCGGCTTGATATAGAGCTAATTCGCCGCAAAACTTAACGTGTTTTGATCCCCGTTGCAGGCTTCGGTCGGTGCCTGGACATAAATCCATTTCTTGTCCTTTAGAGCATTGCACGTGAGACGGGGAAGTCCCGTGACAACAATTTCAAAGCTATCACCACCCCCCGTCTTTTGAACGATTATGGTATCGGCTCCGGGGGCCGGGAAAGCATTATTAACGCAGTCTCTCATAAGAATATCATTATCACAAATGGTGGTCATGTTCAGATTGTTGTAATCACGTTGCCATGAATAAAGGTCGATAACACCGCTTGCTAATGCTTCGACATCATTTTGAATTTCTGTCGCTCGAAACAAGCGATTGGCATATCCCAGACCATTAACGGCGCCGACGGTAATAATACTGATAATAGAAATAACGGCCAACATTTCAATCAAACTGCGTCCGGATTCGTTCGGTGAAATCGACATCATACATCTCCTTTCCTATTTTTCTTTAAGTCAATGTATGCCGAAATCTCCAAAAAAACAAGAAAAAAATGACAAAGGTTATGTTTCCTTTTTAAATTTTTGCCATTCTTCTTGAATTTGTCTGGTCAAGCGACGGGACAGTTTATAGAAACTTAAATCTTGGTCAACCGTCATAGAAGCAAAACGCTCTACGGCTGTCTGGCCTTTAAAATGAGGCAAAGACAAATGAGGTGCAATCAAGGGAAGTAATTCCAGATGTTCCATGATGTGAAGAGCTTTTTCCGCTTGAGGTGTTCCCAATAACTTAAAGAGCTCTTGACATCGTCTTTCGATAGACAGACGTCCCAGCCCCTCTTTCTGGCGGTAGATAGCATCTAATACCTGATTGTCCGGCTGCCTGTTTTCAATAGAAGACCAAAAACGAAAATAACGTAAAATGCGCAGATAATCCTCATGGATACGCTGCTCGGGATCTCCGATAAAGCGGATGTGTCGTTGGGCTAAATCTTGTAATCCCTGATGATAATCGTATAAGATACCCTCTCTGTCTTGATACAAGGCATTAATTGTAAAATCACGGCGTGAAGCATCTTCTTGATAGGAATCGGTATAGGCAATACGCGGGTGTCGGCCGTCTGTTTCAATATCGCGACGTAGTGAAGTAATTTCATATTTGGTCTCGGGAAATTGAGCCGTCACCGTCCCAAAGGCCATGCCGGTTGGAATCACACGAATTCCTCCGGCAATCAGTCTGTCACACACCTGCTCGGGGTGCAAAGGAGTGGCAATATCCACGTCTGTCGGCGTTTTCCCTAACAGGATATCTCGGACACAGCCCCCTACCAGACGCATGTGCCCGTTTAAAAGAAGATATATTTTTTCAAGATGAGGATGCCACCGGATTGTCATACGTGTTATTATATCAAAGCGGGGCTTGTCATGCAATGAAAAAAGGTGTAAAATGTCGTCACCATGATGATTCAAACAACAGATTTGTTAAAAGAGGTTTGTCAGCGTTTTGCGACACATCCTTTTATGACCGTCGATACGGAATTTATACGTGAGAAAACATATTATCCCGAATTGTGTTTAATTCAAATCGCCAGTCCGCAAGAGGCTTGGTGCGTTGATGCACTGAGTCGGGACTTGGATTTAAGCCCGCTCTTTCAATTATTCCAAAATCCGCATGTCATGAAGGTTTTTCATGCGGCGCGGCAGGATATTGAGATTTTCTATATGCTGACTCACCAGATACCGACACCATTGTTTGATACCCAGGTGGCGGCTATGGTCTGTGGATATACCGACATGGTGGGCTATCAGCAGTTGGTGTATGATTGTTTGGGAATTCATTTGGATAAAGGACAGCGTTATACAGATTGGTCACGACGTCCTTTAAGCTCGGAGCAGGAGACGTATGCTTTACATGATGTGACATATTTGCGAGATGTGTATCTGAATTTGCAAAACCGTTTGGATAATAATGGCCGGCGTGATTGGTTAATTGAGGAAATGGCCGTTCTGACAGATCCCAAAACATATGAGGTAGATAACGAAACAGCTTGGCGTAAAATAAAGGCACCTTTAAAAAAAGAGAAGCAGCTTTATGTCCTGTCACGTTTGGCCGCATGGCGCGAACAGATGGCTAAAACAAAAAATAAACCGCGTAAACATATCTTAAAGGATGAGGCTTTGCTTGAGCTGGCTGTTGCCCCGGTAGATACGCCGGCCGATTTCGACAAGTTGCGTCATTTTCCAAAAGGATTTGGAAAAAGCGCGTTGGCAGTGGAATTATTACACATCTTGAAAACGGCACAAGCCGTTCCTGTCGAACAATATCCTCAAAACCTGACGGAAAAAAAGCAAGTGTTATTGCCGTATCAGCGTAGTCTATGGGAGGTTTATCGGCTGTTGCTGGATGTTTCCGCCGCAGAAATCGGTGTTGCTCCCAGAATTATTGCTTCTACGGATGAATTGAGCCTTTTGGCGCAAGGAAATCAACATGTGCCCTGTCTAAGCGGATGGCGCTATCATGTTTTCGGTCAGCGGGTGTTGGCTTTTGGTATGGGAAAAATGGCGTTGTCCTATGATCCCGAAAAGCAGGGATTAATATGGTCAAACATCCCCTAAGACACACTTGTCATGCATCCAAGAGCGTGTATCTTTGCCGGGATATAGAACACCCTGGACAGATACGGGAAGAAGAGGTATGGTGTCTTTTTTGAGACAGATTACAGAGGAATATCAATTTTTGTGATATCTGCTCCTAATGCGCGCAGCTTTTTGTCAAGCTCAAAATACCCGCGTTCAATGTGGTAAATACGTTTGACGATGGTTTCTCCTTCTGCTGCTAATCCGGCCAGGACAAGACTGACCCCCCCTCTTAAATCAGACGCAGTGACGGTGGCACCGGAGAGTTTCTTTTTCCCACAAATATAAACGCTGTGATTATTCACATCAATAATGGTCCCGCCCATTCGGCGCAACTCCGGAATGTGCATGAAGCGATTTTCAAAAATGGATTCGCTGACAAGAGCTTCGCCGGATGCCAGGCATAAAAAAGTTGTCATCAGCGCTTGATCATCTGTCGGAAAAGCCGGATACTCGGCCGTTTTAACCGGAACAGCCGTCAACAGAGCCTGCTCGGCATCTACCCAAACCCCGTCCTCTGTTTGCGTCAACAAAATGTGGCTGGGTTGCAGCAAATCAACGACAGCCATCATTAAATCAAGACGAGCCCCTTGCATAAAAATCTTACCTTTTGTGATGGCGGCGGCAATGGCAAATGTCGCCGCTTCAATGCGGTCCGGAACAACGCGATAACACACACCGTCAAGTTGAGAAACCCCCTTAATGGTCAATGTATGTGTGCCAATGCCTTGAATGTCAGCCCCCATCTTTTGCAACATGAGGGCTAAATCCGTGACTTCCGGTTCAATGGCCGCGTTTCTTAAAATCGTGGTGCCCGAAGCCAAAACAGCCGCCAACAAAGTATTATGAGTTGCCCCTACAGAAATCCGTCGAAAATAAATATCCGCCCCCTTTAATTGCCCTTTGGCGACAATATATCCATTTTCAATCGTGATGCGGGCCCCCATCTTTTCCAGTGCCTCCAGGTAGATATCAACGGGTCTGGCCCCGATGGCGCACCCTCCGGGAAGAGAAACACGAGCCTCGCCGCAACGCGCCAAAAGTGGTCCTAAGACCCAAAAAGAGGCGCGCATTTTAGAAACAAAATCGTAAGAGGCCGTTGTGCTTGTTAATGTTTCCGCTTTTAATGTTAGGCTATCAGGTTGTTCATCCGCTTGACATCCCAGACTTTTTAATAACGCCAAAAGCGTCTGAACGTCCGATAGGTATGAGATATTGTTTAATTGAACGGGTTCTTTTGTTAAGAGAGCCGCACACATCAGGGGTAAAATGGCGTTTTTGGCTCCTTTAATCATGACTGTCCCCTTAAGCGGGTGCCCCCCCTTTATTTTGAAGGCATACATGGTGAATCCTTTAGCTGTTGTTTTTGTTGACGAGCAAGTTGTTGTCGCTTTCTTAAAATGAGGTTATAGCGCAAGGCTTTCCCTTTTTTGATAAATGTTTCCAACAGGCGAGGCGGTAAATCCACATTCGCGCGTGCTTGTTGTTCAAAGGCGTCCGTTTCTGAGATTTGAGTAGGTTGTCTCATGATTTTTGAGTCTCCAAAATAAACGTTGCGGGTCCCATGTTGTCAAGACTCACCAACATATCGGCCTGAAAAATACCACGTTCAACTTTTATGCCGAGTGCGGCAACGGCCTGACAAAAATGATCGTAAAGGAGTGCCGCCGTTTGAGGATTCCCGGCCCCTGTGAATGAGGGGCGTCGTCCGGTGTTGCAATCGGCGAGTAAGGTAAATTGTGAGATAATTAATGCTTCTCCCTGTATATCTCTTAAAGATAAATTCATTTTTCCTGCCGCGTCTTCAAAAATGCGTAAATTCACGACTTTATTTGCTAACCAGCGAGCATCAGCCTCTGAATCTGTTGGTTCAACTCCCAGCAAGATACATAATCCCGTCCCGATTTGTCCAACGGTTTGACGATTAACGGAAACACAGGCACGGCTGACACGTTGTAAAACGGCTTTCATATCTTTTTCGCTCCTTTTGGGCCGAATTTTACCAGTTTGTGTCGCTCTTGTCAAGGAAAGCCTCTCTTTTTTCGGCAAAATAAAAGCTTGTCTTTTTTTGCAAAACAAGGTATGATAAAGCCTAAAGGATTCACGTCATGAAAAAAATGCGCATTTGTGCAACACTCATCAGCTGGTTTTTCTGGGGCGGCATTTTGTCGGCTCTGGCTGTATTGGTTCTGATTATCCGCTTTTCGGTCGGATTGCCCGATTATCAGCAGCTGGCTGTTTATCAGCCGCAAATTACAAGCCGTCTGTATGCTGCCGATGGTTCTATGTTGGCCGAGTATGCCCATGAAAAAAGAATTTTTGTCCCGGTTGAAAAAATTCCTCCGTTGTTAAAAGCGGCTTTTATTTCGGCGGAAGATAAAACGTTCTATGAGCATCATGGCTTGGATTATTTGGGGTTGCTGAGGGCGGTTGTGACAAACATCCGGAATTATGGAACGGGAAAGCGTGCCATCGGTGCCTCTACCATCACACAGCAGGTCGCTAAAAACTTTTTATTAACATCCGAACGCTCCCTCTCGCGCAAAATTAAAGAGGCTTTATTGGCCAGAAAAATTGAAGATGCTTATACAAAAGACCATATTTTAGAGCTTTACCTCAACGAAATTTATTTGGGCGTTGGGTCGTATGGCGTCGCCAGTGCATCATTGAACTACTTTAATAAGGCAATGAATGAGTTGACGTTGGGAGAAATGGCTTTTTTGGCGGCGTTGCCGAAAGGGCCGAATAACTATCATCCACTGAGGCATCAAGAGGCCGCCGTCGAACGGCGTAATTGGGTTCTTTCTCGTATGGTGACAGAGGGATATATTACCGCGGAAGAGGCACAGTTGGCTGCCGCCGAACCGATTGTCATGTCCGAAAGAAAAACCGAAATGTTGGATGATGCCGGTTATTATGCCGAAGAAGTGCGCCGCTTTGTTGTCGATAAATATGGGGATGAGGCTATCTATAACGGTGGCTTGTTTATTCGCACCTCCTTAGATCCCGTTTTACAAAAAGCGGCTGTCGAGGCACTTCAATCCGGTCTTCGTGCTTATGATAGAAAACATGGATGGCGCGGCGCTACGCACAGATTGGAAACAGAAGATTTAGAGGCTTTGGCCGAAATCAAAAAACCATCGTATCTTCCGGATAGTTGGCAATGGGCTCGGGTATCGGCTGTTTCTGATGAAAAAGCAAGTATTACATTGGCTGATGGGACAACGGGAGATATTCGCGTCGAGGATTTGGCTTGGGCGCGAGCCGCCAAAAAAGAGGGACGTATAGGCCCTAAGGTATCAAAGGTCGGTCAAGTTCTGGCCGTCGCAGATGTAGTCTTGGTCAGTTCTAAACCGAAGCATGCCGGTCTTTATTTACTTCAACAAGAACCGGAAATCGAAGGAGCGTTGGTGGCTTTGGATCCGCATACGGGACGTGTTTTGGCGATGACGGGTGGGTATGCTTTCGGGAAAAACCAATTCAATCGAGCTGTTCAGGCTCAGCGTCAACCGGGTTCGTCTTTTAAACCGTTTGTGTATTTGGCGGCTTTGGATGCAGGATACACTCCTTCCAGTCTTATCTTGGACGCGCCGATTGTTATGGAGCTGCCGGATGGAACAAAGTGGAAACCTAAAAACTACAGCAATGTTTTTTATGGTCCGACAACGTTGCGTGTCGGTATAGAAAAGTCGCGTAATTTGATGACAATCCGTTTGGCTCAGGCGATTGGTTTGAAACGTATCTTGGCGTATGGGAAAAAATTCAATATATCCGATGCCTTGCAGCCGAATCTATCAACAGCTTTGGGGTCGGGAGAAACCACATTGCTGCGTTTGACGACAGCTTATGGCATGTTGGTTAACGGGGGAAAATGGATTGAACCCAACTTGGTGGATCGGATTCAGGACCGAGAGGGAAAAACTATTTATAAGCACGATAATCGCCCATGTCCTCATTGCTCCGGACCAACGGCCAGTAGCGAGCTGAGACCCGTCATTCAAGATGAACGCGCGCAAATACAAGATCCGGCAACGGCTTATCAAATGGTGAATATCTTGACGGGTGTTGTGGAGCGAGGAACAGGTCGCGTGGCAAAATCACTCAAGAAAACGCTGGGAGCCAAAAGCGGAACCAGTAATGATAGTTTTGATGCGTGGTTTATCGGCTTTTCGCCGGATTTAGTCGTTGGCGTTTGGGTCGGGTTTGATATCCCTCGAACCTTGGGACCCAATGATACGGGAGGAACCACCGCCGGACCGATTTTCCGAGATTTTATGCGAGTGGCTTTAAAGGATAAACCGGATTTACCTTTCCGTGTGCCTCCCAGCGTGCGGTTGGTTCGCGTGAATGCCAAAACAGGTAAGCCGGCCGAACCCGGAGACACCAATGTGATCAGTGAAGCATTCAAATTAACCGATGATTTATCTAAGCCGACACGGATTATCGGACGAGATATTACGATACGAGAAGACGATAAGGATGCTCCGGACGTCGGTGGAATTTATTAACCATAGGGAGAGGAATGATGAAAGCAGAAATAATAGCTTTGAACTCTAAGTACCGTCAAGCAATGTTATTGCTTAAGGAGCGTCTTTGACTGGCCAAATGCCTTGTTAAGATGTGATGAATTGGATGCGTTGACGGCTGATCCTCATTTGTGGGATAACGCTGAGAAAGCACAAAAGCTGATGGCGGAACGTAATACGTTATTCGCATCGGTTGAACGTGTGCAAAACTTGGAAAAGCAAATTGAAGATACGTATGAAATGATCGCGTTGGCCGAGACGGAAAATGAACCGGAACTGTTGGCGGAGGCAGAGGCTTCTTTTGTCGCACTGGAGAAAACAGTGACCGCGTATGAGTTGGAAAGCCTGTTGTCTGCCGAGGGAGATATGAATGATGCCTTTTTGGAGATTCATCCCGGTGCCGGCGGGACAGAGTCTCAAGATTGGGCCAGTATGCTTTTGCGTATGTATACGCGCTGGGGTGAAAAAAACGGCTACAAAGTGAGCTTGTTGGAAGAAAGTGCCGGAGAAGAGGCCGGGATTAAGTCCGCAACTTTGAAAATTTCAGGTCGAAACGCATATGGATGGCTTAAGTATGAATCAGGCGTTCATCGCCTGGTGCGTATTTCTCCTTTTGACGCCAATGCACGTCGGCATACAAGCTTTGCTTCCGTCTGGGTTTATCCTGTCGTAGATGATAGCATAAAAATTGAGATTAATCCGGCAGATTGTCGCATTGATTTATATCGTGCCAGCGGTGCCGGGGGACAGCATGTTAATCGTACGGAAAGTGCGGTACGTATTACGCACTTGCCGACGGGTATTGTTGTGCAAAGTCAAACGGGGCGGTCTCAATTTCAAAATAAAGAGGAAGCATGGAATATGTTGCGTTCCCGTCTTTATGAACAGGAGCTGCAAAAACGACGTGCAGAGCAGGGCTTGATTGAAGTGGCCAAGGGAGATAATGGATGGGGAAATCAAATTCGCTCTTATGTTCTACAGCCCTATCAACTGGTCAAGGACTTACGAACGGGTGTTGAAACCTCTGATACCAGCGGTGTTCTGGATGGAGAATTGGATGCTTTTATGCGAGCGGCTTTGGCCGGTGTAAAAGCAGATAAAAAGGGGGATGAGAATGATATCTAGTCATTTCGTGTTGTTTCGTAAAACGCGGGAGCTTGAGGCTAAAATAGCAACGTTTTTATTAAACATTATTCAGGCCGGTTTTTTGTTTTCTCGCGCATATGAACGTTATTTTTCTTCAGGAGTCAGTGATGATTTTCTGTCTTTAAAAAATCAGGTGAGCGCTTTGGAGGCGGAAAACGATACTTTACGTCGCGAAGTCGAAAGCCAGCTTTACAGTCAAATGCTGCTGCCGGATATGCGTTCGGATATCTTAAAAATTGTAGAAGGATGTGATAAAATCATCAATAAATATGAAAGTGATCTGATACTATTGGCGATTGAGCATCCTAAAATTCCCAAGGCTTTGGAAACGGATATCACTCAAATGATAAAGACAAGTGCCGATTGCGTCAGCGCACTGATCTCGGCTGTTAAGAACTTCTTTGCCGGTGTGGATGTGAATGAGCTGATTCAACAAGTCTATTTGTTAGAGCATCAAGTCGATATCCAGGCAATCGATTTAAAACAAGCCGTTTTCAGTGACAAAAAACAACCTTTGGCACGTCAAACACAATTGAAATACTTTATTTATAACATTGAAAAGTTATCGGATATGGCCGAAGATACGGCCGATGTGTTGACCGTTATTGCCGTGAAGCATACAGTATGATGATTCTCTTTTTATCGGTCGGCATTTTATTGGGAATAGCGTTGGGTCGAAATAACCTGAGCAATCTTTTCGGGTCGGCCATAGGTATGCGTATGTTATCCGTTAAAACGGCCGTGTTTTTATCCGTTGTTTGTGTCTTTGCCGGGGCTTTTATGAGTAGCGACGGAACAACAAACGGTATTTTAAAATTAGCCCCCTTGGAGACGTTGATAGATGCGTTTGTGATTTGTTTGAGTGCTCTTGTCGTTTTGCAGCTATTAACCTGGCGCGGGGTTCCTGCATCCATTGCTCAGACGGTTGTGGGCGCTTTAATCGGCTGGAATTTATTTCATCACTTAGATATGGATAGTTATCGGTTAAAGCAAGTGATTTTGGCGTGGTGCTATAGCCCCTTTTTAGCCATGTTCTTGGCTTATTTTTTGATGAATGCCATACGCCGATGGGTGCGGTATCATCCCATACCTCTCTTTCAACGGGATTGGATGATTCGAATGGGATTGGTTTTTGTCGGTTCGTATGCAGCCTATGCGCTGGGGGCGAATAATATCTCGACCATTGTCGGTCCTTATCTGAAAATTTTACCAAAAGCAGATCTGTTTTTGACGTTCGCGATTTGTTTGGCTGTTTCCGTCGGATTTATGTTTGCTGATCAAAAAGTTATTCGTACCATGACTTCGGGATTGTTCCCCATGACACCTTCAGAAGCCTTAATCGTGGGATTTGTGTCAGCAACAACCATGATGTTGTTTTCGTGGGAGGGATTGCGGCATGTGTTGATACGTCTGGAATGGCCATATTTTCCTTTGGTCCCTTTACCGCTTTCAAACACCATGACGGGTGCGATTATCGGTATTGCCTTGACAAAAGGAGGCTATGGCTTGAAACCGCTTGTTTTAGGACGTGTGCTGGCTTCATGGTTCATCGTCCCTATGGCGTCCGGCTTGATTTGTTGGATGTTTTTGTTTATATTGAAGGCGTATGGAAGGATTTTTATTTAAATGCGATTTAAAATCTTGCGTCGAATTTCTAAGGGAACATGGCAGACACTGATTAAAAGTGTAGAGATTTTAATTGCCTTTTTAGGCGTTTCCTTTGGCTTGGTTGTTTGGCGGTTGTATGCAGAACCTTTAGATGCGGCCTTTTTGCTGCCGGAACTGACAAAGCGGATGATACCAGATGATGTGGATATGCAGGTCTCGGTCGATTCGATTATGTTGACGGCATCACTGAAAGCGCAGGGATTATTTCATTTGGATATTCATCATTTGACAATTAAACGTTCGGATGGTACCGAAATGATTAGTCTGCCTTCCGTTGAAATGTCTTACGGACTTAAAAATATCCTGACGCTGGATTATGTGCCTCAAACCATTCAGGTCGAAAAGGCGATTGTTCGCTTGGTTATTGATGAAGAAGGTCGGCTCTTCTTGATGAATAAACAAGAGCATGAAACGAAAAAAGACTCAAAAGAAGTCGCGGCTCAGCCCGAAAAAAATCATATGTTTCGAGCGGATTTCCATGCCTTGATACGTTATTTTAAAAGCTTTGATTATCTGGGGATTCAAGACGCGTCTTTAAGCATTGATGATCGCCAAAAAAAAGAAACCTTCAGTATTCCGGAATTTAATATGGTTTATGAAAAAGAGTTAGGATTTCGACACTCTTTACAAGGGGCGATTGTTTTGCGGGCGAATGATTCGTTGATTAACATGGGATTAGAGGCGGAAATGAGGGAGCTTTCAAACGAGCTTTCTTTTGAAGTGGTGGCCTCTCCCATACGATTAAACCGGTTGGCACGCTTTTTCCCTGAGCTGGCCGAGGTTGATTTGTCGGTTAAAGCTACCCTAAACGGTGTCTTGGATTTTAATCGGTTTGTTCGAAATCCGCGATATTATGTCTCTGAATTAAAATTTCAGCTGGAAAGTGTGAAAGAGGGGGTTATCTCTTTACCTTCTCCTTTAACGAATCGTTATCGGATACGATCTTTGTTGTTGAATGGTCGTTTCGACCCAGACTTGACAGGCGTCCATATAGATAAGTCATATGCCGTTCTCAAAGAGGGAATTAAAGCAAAAATAGCGGTCGATACAACGGGTTTGGATGACTATTGGGAAACAGGTGACGTATCACGTATTCAAACTGTTGTGACATCACGAATCGAGGATATCCCAATCAAGTTTGTCCCTCAAGTATGGCCGGCGGATTTGGGAGCTGATGCGCATGCTTGGGTGGCGGATAATTTGACGGCAGGTTTTGCACCTCAGGGGGACTTTCAGCTGACGCTGCAGGGAGGACGTCTGACGGATGTAAAAGGTAAAATAATCGTACAGGATGTTTCGGTACGCTACCTGCCTGAAATCCCGGAAATTCAAGGCGTCAATGGTGAGGTTTTGTTGTCATTGGATCAGGTGATTATCCATGCGCAGTCGGGAAAACAAGATGATATTCAATTGCAAAAAGCCGATGTCTATTTAATGGATTTGGATCAAGATAAGTCTTATGCAAAAATAGATTTGCAAGCCAGAGGACCTGTTCAGGATGCGATGCGTATTATTTCGTATCCTCCTCTTGAATTTGCTCAGGCTTTTAACCTGGATCCGGAACAGACGGGAGGTTTTACAACGGTTGCTTTGTCTTTGCGTTTTCCTTTGACAGAGACACTGTCCGTATCGGATGTTGACGTCAATTTAACGGCAGATATTATTGACGGAATAGCGGCGATTCCTCAAACACCGTTGACATTGACAGATGGTCAGCTGGCTTTAACCGTCAAAACAGAGGGATTACACTTAACCGGCACGGGAAAGGTTAATCAAATTCCACTGACTCTTGATTGGCGCGAGTCGTTTACGGCCAATAAATCAACGGATGTGCGTACGACTTTGGCATTGAATACGGCGATTACGGATGGTGAGCTTCAGATGTTGTGGCCCGATATGCCGCCATGTGTCAGGGGTCAAATCGTCGGAGATGTTTCTTTAAAACAACTGGTCACAGGTGATATGTCCGGAGAAGCCAGCTTAAATTTCACGGAAGCAAAAGTTGAAATACAACCCTTGGCTCTCACGAAAGAAATCGGTGAAGAAATGACGTTTCACGGACAGTATACGCTATCGGCCGACAAAACAAAAGGCTTTCTAAAGGGTAAGGTACTTGGACAAGCAGAGGGCGCGCCTTTGCGAGTGAACGGTTCTGTCGGTTGGGGGGATAAAATTCAACTTGACCTGGTGGAGTTGGTAGCAAAGGGGACGGATGTATCTTTGATGGCAGATATAGAGGCCGGTCAGAACTTTGGGTTATATGTCCGGGGTAAGTCCTTGGATTTATCCGGATTATTCGGAGATAAAAAAGAAGAAAAAACAGCTGTGACCTTAGCCTCAGATATGTCCGATAGTGTTGCTAAAATCCCGAACGTGCAGGAGCAACCGGTGAGTGTTTCTCTGGATATCCGTTTGGATCAATTGATTTTGAATCCGAATCTACCGCTGCAAAATATCATGATACTGGGAGAGCGTCAAGGCTACTTTTGGCAGGATTTCAGTATGGAGGCACAGGGAGCTGTTCCATTCAGAGCAGATTTTGATACGGAACATCGCTCTCTGAAAGCCACAACAAGCGATCTGGGCGATTTATTAAATCGGCTTAATTTAACCGATCGTATCAGTGGGGGTGAGTTGATTCTACGGGCAGAGCAACCGGTATCAGGTGGTCTATTGGGAACTATTGACGTTAAGAATTTTAATTTCCAAGATCCCGGTTTCTTCGTGCAGGCATTTACAATTTTGGGAATAGTAGATGCTTTACGCGGAAAAGAGCTGCATTTTGATAAAGCCGAAGTCCCGTTTGAGTTGACGCCGTATCAGACCATGTTTATTACAGAAGGGTATGCGTATGGGACAACGCTGGGAATTACGGTGACCGGACGAGCTCGGGTAGATGCTTTGGATTTAAACGGTTCGGTTATTCCAGCCTATGCAGTGAATAGCTTGCTGGGAAAAATACCCTTGATTGGACAATTATTTCGAGATGGAGAAGGTGGAGGATTGGTCGGTGTAAAATACCTACTGACGGGATCTGTTCAGACGCCGGAAATTTCCTTTAATACGCTCAGTTCTATGGCTCCGGGCATTATCGGTAAACTGTTTCAATAAGGCGGATGCTTAATCTGTGAAAACAGCCCATGTGGTGGGAACCGGTAGTAGCTGCCAGGTCACATCAGAGGGAAAATGAGATTTAATAAACTGATGAGGATTGGCCATGAAATAGTCGTTGTCGATGCGTTTGCTTTGTGTCAGACGATTTAATGATGGCGGATTAATTGTTCGACGTTTTAAATAAGCTTCCATGGAACGTCGAGAACTATAATCTTGTCCCTCCATCAGTTTGGGATTGGCAATCATCCAATATGTATCGATTAGTTGCCATTCGCCGTCTAATTTGACGGCATTCCAAGCGGCTTCATAGCGTTGTAAGTCGAAGTTTGTCGGAATATAACCTAATATCATGCCGGCGGCGTTCACAACCGGTTGTAGCGGATTAGTTTTCGGAATGTTCCAGCCAGCGTAGCCGTTAATGACAATGGTTTCAAGACCGGCCATTTGACAGAGTTGTTGATAAAGAACAGCAAATTCTTGCGGTGTTCCGATACGGGTCTTAAACGGGTCATTTTGAAGAGGCGGCGGAGCCTTGAACCCACGGTTGCTGTATTTGATCAGCTCTTTATGTCGATAGCCGTCTCGTTGCATTTGATAGACCATCCAAGCGGCCAGGATACGTGCTTTGTCAACATCATTGGTTAAGGAACCCGTCAGATTTTTAACAAGCATTTGAGGGGTTTCTGCCTCTGAAAAAGGTAAGAATTTCGCCTTGTTATCCAGTGTAAAGTAATTTTTTGCCATAGCACCGGTTGACAACATTGATAAAAACAAGAAACAACAGAATAGGTATTTTTTGAGCATGACATCCCTCCGACCCAGCCTGAGAATAGGCTCTCTCTTACTTAGGATAAGACTTTTTGTTCACGGTGTCAAGATGACTTGACTTATGTGACAGAACGTGATATAACGCTGCTCAAGATAAAGGAGAGCGTCAATGGCGATACATGTTATGAAAACGGATTTAGACGGGGTCTTAATCATTGAACCTCAAATCTTTGCAGACGCTCGTGGATATTTCTTCGAAAGTTATAACAAAAGCGAGTTTGCAAAACATGGAATCACAGCTGAGTTCATTCAAGATAATCAATCCAAGTCTTCGTATGGAGTGATCCGGGGCTTGCATTGTCAGTGGGGGGATGCGGCTCAGGCTAAATTGGTGCGCGTCCTCAGCGGAAAGGTTTTAGATGTGGCGGTCGATATTCGTCCGGGTTCATCGACTTTCGGAAAACATATTGCGGTGGAATTATCCGATGAAAATCAACGCCAATTATTTATTCCAAGAGGGTTTCTCCATGGCTTTGCGGTTCTAAGCGAAACGGCTGTTTTTGCTTATAAAGTGGATAATCCGTATTGTAAAGAGGCAGAATTCGGTATACGCTATGATGATGCAACGGTCGGTGTCAATTGGAAAGTCCCTCCAGAGAAGGTGTTGATATCCGATAAAGATAAGTTGTTGGGAAATTTTTCTGATATATTAAGGCGGGAACATGTTGTTAATTGTCGGTCATAAAGGGCAGTTGGGCACGGAATTGTGCCATCGCTTGCCGGAAGCTGTATGTGTGGACCAAGATGAATTAGATATCCGAGATGCAGCAGCCGTTCGTGCTTTTGTCGACAAGAATCGGATTAAAACCATTATAAACTGCGCGGCCTATACAGCCGTGGATAAAGCCGAAGATGATCCGAAATTGGTCGCAGCTGTTAATTGTGAGGGACCTAGAAATTTGGCTGCAACCGGGGCTCAGTTGATTCATATTTCAACGGACTATGTCTTTGATGGATGTCATTGCCATCCTTACTTAGAAACAGATGAAACACATCCTCTATCTGTTTATGGACAGACGAAACGAGCCGGAGAAAAGGCTGTCCTTGAGACGGCCAAAACAGCTGTTATTATTCGTACAGCATGGCTTTATTCGCCGTATGGTTCGAACTTTGTCAAGACAATGCGGCGTTTGGGCGCAGAAAAAGACCATTTGGGTGTTGTTGCCGATCAAATAGGAACACCGACTTATGCGGCTGACTTGGCAGATGCCATTGTGCGGATTTTGCCACAATTGTCTCCTCAGGTCAGTGGTATCTATCACTACACAAATGAGGGCGTTTGTTCGTGGTATGATTTAGCTGTTGAAACCATGAAGGCTTGTCGTTTGCCTTGCCAAGTAGAGCCGATTCGAACAGAGGACTATCCCACACGTGCCATTCGTCCGGCATATAGTGTGTTGAGTAAGACTAAAATTCGTCAAGTCTTTGGCGTCAAAACACCTCATTGGCGTGAGGCTCTTTTGCGCTGTTGTCGGGAAATGGAAAGACAGTAGAATCTGAGGAAAATCCGAGCGTTTTTATGTGAGAAAAGCTATCTCTTCTTTGTATCCCTATTCAAGAAATGGATGGGAAAAATCGTTTATGACCGCCGGTAATTGTTTCTAACGAAACATTTCGGTTGTATCGAATCTATATTAAGATTGAGTCATGTATCGGGTCTTTTATGATAATACCCCCCTTTGCCCGAGTGAATTTTATAAAAGAAAGCGGGGCGGGATTTTAGGTTATCCCGATATGGGCTATCTTTCAGATAAAGAGCAAAAGCCTTTTCTATCGGTTCGCGGAAAGTTAGTTGGAAGGGACAAATCGTCTCTATCACGCCTTGTGACAAGCCAGTCGCTGAGTCCAAGGGGACCATCATCCCTTTGTGAGAGATGAGGTATGTGAATCAAAGCGGGATAGAGGAAGAATAATCATAAAAAAAGCCCCGAATGGAGCAAATCAATGGCGGATGGGGCGAGATTCGAACTCGCGTTAGGCTTTAGACCTAAACACACTTTCCAGGCGTGCGCCTTCAACCACTCGGCCACCCATCCTTCTTACTTGAGGGTTATACACGTTTTTTCATCAAAAAGCAAGTCTTTTTTTTGGAAAAGCCTATCTATAAACAAAAAGCCCTGTGCTTTGACACAGAGCTTTGTTCCTTTATCCGGCTTTATTTATTTGCGGATACCGTAAAACGGTTCATTAGATACGGCCGGTTTTGCTTTTTTAGCCGCTACTTTGACAGAGGCCGTTTTAGCAGCCGGTTTTGCAACTACTTTTGTGCTGTTCAAAACGGATTTTGCCATAGCCTTTGCAGCGGCCTTGACCGGAGCAACTTTCTTGAGAGCCGGTTTGACCGTCGCCTTTAACGGAGATGTTTTGACGGCAGCCTTTTTTTGTCCTGCTTTCTTCAAAGAAGGTTTGGTAGCGGCGCATAATTGCTCACACGCTTTAAACCAGCATTCAACTTCAGCCCCTTGCGGACGTCCGGCTTGTTCCCAAATATAATAAGCGGCAACGCGGATATTTTCTTCATTAATTTTGTTTGTCATGATTAAAACTCCCTATGATTTCTTATACAACAGCCTCAATATATGATGAAAAAAAATAATTTGCAACACCTTTTTTTTCCTTTTTTCAAAAAGTTATTTAAAGGTTAACAGGAAGTTAATCTGATAGGTGCGTTCGTGCGACGGAAAGAGGCGGTAAAAGCCTTATGACATCGGGGGAAAGAGGAATGTCAATAGCCTGCCCCAAATGTCCGGAAGACAGGTTTTCAGCCATATTGCCCGTGCGAGCATCATAAAAATCTTTGACGGTTATACGAATGGGCTGGAATTGATAGGGTGATAAAAACTCTAAAACCATACCGCGAGATATTTTATGCTTAATTTCCATACGCAAGCCGTTTTCGCTAACGCCGCGAACAAGACCGGCATAGCGCCATGCTCCCGTACTGGCCGAAACATCATAATTTTGTGCTTCGGGTCCCGCATTCCCGTCCAGAAAACCAACCGTCCAACCACGTGATTGCAGCGTCATTAACTCGGCAACATATGGTTCAGAGCTCCAATGTTCCGGATCTTGAAACCAATCATCAATGGCTTGGCGATAAGCGCGTGCCGTGATGGCGGCATAATATTCCGATTTATTGCGTCCTTCAATTTTAAAGCAATCAATGCCAATCGGTAATATCTCGTCCAGGCGAGGCATCCAGCATAAATCACGAGAATTCATAATATACGTGCCGTGTTCATCTTCATCAATACGCATCAGCTCTCCGGGGCGCGTTTCTTCCTCTAGGTAGTATGCCCGATCTTCATCCGGCCCCGTATACAGGTGATACTTCCAACGGCAAGCATGCGCACAATTCCCTTTGTTAGCACTGCGTCCGGTCATAAAATTAGAGAGAAGACAGCGTCCCGAATAGCTGACACACAGAGCTCCGTGAATAAAGGTTTCAAGACGAATATCGGGACAGTCTTCTCGAATTTCCTTGATTTCCTTCAAAGGAACCTCTCGTCCCAACACGCAAAGAGCCGCGCCTTGTTCTTTCCAAAACCGGACGGTTAGGCTGGAGCAGACATTGGCTTGGGTTGAAATATGTAAAGGCAGTTGCGGAAGACGTTGTTTAAGTAAACCAAATACGCCGGGATCAGCAACAATAACACCGTCGGGATTAAGGTCGGAAAGGTGACTGATAAAGGCTTCCAGTCGCTCTAAATCGTGATTGTGTGTAAATAAATTAATTGTCAGATATACCTTTTTACCCAACGTATGCGCATAGGTGATACCTTCTTGCATATCATCCATCGTAAAAGATGTTTTATTACGAAGTGAAACACCCGGCATGCCGGCATAAATGGCATCGGCTCCGTATAAAAAAGCGGTCTTTAAGCGCTCCAAAGAACCAGCCGGTAAAAGAAGCTCCGGTTTGCGTAAATGATTCATGTCTTTGATGCCTATATCTGTGTGCTCTATGTTTATATCAACTTTTTAATCTTTTGATTTTCCAAAAAAGGTATCAGCATGTTAATGGGCAAAGCTCTCGAAAACCAAAAGCCTTGACCGACATCACATCCGTTTTCGCGTAGCCATCTTTCCTGTTCGCTGGTTTCAATGCCTTCGGCCAGCACAATCAGTCCTAAATTATGTCCCAATGTTATGATTGTTTGTAAGATGGTCTCATTGCTTTTTTTCTCAAACAAGCTGTTGATAAATTCTCTGTCAATTTTCAGCTTTTGGGTATTCAATTCACGTAAATAATTGAAAGAGGAATGGCCGGAGCCAAAATCATCAATAGAAAGTCGGATATTCAGTTCACGCAACTTTTCCAATGTTTTGATTTCCAAGGCCGGTTTTTTGATGGCCTGTGTTTCGGTGACTTCACACTCCAACTTGTCCGTTGAGATGGCAGCGTTATTCAGAGCATTGGTGATTTTTTGAGGAAGCTCGGCATCCTGTAGCTGAATCATGGACAAGTTGATTGATAAAAATAAGGATGTATAGCCCGCCAAATGCAGACGCTTTAAATCCGTCAACGTCTTTTCAAGAAGATAAGGCGTGAATTCATGAATGATGCCGGTCTTTTCCAAAATGGGAATGAAATCGTTCGGAGGAATAATACCTGAGGGGGATTCCCAACGAACCAAAGCTTCAACTCCTAACACTTCACCGGTTTTTAAATCCCATTCAGGTTGATAGTAGAATATGAATTCTTCATTTTGTAAGGCTCGTCGTAAATCGGATTCGGTGATTTCTTTGTGTTTTGGCCTAAATAAATTCGATAAAAATCCCATTTTTTCTCCTTTCTTCATCACGCAATGACAATGTCGTTTTTATTTTCGATTCGCATTGCTGGGAAAATCAAAGACACGGTTGTCCCTTGTCCCAGTTGGCTTTCAATTTTCATTTGACCGCCATGCAATTTCATAATCCGATCCACCAATGCCAGCCCCAGACCCGAGCCTTTATGTGAACGAGTCATGACATTTTCTAATTGTATAAAGGGTTGTGCCAGCGTCGCAATTTTATCGGCCGGAATGCCTATCCCGTCATCTGAGACGGCTAATGTAAAAGTACCTCCCTCATCTTCGGAAAGCATAACACGGATATGTCCGTTTTCTTTGGTGAATTTAATGGCATTGGAAAGAATGTTTAAAATCATTTGCCGGACCAATTTTTCATCGGCTAACAGTTTGGGAAGTTGATTGTGAGGCTGGACGGTAATAGTCCTGGCCGTCGCATCGGGATATCCGGAAACAATTTGAAGAGCATCATTCAATACGGTGTCTATTTTGAGCCATTCGGAATGGACAACTTGTTTATCCGCCTCAATCTTTGATAAATCCAAAATATCGTTAATCAGCTCTAATAAATGGGCACCGCTTTTATAAATACGGCCGGCATACTCTCGATAAGTCGGGTTTTCGATAGGGCCAAAAGCTTCGTGTTCCATGGCGCTTGAAAACCCAAGAATGGCATTTAAGGGCGTTCGTAATTCATGACTCATATTAGCTAAAAAGTCAGACTTGGATTGACTGGCAGTTTCGGCAATGCGTAAAGCTTTTTGCAGCTCTTGCGTGCGTTCATTGATTTGTTTCTCCAGCAGATTTTGCCGTTGTTGAACGAATCGTAAAATCCCCATAAACGCAGGGACGGTCGATAGTATCAGTAAAAGGGAATAAAGCCATAATGGGATGTGATATAACCATAGGCCCACGGCTGTGGTAGCCATTATAAGCCCGGAAATCACAAGAGCCAATACAAGCGAAAAGGTTTTTTGATAAATCATCAGCCTCTCTCTTTTACCTAATAACTTTTCTTAGTATACTCTTTTTTTTTAGAAAAGCACGCTTTTTTAAAAAAATGATACACTTTTTTTTATTTTTAACTTATAATACCGAATGAACAAAGTTTATTTTATCAGAAAAGGAAAATCAAAAATGGTACAAAAACCGATTATGCTCTGCGTTTTGGATGGATGGGGATACCGCGCAGAAAAAGAAAATAATGCTATTGAAATGGCGCAAACACCGGTATGGCATCGGTTGATTCGTGAATGGCCAACGGCTATGTTGCAGACTTCCGGATTAGATGTCGGCTTGCCGGCAGGGCAAATGGGAAATTCAGAGGTCGGACATACGAATCTTGGCGCCGGTCGCGTCGTTATGCAGGATTTACCTCGCATCGACCAAGCCATCGCTTCCGGTGCTTTGGCACAAAACCCTGTTTTGCAACAGCTGATTCAAAAGGTCAAGGCAGCAACGGGTGTATGCCATTTGATGGGGCTGTTGGGACCCGGCGGCGTTCACGCACAACAAACACATATTGTGGCGTTGGCGGATATTTTAAGCAAACACGGCGTATCCGTTGTAATCCACGGTTTTTTGGACGGACGAGATACTCCGCCGGATTCTGCGCGAGGGTTTGTGGCCGAGCTGTGTGAAAAAATTGCTCAAATGCCGCATGTGTCTCTGGGGACGCTTTCCGGTCGTTATTACGCGATGGATCGTGATAATCGTTGGGAGCGTGTGGATAAAGCCTATCGTGCTTTGGTCAACGCCGAAGGGGCTCGCTTTGAAACGGCCGATGCGGCTATAGAAGCGTCATACGCGGCCTCTGTTTATGATGAATTTGTGATTCCTTGTGTGCTGGGTTCCTATCAAGGTATGCATGACGGAGATGCCGTGGTAATGGCTAACTATCGCTCGGATCGGGCGCGAGAGATTACCAGAATGTTGCTGCAACCGGATTTTAATCTGGCTTCGCGCATACGCGTCGTGCACTTTTCTGATGCCGTGGCGATGACAGAGTATTCAACCGATCACAATGCTTGGATGAAGGTGTTATTCCCTCCGGAAGACCTAAAAAACATTTTCGGAGAGGTGTTGTCCAAAGCCGGAAAAACACAGCTGCGTATCGCTGAAACGGAAAAGTATGCACATGTCACTTTCTTTTTTAACGGCGGTAAAGAAACGTTATTCCCCGGAGAAGAGCGTATTTTGGTGGCCAGTCCCAAGGTGGCAACCTATGATCTGAAACCGGAAATGTCGGCCTATGAAGTGACGGATAAATTGGTCGAGGCAATTCGATCAGGTAAATTCGATGCCATCATTGTCAATTATGCCAACGGTGATATGGTCGGTCATACAGGTGTTTTAGAAGCTGCTATTAAGGCCGTAGAGGCCGTTGACAGTTGTTTGGGACGCTTGGTTCAGGCCATAACGGATGTTGGCGGAGCCATGTTTGTCACGGCAGATCACGGCAATGCAGAAAAAATGAAAGATGAGATAACAGGAGCCCCTTATACGGCTCATACCGCGACGCCGGTCCAGGCTGTTTTGGTCAATGCGGCAGGTGTTTCGGGCTTGGAAGATGGTCGGTTGTCGGATGTGGCTCCGACACTGTTGGCGTTAATGGGATTGCCTCAACCGGAGGAAATGACAGGACACTCGTTGTTGAAAAAGGACTAAGATGAGGAATCTGCTGCTCAGATGTGTGACGATGGTTGCTGTGTTGTCAAGTGTTGTGTTGTCAAGTGTTGCGGTCAAAGCAGCTCCGACACGTGCCGATTTGCGACAACTTGAAACGCAACTTCGGCAAGAACGAGCAACACAGCAAGAAAGTCGCCGAAAAGCAGATGCCCTCTCTCAAGAAGTCAAAGATGTCCAACAGCGCATGATTGCTTTGGCTAAGACGGTTCAGACAAAGGAAGAAGCTCTGAGCGATTTGGAACAAAGGCGGGATCAACTGGAAAAACGAGAAAAAGAACTGGAACAGAAAATGGCTTTGACAGATGCCCAGGTGGTTCAGTTGGTCAGCGGACTACAAACAATGGCTTTACGTCCTCGAGAGCTGTTGTGGATTTCCTCGCAGGGGCCGGTCTCTTTATTGCGCGGACAGGCGTTGATGCGAGATGTCTTACCAACCGTGGCACATACAAACGATAAAGTGCGTTCGGATTTAGCTGAGTTGACACAAGTCCGTTCAGAGTTGCAATCCCAAATTTTGGAAATTAAAACAACAACGGCTCAGTTGTCAGAAAGAACCGAACAAATGGATCGGCTTTTACAACAAAAAGCCTTGTTGCAGGCGCAGTATGACGTGTCACATCAACAAGCTAAACAACGTGCCGAAACATTGGCCGTTCAGGCAAGCGATCTAAAAGATTTATTGCAAAAATTAGAGGCAGAGCAAAAACGACGGGCCGAGTTAAAACGACAAGAGCGAATGCAAACGACACGGCGCTTGGTGGAGCGGAGCAGTCGCTTGCGGCCGGGTCAATCCACTCATTTGATGCCTCGAGATTCGGTTTTTGTGAATGATACAACGACGGGCTTATTTGAAAAATCTCGCGGTTCTTTACAGCTTCCGGCGCGTGGACAAATTGTGCAGGCTTTCGGGGAGACGACAAGTTCTGGTGCCCATACAAAAGGGATAACCTTGAAGGCTCGTCCCGCGGCTCATGTGGTCGCACCTTTTGACGGAACGGTTTTGTTTGCCGGCCCCTTTAAAAATTATGGACAGTTGATGATTATTGATAACGGCGATGAGTATATGACGCTGTTGGCTGGGATGGAGCGTATGAATGTCGGTGTCGGTCAGGAGATTTTAACGGGTGAACCTATAGGTGTCTTAAAAAAAGGTAATCCGACACTGTATATTGAAATCAGAAAAAGCGGGCAACCGATAGATCCACAACCGTGGTTTGCAACTTAATTGATGATGTAGGAAAGGGAAAAAGATGCGTTTGAAATTTTTGGGTTTAATGATTTTATTAATATCTCACAGTGTATGGGCAGCTCCGGTGACGGAAGATGTGTCTAAAAACACCGAGGATCCCTATATGTTGATGGAATTGTTCGGTGCGGCTTTTACGACGATCAAAAATGATTATGTTGAGGAAACGGATGATCGTAAATTGGTTGAAAAAGCGATTGATGGCATGCTTTCTTCGTTGGATCCTCATTCGGGCTTTTTGGATGCGGAAACATTTGAGGAAATGGAGACTCAGACAAAAGGCGAGTTCGGCGGCCTGGGATTGGAGGTGACTTCCGATAAGGGATTTGTGCGCGTTTTGTCCCCGATTGATGATACGCCGGCGTATAAAGCCGGACTGGAAACAGGAGACTATATTACCCATATCGATGGGGTATCTGTTTCGGGGTTGTCTTTAAACGAAGCCGTTAAAAAAATGCGCGGAAAACCCAAAACAAAGGTGACTCTTACCATTTCCCGAAAAGATAAAGAACCATTTGATGTCGAAATTACACGGGCTATCATTAAAGTTATTCCCGTCAAATATGAAGCAAAAGGGGATATCGGGTATTTACGAATCATCTCGTTCAGTGAGCGTACGACAGAGATGTTGCATGAAGCTATCAAGACATTAACCAAAGAAATCGGTAAAGATAAATTATTGGGATTTATTCTGGATGTGCGGAATAATCCCGGTGGCTTGTTGGAACAGGCAGTTGGGGTCAGTGATACTTTTCTGACGGAAGGGGAGATTGTGTCAACTCGTTCGCGGCAACCGGAGGATACAATGCGCTTTTCGGCAAAACCGGATGATTTAACGGACGGAGCACCCTTGGTCGTGTTAATCAATGAAGGGTCTGCCTCGGCTTCGGAAATTGTGGCCGGTGCGCTACAAGATCATCGGCGTGCCGTTTTGGTTGGATTAAAATCTTTCGGCAAAGGGTCCGTTCAAACCGTGCGCCAAATCCCCGGGTTCGGAGGAATCAAGATTACGACGGCTCGGTATTATACGCCTTCCGGGCGTTCAATCCAGGCAAAAGGTATCGAACCGGACGTACGGGTGCCTCGTGCCAAAATTGAGGAATTACCGGTCATAGAGGGCTATGGTGAAAACAATTTGGATAAGGCTTTATCTTCAGAGGTCGGGAAAAAAGCGCATGATACGGATCCCGTCAAAAAAGAGAAAAAAGTTAAAAAATCGGATAAAAAAGCGGATCAGAAAAAAGCAAAGCCGGCTAATGATGATTTAACGGACGAGGAAGATAAAACGGATTATCAGCTGGATCGAGCCATGGATATCTTGAGAGGGATTGCGGTTTATCATCAAAAATAGGAAAGGATCCGGGTGTGAGTAGAGGATATCGTCAAAATGTCGGTATTATGCTGATCAATGACAAAGGACAAGTTTGGATGGGTATTCGGTCTAACCCATCCAATTCACCCTATCGATTACAGATGCCTCAAGGGGGTATAGACGCCGGTGAAAATCCGACGGAAGCCGTCTGGCGCGAACTGCGTGAAGAGACAGGCTTAACACCCCATTCGGTTAAATTGATTGCCGTTGCCAAAAAGTGGCGAAAATATGATTTACCGCCGGAACTGTTTCCGCGACGGACAATTAAAGGCCAGAGACAAAAGTGGTTTTTATTTCTTTTGACGGGCTCAGAGGCGGATATTTGTCTTGAAAATGGTGTGTATCAGGAATTTGTTGGTTATGAATGGAAAGATATTGATACCATCGCGGCCTTGGTCATTCCTTTTAAGCGTGCCGTCTATGAGAGTGTTGTCGCGGAATTTCGTCCCATGGTGGTGCGTTATCGTGAGGAGAATATTTAAGTATCATGTTGTCGGTTTAAAAACGGTAGACACCTGAAATGCATAACCGCCACGCCGTGATGCCCCGCGCTAAGATTCTTTTTTAAAGAAACTCTGTCGATTTTCGTTGTTCTTTTATCTTTTTTCGAGTATAACCTAGGTATGTCATTATTGAAGTCTATAGCTACGGTCGGTGGTTGTACCGCTATCAGTCGTGTGGTCGGGTTTGTCCGCGATATTTTAATTGCTCGTTTTTTGGGCGCCAGTATGATGGCCGATGCTTTTTTCGTGGCGCTGCGCTTTCCCAACCTCTTTCGCAGCTTGTTCGCCGAAGGGACATTAAACGTGGCTTTTGTCCCGTTGTTTGCCGGAGAGTATCATACAAAAGGGCGAAAACATGCTCTGGTTTTTGCTCGAGCCGCGTTCAGTTTTTTATTTTATGTCCTATTGGCATTTACTCTGGTCATGGAGATATTGATGCCCGCTTTGATGTTCCTGTTGGCGCCGGGTTTCGAAAAAATAGCCGGTAAATTAGTGCTGACAACCGCTTTAAGTCGAATCACCTTTCCTTTTTTGATGTGTGTTTCATTGGTGTCTTTATTGTCGGGCATGCTGAACTCTTTGGGAAAATTTTGGGCCGCGGCTTTTACCCCGACCATTTTAAATTTATCCATGATTATGGCGTTGTTATTCCTGACACCATATTTACACTCGGATTTTGCGCCGGCGTATGCGTTGGCGATAGGTGTTCTGGCCGCCGGTATTATTGAATTTCTATTCTTGCTGTGGCATATTCGTCGGGCCGGATTGGTGTTCGGATTGCTGCCTCCCCTTAAAGCGGTCGGCCACATGAACCGCGGGGTCAAAACATTGTTGAAAAAAATGGCGCCTGGTGTATTGGGATCGGGGGTTTATCAGATCAATTTATTTTTTGATACACTTTTTGTCTCATTCGTTGGGGCAGGGGCTATTTCATGGTTGAACTATGCGCATCATTTGTTTCAGTTGCCTATCGGGATTATCGGCGTTGCTATAGGTACGGCGTTGCTGCCTATCCTATCAAAACATATTAAAGCCGGGGAACTGAAAGAGGCTAATGAGCAATTAAATCGAGGGTTGGAGCTGTCTTTGGCTTTGTCGCTTTCGTCCATGATTGGGTTGATGTTGTTAGCGTATCCTATTATCGGTATTTTATTTGAAAGAGGCGCTTTTACGGCAGTAGACACACTCAATACATCGCGTGCTTTGATGGTTTTTGCCATGGGGTTGCCGGCATATATGATGACAAAAGCGCTATCTCCCTTTTTCTATGCGCGCGGAGATACAACAACGCCGGTGAAAATTGCCATCGTAGGAGTTATATTAAATGCTATATTAGCTTTGTCATTCATGCCATTTTGGGGGTATGTTGGTATTGCTCTGGCAACGGGCATTACGGTTTGGATTAACGCGGCCCAATATATGGTCCGGTTGGCGCGTCGAGGTGATTTTCGGTTGGATAAACTGTTTTTCTATCGTTTCCCAAGGATTCTTTTAGCTTCGGTCGTGATGGGCGGTGTCTTGTGGAGTGGAAAAACGGCTTTAAATGCGACAGGATTAAACTGGCAACACGGGATAAGCGTGCTTTCTTTGACGGCACTGGTATGTTTAATCGGTCTATCCGTTGTGTTGTTCTTCGGTATTCTGTGGGTATCCGGAGGTATTCCGCGCACTCAACTCAAACGCTTGATGAGGCAAAAATGAAATCTGTTTCGGGAAAGGGCGCTCTGTGGCTGATTGGCTTGGGGATTTGTCTTGTCCTGACTGGGCTGTGGGGGGGATTTTCTCAAAAAAAATCATATCCGCCAGAATTGTCAACCGATTGGGTTTCTTTGTTTCCCAAACAGGTGTCTGTGACAGTGCAAACAGCGGATAAGCGTGTTATCGGATTGACAGCTTTTGTCGCCGAAACCAGGACACAACAGGCGCGAGGATTGATGTTTGTGCCAACATTGCCAGAAAATCAGGGGATGATTTTCCCAAATGCTATCCCTAGAACGGTTGCTTTTTGGATGAAAAATACCTTGATTCCGTTGGATTTAATTTTCTATCAATCAGATGGGCGGATTGTTCAGATTTACTCAATGGCGCAACCGTTGAGTGAGGATTTGATCTTTTCAACCGGCGTTGTCGCCGGCGTTATGGAGGTCAATGGTGGTTGGTGTACACGTCATCGGGTTCAGGTCGGCGATTTGATACAAGGACTCCCGTCTATCAAAAAAGTGTCATAAAAAGCCCTTTCTTTTTTAGAAAAAAACGTTATAATAAGAGCTCAAAAATAACTCATCTATTATGTGAAAGGATTATGATGAAAACAGCTTTTTTATTTCCGGGACAGGGCTCTCAAACTATTGGAATGGGACAAGATTTATACGAAAAATCCACGGCCGCTCACCAGGTATTTGAAGAGGTGGATGATGCCTTAGGTTTTGCGTTAAGTACGTTAATGTTTGAAGGAGATATGGCTGAGTTGACACGCACCGAGAATGCGCAGCCGGCCATTATGACGGTCGGTATGGCTGCTGTTCGCGCTCTGGAAGCCGAGACAGGTCAAACAGTGGCTCAACTGGCGTCGGCTGTGGCCGGGCATTCTTTGGGAGAATATACGGCATTATGTGCGGCCGGTGTTTTTTCCATCGGTGAAGCGGCGAGGCTGTTGCGTGCCCGAGGTCAGGCTATGGCGCGTGCCGCTCAATCTGTGCCCGGAACGATGGCCGCTCTTTTGGGATTATCAATCGAGCAGGTGCAGGATTTGGTCCAAAAAGCATCCACACCAGAGGCTCGTGTGGTTGTGGCAAATGATAACTGCGTGGGACAGATTGTTATCAGTGGAGAAGAAAAAGCCGTTGAACGGGCCATGCAATTAGCAACGGAAGCCGGTGCCAAACGTGCTTTAAAATTGCAGGTAGCCGGTGCTTTCCATAGTCCTTATATGCAAAGTGCTGCCGACGAAATGAATCGAATCTTGGCCGAGACACCGTTTGAAGTTCCCTCGATTCCGGTTGTATCAAATGTATCGGCCTCATTTGAGACAAATCCGGATATCATTAAAAAGCGTTTGGTGGAACAAGTTGTTGGCTCTGTTCGTTGGACGGAATCTGCTCACCGAATGGCAGAGGCGGGCTTTGATACGTTTGTTGAATGCGGCAACGGAAAAGTGATAACCGGTTTGATGAAACGCTTGAGTCCGGAGGCAAAACTTGTCAATGTTGGGGATATGGTTTCTGTTCAGGAAGCCGCTGCGCTTTGGAGGGATTAAAAAATCAGGGGATTTTTCCGGACCCGTCAATCATCAAAAGACCTTAACTCAACCCCCCGTCATAGTGGCGGGGGTTGAAAAATGTCGCCCGGATACTTGAGGGATACAGATGGTTATTTTGTTAACGACCGTTTTGAAGGTGATCAGCTAGCACTTTCATGTTGATATTCCGACGAAGCCAGTGATGTCCAAAGTATTTGCGACCGAATAATAAAAGGACAATCATGGCTGTTTCTTGCAGCTTTTGATTTTTTAGGGTATCACTGATTCTTTCAGGTGTTGCCGGAATGGTACAAATTTCAGGCATATCCTTAAAGTTTTTTATGTCCTGTTTATGTTCTTGACGCCAGCTTGCCACTTCATCGGCATTTAAGCCAATTTGTCCCATCAGATAGAGCGTTGACAAAACGCGTCCCGCATAAAATGATGTTCCTAAAAAGGATACTTGAGATACCGGCAAAGGGGCAATCTCTTCATGAAATTCACGGATGTCCGCTTTTTTAATATCAATGTGACCGAGCGTCCGATCGGCTTCTCCTTGGAGCATGCCACCGGGAACTTGTAAGACATTCTTTCCGGGACGCGGACCTAAAATTAAGTGCTCATCTTTCGTTTCAACCAGCATTTGGACATTAAGAGGATTAGGAATATCATGCTTACCGTATTGTTGATAGAAATCTTTCTTACCCGTTGTTTTCCATGCCTTATAATCAACCGGTACAACGTGTAGAGTTCCGTCTTCCAGATGGATGCCTTTAACGGAAACAAGCGGTTCATTTTCAAGCGGTTTTTTGGCACACTGTGCCGCCCAGTCCTTTTCAATGTAGTCGGAAACATCGGCAGAAATGGATGCATAATAGTCAAAAGAAGATTCGTGAATGCGAGGCATTTCATCCAATGTATGTGGCCAATAGATGATTTTAATATCATCCATTTCAAAGTTATCGTTGAAATATGAAAAGGGATTTAAAACGTGAGCCAAGTGTTTCTCCTGAATGCTTTTATGTCGGTATAGTTTATATATTAGCACGGAACCATAATTTTGTCAAGTTTATCTTTTATCTACAAAGATGAAAAAGGATGAAAGAAAATGCAACGGATTTTTTGACACAAACAGACCCGTTGAAATAAAGTTGATCAAAATGAAAATACTGAGGGGGAAAACGGCCCCAACCCCAGAGAATAGGGGGTGTTTTTTGGCGGAAAGGGAGGGATTCGAACCCTCGGTACAAACAAGTTGTACAACAGATTTCGAGTCTGCCGCATTCGACCACTCTGCCACCTTTCCTTTGAATGCTCAGAGCCATTGTTGCGTCAGACTCTTTCATCTGTTGTTTGTTTGCGTTTTTCCGCAAACCGCCAGATTTGTCCTTCGGGCTATAAAGCCCTTCGTTCATCTTCGGTCCGTTGGACCTCGAGAGCGAGTCTGCCGCATTCGACCACTCTGCCATATCGGTTTTTCTGAGGCTTTTCGAATGAGACACCTTCTTATAGCGGAAATCGGAAAAAAAATCAAGAGCTAATGCATTTTTTTGTGTCTTTTTAAAAAAAATTGAGTTATCCTGTCTTCGGAAAAGGGAGAAAAAAATGCATTTTTTAGGGATTGGGTATTATCTACGATATTATAAAAACTGGATTATTTCCTTTTTTATTTTTACAATCTTGTTTTGCATGTCGGTGTTTTTCAGCTATTTTTGGAGCTTGAATTACTTGGGATGGGACAACCTGTTTTTACAGTTTTTGGTTGAATCGTTCAGTTATACGCTTTTTATCTATACGACCGTGATCTTTGCCGGTATCGTTTTAATCGTTTTGGTCAAGTTATTGGGGTTTTTCCGCAAACATGACTTGGAAATTTTGCTTAAAATGACAACAGATCAGTTGCTGGCGGAAAATCAGGCAACAGAGGAGGAATTATCAAAATTTCAAGAGATTGTTGGTCACGGTTGTGGTGGTGTGTTTATTACACATGGCCAGCGGATAGTGTATACAAATACCAAAGTAGCACCGCTTGTTAATTGCGCGGTGAAAGAGTTGGTGGGCCGTCGTATGGTACAAGTCGCTTGTCGACCGGAGGAATTTAAAAAGTTGTTTGAGCGAGCCGTACAGAGTTTAACACGCAAAAACACGTTTGTTTATCAAGTGAACTTGACGACGATAACCGGGGCTCCTGTTTTGTATCAAATTTCGGCTTTTTATTTGAACCCTCAAAATAAACAAGAGATTGCGTGGATTTTTCAAAATTTTTCGGCCGAGACTCGGAACATTGAGTTAGAAAAATACTATCAGACGGTCTTTAGAGTGTTAACATTGCTTCATGAATTTAATGAAGAAGATGATGAAAACGTGCTATTGCAACAAATGTTAAGTGAAGTGATAGGTATCTATGGTCTAAAAACGGCATTTCTTTTGTCATATCGCAATAAAAAACTACATGTCGCTTTCGTGGTCGGTGACGAACGTCAATTCCCAAATGTGCGCAAAGAATTAGATCTAACGGATGAATCTTTAACGGATGTTGCTGCCATACGCGCTTTCGTGACACGCCGTCCTATTGGATACAAAGACATTACATACATGCCGTACTATCGAAAATCTTTTATGCGCCATCGGCGCTTGCGCCCTGTTTCGACATATGCTTTCCCTTTGTTAATTGATGGTGAAGTCGAAGGCGTTATCAGCCTTTACGGTTATACGGAGGGGTTCTTTACAGATAGTTTAATCTTCCGATTCCAACAGCTGCTCTCCGAAATTTGTGAAAATATCTCGGCTATTCGTATGCGTCGACGGGCTCATATCGCTTTGCGCCGATACGAAGAGCGCTTACGAGAACAGATTCATGAGTTGGAAGACAACAAAAAGGTTATGCAAAAACAGGCAGATGCGCTTAATGGTATGATTGCCGATTTGGTCGAGGCTCGTGATGCGGCAGAAGCAGCCAATAAGGCTAAAAGTGAGTTCTTAGCCAATATGAGCCATGAAGTACGCACACCGTTGAATGCTATTTTAGGTTTTTCTGAAGCGATGATTTCCGGAACGTTTGGCCCTTTACAAAACCCTCAATATGAGGAATATATTCAGTATATTTACTCAAGCGGAAAACTGCTGTTGTCTTTAATCAACGATATTTTAGATTTGTCCAGTATTGAATCCGGTCATCAAAAACTATCTTTTGCTCCTTTGAATCCCAAAGAGGTGTTGGAAAATGTGTTGGAGGTTGTTCAAGCTTATCCGGGGGCAACAGAGCGGCATATCAGCTTGAAAACCACATTGCCGGCAACGGCTCGAATTCTGGCAGATGAGCGTGCTTTGAAACAAATCTGTCTAAATCTGCTGTCAAATGCAATCAAATTTACACAAGTCGGAGGGCATATTCATGTATCATTAGGGCTAACGCCGGATAAAAGGTTCCGTTTGACGTGTTCAGATGATGGTATCGGTATTCCGGCCGATAAAATAAAAACTTTGTTCCAGCCCTTTACACAGGTCGAAAATTTTTTAACGCGAGCTCATAAAGGCACGGGATTGGGGCTTGTTCTGATTAAGCGCTTGGTTGAATTGCATCAAGGGACGGTTTCTTTAAAAAGTAAGGAAGGACAAGGAACGATGATTACGGTGACATTCCCTAAAAATCGTGTCATGGCGGTAAAAAAAGGAGTAAAAAAATGAAGAAATACATCTTGTTGATAGGATTCTTGGCTGTATATTTGGTGGGGTGTCCGGTTGCAGCTCAAACGACGGGAACGCGCTCGAACCGTGCTTATGTCGGAGAAGAAGTCGTTGTCAAAAAACAAGTGAAACGCTGCACAATAGATTGCGGATGCAATACACCGATTCGTGTGGCTGGGTTTGTGACAAATCCCCCTTTTGGTTGGGTGGACGTTGATACGACAGTCTCATCAGATAAAAAGACGGCCTATAAAAATGACGGGTTGGGATATCATCTTTTTGAACAATTGGCCAAAGAGTTGGGATATCGTGTCCAAAATGTGGGATTCCGATCTTATGCGGCTGCGTTAAAAGCTTTGAAACGAGGACAAGTCGATGTCATTGCCGGCGTCTATTTTGATAAACGTATGTTAGGAGACGGCACTTCTATTTTATACCCCAGCTTTTTTAAGAACTCTGTCATAGTTGCTTTTATGAAAGGGAAGGAAAAGAAAGTTAACAGCTTTGACGATCTGAAAGGCCTTAAAGGTGTAGCCCGTCAAGAAGAAGGACTTTATTCGCTGATATATCAAGTATTGCCGGAGGGCGTTAATATTCAACAGGTTTCCGGTGCACGTAAGGCTTTCACCATGCTGATGACCGGAGAGGCCGATTATATGTTGACAAGTCCTTATGCCTTGGAGGCTGAGGCGCGTCGCTTTAAAATGAATCATGAAATTACCGTTGCGGAATTTTTACCGTTAGAGCCCGAGTTATTTTTTGTTTTTTCCTCTGTGACCAGTTGTGTGCGCTTAAAAAAGCAGTTTGCTGAGGCTATAGAAAAGAATAATTTATCCCGAGAAACATTGGATAAATCTGTTCGTGCCTATATCGATGATTGGGGATTGCGTTTTGCGGATGAACCTTCATTGCGGGAAGAGTTATTCCCACCTGAGGGTTCGGTTGCTGAGGATTCTGCAACGCCAGAGGAAGCCTTGGATTTACAGAAACAAGAAACATTGGATTAAGGGCTCTTGAAAAGCCCCTGTTGATGCTGAACTCAGAGCAAACCCATGGGCTTGCTCTGAGTTTTTTTAGAGTCATCGTATATGCGCTCTGATTTGTTGCGTTGTTATATGAATATCAATCTCAACGGAAAAATTTTTGTCATTTAAAAATAGGTTTTGGGGGCGGAACATCCGGAATCGTACCGGCGGCCTGCCAAATATAATCTGGATGAAGCCCTTCGGCAAAGGCGACAAACTGTTCCAGCTCAAAATTTTTCAGCTGTTTGCTGGGAATGGCATTATGTCCGAACGGAGGGACGGTTTTATTCCCTTTCCACACTTCAAAATGTAGGTGAGGTCCCGTAGATCGGCCCGTAGAGCCGACATAGCCGATGACCTCTCCGCGCTTGACTTTTGATCTTGGCTTTAAATCGGCGCGATAGCCGTTCATATGTCCATAAGCCGTATAGTAATTACCATCATGTTTGATGCGAATATACTTCCCGTATGCCCCTTTTCTTCCGATCTGAAGAATGGTGCCGTCGGCAGCAGCCATAATCGGTGTTCCTTTCGGTGCCGCTAAATCAACGCCGTGGTGAAAGATTTCATATAATAATACAGGATGACGCCGTCGCCCGTAAGGTGAGGATAGCCGAGCCCGTGCTTTTAGGGGACGTTTCAGCAGAACTTTTTCGCCGCTTTTTCCTCGAGCATCATAAAAGCCCGGCGTTCCCGTATGATCCGTGTAGTAATAACGATAAATGTTTTTATCCTTTAATTGAAGACCGATAAACAGCAATTGTTTTGCCCCGATTTCAAGGCCGCTTTGCGTTGTCTTTGTTTCAAAAATAACGTCAAATGTATCGCCGGCATGAATATCGGATTGAAAATCTACCTCGCCATCTAACGCGTTGATCACCTGGGTTATAATGGACTCAGGCACAAGGGCCTTGGCCGCCGAGCCGGCAAAAGTCCTTTCGACCGAACCGGTTAAGCGCGTAGTGTGAGATTCAATACGACTGGCTTGAGAAAATGGTGTCCAGGATCCGTTTTCCTCCCGCAAGGCAGAGACCGTTTCGTCGGGTTTGATTTGAATGGATACACCCAATATGGTATTCGTCTCGGCATCTTTAAAAAACATGACGGGCGTCCCCAGTTGTAGGGCGCGTAAGTCTATTAGTAATTCAAAGGCCTCGGCAATATCCAAGCGTTCTGTGGCCGAAATGTTTTCATCGGCCAAAACGGATAACAGAGAATCTCCTTTTTGTAAAGATTGAATATCGACGGAAACTTCACCCAATTGAGCGCGTTTTTCCAGTTCAATTAAAGAGGCCTGTTGTTCTTGCTCGACAGGTGCATCGCCTAAATCCTCATGAACAACTTCTTCGGCCTCCGGATTGGTCCCGACCGGGACGGGGATGGAGACGGAAGACAGTGTTTCTGAAGTGTACTCTTTGGTGGGTAAAATAAAAAACGGTAGGGTTGCTAAGCACCATAAGATAATTAAAAATAAGGAGAAATCAATCTTGTGACGATGTTTGGCAACACCGACTCGTTTATAGGCCTTGTAGCGGATAACACGTGTGCGCTGAGCAGCCTTATGTAGTCTTTCTTTTAATGTCATAGGCCTATATTCACTTTTTTTTTAAAAAATGTCAAGATAAAAGAAGTTTAATTAAGTGAACGGCATTTAAAGCTGTTCCTGTGCGCAGATTATCCGATAAAATCCAAGCATGAAATAATCCAATGGTGTCCGCATCCGCTCGTAAAGAGGTTATGTAGATATCGTCTTCGGTTAAAATATCCATCGGGGAGAGTGTAAAACCCTCAGAGGCTTGAGTAATTAAACGGCAGCGTGGTGTGCGGCTTAAGACTCTTTCAACACATTTGAGACGTGTCGATTGAGGCAGAAGAAAGGATAAAGAGAGAGCTTGCCCTTGAAAAACGGGTGCAAAGCAAGATGAAAAAAAGATAGGAGCATGCGTCAGTTGATGTATTTGCTGGATTGTCAAAGTGCTGAGCTTGGGAATCAGCTCGGGAATAAGATTAAAGGCCAATGGTTTATGAAAGGTGGAGGAAGGAAGTTCACGTTGCGTATAAATACAACGTGATTGATTAAAGAGAGTATCAGAGGCTTCAAAGCCGATTTCTCCGGCGCTGTAAATGCCTGTCGAGCAACAAGAAAGTAATTTAAATTTCTTTTGAAGGGTTGTTAAAACCAGGCTTAATGCGCCGGCGGCAGCTGTCGGACTGCTAATCATACGCTTGTCTGCTCGAGAGATTGCTTCTGGATTGATTTCTGGCATCACAACGGGAGCTGACGAAATACGTCCCGTGCAGTCAATAAGCCAACTGCCTTGTTGAATAGCCTCTTCTTTATAGGCAGAGAGAATACTGTCCGTGCATAAAACAGCAATATAACGGTTGTCAAAGCGAAAGGTATCAAGCGCCTCAACCTTTAGGAAACCGTCATCGTAGGGTAAAAAAGTGTTTTGATATTGATGGGCATCCAGGGGGTAGATATTTTCCGGCGGAAAGTGATGCTCTTCTAATAGCGTTAACAGAGCGCTGCCAAGGCTTGTTTTGGGACCGATAATGGCAATTTTATAACTTGTCTTGCGCATGCACTTCTCCTTTCTTGTCTTTATATGTAAGTTGTTTACTCCTTGAAAATCAAGAAATTCTTTGGTTTATGAAAGACTGTAATAATTTGAAATAATCATTGATTTGATATTGACGGCATATTCAGCTATTCTGCAACCAATGAAAACCAATAGGGAGTTAACGATGATAGCCGAAATTAAAACATTATCACCATACAAACATTGTGAAACAACCTTGCAAAATGCCATACCATGTACAGGAATAGGATTACATGGGGGACAAAAAGTGCAAATGTGTTTGAAGCCGGCGCCGGTCGGAACAGGCATTGTGTTCCGTCGCACGGATGTTAAGGATAAAGATAATCTGATCCCGGCAAGTTATGCGGCTGTTGTGGATACTCGGATGTGTTCTTGTATCGGAAATCACGAGGGGGTGACCGTTTCAACAATAGAACATTTGATGGCGGCTTTTGCCGGTTTTGGCTTAACGAATGTGTTCGTTGAGTTGGATGGGCCGGAAGTACCTGTCATGGATGGTTCGGCTAAAGATTTTATAACGTTGATTGCGTGTGCCGGGATTGTGCCTCAAGATGCTCCGAAGAAGGCTATTAAAATTTTGAAAGAAGTATCTTTTGAGGATGATAAAGGGTGTTCTGTTTGCTTGTATCCGGCAGCTGAGGGGCTTTCCATTGATTTTATGATTGATTTTCAGCAGTCTCGCGCCATTGGGCGTCAGGAATACTCGGTGAAATTATCCGAGCAAGCTTTTAAAGATCACATTGGATATGCCAGAACGTTTGGTTTTGCACAGGAGGTGGAGCTTTTACGTTCCATGGGATTGGCCAAGGGAGGATCTTTGGACAATGCCGTCGTCGTTGATGGAGATGTGGTGTTAAATACAGAGGGTTTGCGCAGTGATAATGAGTTCGTTGTGCATAAAACACTGGATGCCGTCGGTGATTTGTATCAGTTGGGGATGCCTATCATTGGTCATTTTTGTGGATGTAAGTCAGGTCACTATCATACCAACATGTTATTGCGAAAGCTGATGTCAGACAGAACGGCTTATGAAATCGTTGACTTAGACGATTATGAGGAAGATTTACTGCAAAAAAACAAACGTAAAAGTGCCTAAAAAATAAGTTGGTTTTTGATATGAAAAACATCCTGTCGCAGGGCAGGATGTTTTCTTTCTGAAAGGAAATCAGATTAGAAATAGTATCTGAGTCCCAGCTTAATATCGTGTGAACGCATATCGGCTTTTGACTTACCAGAGAAGCCGTTACGATATTTGATGCGCGCTTGGCCCAAATCCGAATAACGATATCCCAGATCCATGACTAAGCAAGGTGTCAGCTTATATTCAACACCGGCACCGACATTCCAAGCAAAATTTGTCTTCATTTTGCCCTTGGTTTCGTGGGTTTTGTCGGTTTTGGTGAATGCCATACCGATACCACCCATACCGTAGATACCAATTCCATCGGCAAACGGATATGTCACATAGGCGTTGGCCAAAACAGGAATGGACCAGACATCGGTTTTGTGATGTTTGTCACCTTTAAATTTGACTTCTCCCCATCCGCGGTAATCAGCAATGATGTCCGCACGCATGTACTTGTCAAATTGATAGCCCATACCAAGACCTAACAGTGCCGAATCGTCATTGTCTTTTTGCCCTATGGAATATCCGGCTTCAACAACGGCATAAGCCGGGGCTTCAAAGCCTGACCAACTGGCTGAGGCATTTGTCGCGGCAACCATTAAACCGGCAACTGCTAATGTGGATAACAAATATTTTTTCATTTCATTCTCCTTTCTTCATAAAAAAATATCACTAGAAGCACTTACAACTTTAAGTAGTATTTTGTTAAAAATCTACCCCTTTTGCTCGTTTTTTTTTAAATAAAGACGAAAGTATGTAAAAAGAACATATCATAAAATGTTTATAAGATTAAAAAAAGAATTGATTTTTAGTGCGTTCATCGCTAGAATAAAGCGCGGGTGTTTTAATATGCTTTTACAGGAGTCTTTATGAATAACTATCGTATTATCAGCAATATCATTAATTCGGATGAAGAGTTTATTTGGAATGTGACCGGTTCTATCGCTGATGTCAAGTACAACCCGTTTTATTTGATTTTAACGGTTGTCACGCTGGGTATCTTTTTAATCGCCTTATACTATAAGCGTATTTATACATCCTATGTTTTAACCAATCAACGGTTAATAGTCATTTCGGGTATTTTTAGTAAAGCTGTTGATGAGGTTGAGCTGTTTCGTATTGTGGATACGAAAACAGAGCAGTCTATGATAGATGTTTGGGCGGACTTAGGGCGCATTTATATTCACTCTAGTGATCAAACAAGTCGTGTTGTTATGGATAAAATTCCTAATCCCCATCGTGTGCGAGATACCTTACGCCAGCAATATGTGATGGCTCGTCAAAAGAAGGGGACGGTTATTCTGGAGAGCTTGGCTTAACGTCAAAGAATCTGATCAATTGTATCTTAAAGTCCGCTTCTGCGGACTTTTTTTGCTTTTTTTTCTCTGTCGGGACTTGATTTTAACTTTAGTCTATGGTAATCCTAAAAATGTCATTGTATTACTATAAGAAAGGGAAAAGATAATGAAAAAACTTATGACACTGGCAGCCGCCGGATTTTTACTGGCCTCAACACAAGCGATGGCTATTGATAGCACCGGTTGCGGATTGGGAAGCACCTTATGGAAAGGCCATCGTGGGGCGGGTCCTCAGCTTTTGGCCGTGACGACAAATGGTACATCAGGTTCTCAAAGTTTTGGTATTACCTCAGGTTCTTTGGGGTGTGATCCCAACGGTCGTATTACCGGTGGAACAGGTAAAGTCTTATTTGTCTTTTTGGAAAACAATATGGAGCAATATGCTTTTGATGCCTCACGCGGCGAAGGAGAAACTTTATATACCATCGCCGGTATTTTAGGGCGTCCGGTGGAAGAAGTGGCCACGGTTTCTAAAGAGAACTTTAACACTATTTTTTCGGATGAAAATACAGATGTGTTGACGGTTGCAACAAATCTGATGAATTTGTTAAATGTGCAAGCTTAAATAGACTATAAGGATTTTTTTAAGCCATGTCTTTTGTAAAGAGAGTCTTAAGAGCGCTTCTTGAGACTCTCTTTTTATGCTGTATTGGGACATTTTCGGCCAGGGGAGCTGTTTCATTTGATGAAGCCGGCTGGTTGGCGTTGGGACACTATCAACCGGCTGTCTTGGGAGGGTATAAAAGCACACTGGATACGCCCGGTTTCTTTTTGGCTCAGGATGGACGAACAAACCCTGAAACAGAATTGATGGCAACCAGAAAATTATTTCAAGACCCTCAGGGGGATATAAAGAAAAAGTGTCTCTTTCCGGCCCGTTATCTCTATTTAAAAAAAGCCGGAGAAAAGTTAGAACCTTATCCTGCCTGCTCTGAGTTTGAATCATTTCAACGTGATTTAAATCCGGCAGCATTAACACTTTTGTATACGGATGCATATATGAATAATCCTTCCTCATTATTCGGACATACACTGTTTCGTATAGACATTCCGGAGGGGCGAACACAATTGGTGGCACACGGGGTTAATTATGGGGCGTTTGTTGACCCGAATGAAGGCGGTGTTCTGTTCGCGATCTTAGGCTTGACAGGAGGTTATTTGGGCGGTTTTTCCGTGAAGCCGTATTATGATGTCATCAATACTTACAATAATATCGAAAATCGTGATATTTGGGAACTAACTTTGAATCTATCGTCGGAGGAATTACATTTTTTTGTGGCTCATTTATGGGAAATTGGTCACAATCAAAGTCGGTATTTCTTTTTTAGCGAGAATTGTTCGTATATGTTGATGGAAGTATTAGATGCCGTGCGTCCCTCATTAGAGTTAGCTAAAGCGTTTCGAGGAACCGTGATTCCGGCGGATACCCTTAAAGCCGTGGCCATGAAGCCCGGTTTGGTCCGTCGGATTCAGTATCGTCCTTCTCGACAGAAGAGAATTGCAGCAAAGTACCAAGTGATGACGCCGCAAGAAAAACAATGTCTTATTCGGTATTTGGAGAATATGAAAGAAACGGATTTAGGTGATTTGTCGTTGTTGGCTCAGGCAAGAATTTATGATACCGCTTATGAGTACTTGCAGTATCAAGCGGTTGCGGGGGATTTGGATTTGGCTACCTATCGTAAGAAAACGTTTTATACATTACAGAAGCGTCGTGATTTACCCATACTTTCTGATGTTCGCGTATCGGAACCGATTTCGCCTTTGTTATCCCATGATTCGAAGCGAATTGTTCTCTCTCAGGGATGGTGGCGGGGAGAGGCTTTTCAAGAATGGGATATGCGTTGGGCCTATCACTCATTGACAGATGCTCCGGATGGGTTGTTAAAAGGGTCGGAAATCAATTTCGGACGGACCACATTGCGATATTATGATCAGAAAGAAAAACTTGTTTTGCAACAATTTGATTTGCTTGATATTGTTTCCGTTTCAGCACGAAATGCACTTTTCCATCCTTATTCTTATCATATTAAAGCTCAAATACGCCGCGAATGGAATCCCAAAACGGATAAAGAGGGATATATCGCTCATATCAAAGGGGGAACGGGTGTGGCTTATGAACTCTTCTCCGGATTTTATGGATATGCTTTTTGGAATACGGATGCTGCGTTGAGTGGATTTTTGGCGCATCATATGGGACTGGCTATGGGGCCGGAATTAGGAGGAGTATGGTATGGTCCCTCAATGCAAGCTCATTTGTCGGCTGAACGTTTGTTGTCGGATAATTGGCAATTAAATCAAACCAGGTTGGCCGTCGAGTATAGTTATAAAATAACGCGTCATTGGGCGTGGGCGATAGATTATGCCTGGACAAAAATCAAGCCGCACAGTGATAATACCGTGCGGCTGAGTGTTCGATATTATTTCTAAAATAGATCTTGAATGCGATATCGTTGTTTTCCGCCTTGTGGTTCTAGCATTTTTCCGGCGGCTTTGACGTGTTCAAATATCTGAGAGTCTATTTTCAAGTGTTGCCCCAACATCTCACGACCAGAAGTCAATAGGTTTTTCACCGATTCGGAGCTGATTGTGCCCAACATGACGGCTATGACTTCCGCCGGCGTTTGATTATTGCCGATATCGGTTTGATGAATAGAGGGAATGTTTATGGTTAAATTTTGATCAAAAGCAGTTAGCTGCAGTGTTGTATCCTGAATGTCCAGCTCTTTTATTTTAACTTGTTTAGAGGAACCGGTTTCATCGGCTCTTTCACTTTTTTGTTCTGCTGTTTCGTGGAGACGTGTTGTTAAATAACTCTGTATATTATCGTTCACAACGACTAGGTTAAATTGTCCTTTTTGATTCATTTCGGCATGAATGTTGATACCTTTTATGGCGATACGTGAAATAACCAATGTCTGTTGAAACAAAGACGAGGGATCAAAAAGAATTTCAACGGATTCCAGATTGAAAAGCGTCGGTGTTGAAAAACCGGCAGGATTACTGATAGTCAGATTTTTAAGCCCCAGTTGTCCCGAAAAGAATCCGATATCCACATCATCAACAGAGGCATATGTACCGGTAATAGGCGGCACAAGGCTGGAAACCGCTTGTTTTACCAGAAAACCGGCAGATAGATAGAGTCCAAGTGCTAATACGGCGAGCAGGCCGATAAGAAACATCAATAATTTCATGATTTTCATTTTTCCTCCTTCAAAAATGTGTGCTAAAAAAACAGAAGCTCATATAAGGTGCCCCCAGCTTTTATGCAAATTTTTTCAGGAAATTCCCGGTGAAAGTATGTGCCATTTGTTTGGCTTGTTTCACCTGGGAATAGAGACAGGCTATTTCAGAGGCCTCGTAGAGGCGCCAACAAAAATCAGCACGCATCCACTCTGTCGGAATATCGCCAGCGCTGGGCCCCAGAGCCAAGGGTCGCATATCAGAAACAACCGTTTGACACTGTTGCGACATCAGACGGAATTGTCCTTTCCCATTTGAAATGTGCTGTTCCAGAGGTTTTCTGTCACAGGCAGAACAATCATAGGGGCGAATGCAGTTTGCCGAAAGAAAAAGGGGTGTGTCTTGATAGACAATTAAGCATGTCTGAGCCCCACCGCTGTGTGCTAATCGGCAGATATTGAAACGCGTATCTTCGGGGGAAAATGTCACCCTGCTGGCGCCCAGTTCCAAAGCGCTCATGAGGCTTTGGGTATTCATGACGGGAATCGTGAAATCAAATGAAATCTCCGTGTTCTTGGGTAATAAACTCAAACCACATAGATTACCGATTTCCCAGCGTTTAAAACCAGCATTTAAAAAGGTTGAAATTGTTTTTTTCCAAAGATTTTCCCCGCGCATGACAGGGGGTAAAGCCAAGCGAATTTTATCAATAGGCAATCCTTGAAAATCATCGGGACGATATGTCGTCGCCAGCATAATAACCGCCTCATCATATTGATCGAACGGCACGTGTGATAACATGTCGGGATGATGCACTTTGATGCTCCACAGAGGTGTTTGTCGTATCGAAGCCGATAAAGAGATCGGTGGTAAAAAGCGCTCTTTTCGCGCGATTCGTAAAATGGCATATAGGCGCCGTCTCAGCTCGTTCAAAGCGGAAGCCGGTGCAAAAAGCTGCTCGGGGTTCACAACGGTAAGCCGGGCCAAAGTAAACGGCGTGTCTCCCGTCTTATCAAAAGCTGTTCGTACTTGGCTGTCAACCAGGGTAGGTTGGCGAGCCGGTGTAAGAGGAGTTGCCAGCGTTATGCTTTCTCCCATCGCCTCTGCCGTCAAGCCATCCGCATGAAGGTATACGGTGACATCCAACGGGTAGCGATTGCGATAAGCTCCCGGTTTGGGTTTGGTGTAGGGATAGGCACTTTTGACTTGAGTCGATGAGGCTAAATAGACCGAAGCGCCCTTGGGAATAAAAGGATGATGCGGAGGCAAGTTGACAGTGACTGTTTGATGGGACTTGGCTTCAAAGACATGTTTGCCGTTAAGGGTTAACTGTTCAACGGAAAAGCCAAAAGGCTTGTCACCGCCCGGAATATCAATTTGAACGCCGTCATATCGAGCAATGTCATGTGTTAATTTGAATGTGATGCTTTGATTGACCGTGCGCTCAACCGAACCGATGAGAAGTCCTCTATGACCGGCAAAATCAGGTGTAAATACGTCTTTGTTTTTTCCATAAAAATGCAGCTTTGTCCAGGGACGCGCAAAAATTTGTTTGATATTATCCGAAAGAGAGATATCCGCTTTCCCCGTATCTAAAATGCGGCGATAATAGTCTGTGACGGCACCAACATACAAAGCGGTTTTCTTGCGTCCTTCAATTTTAAGGGACATACCTTTCAAACGTCCGGCCTCTTTTTCTAACGCTAAATCTCGCATCGAAAAAGCGCGTGTTTCACGACCCTCTATCCGAAATATGTCACGACAGGAATAAACGCATTTTCCTCGATTGGCACTTCGTCCCGTTTCCAGAGAGGAAAATAGGCATAGACCGCTGTAAGAATAGCACAAGGCTCCATGAATAAATACTTCAATTTCCAACCCGGACTCTTGCCGGATTTTTTGAATTTCTTCCCATGTCAATTCTCGTGCCAAGACAACACGTTTGAAACCTAATTTCTTTAATGCCAACGCTCCGGCCAGATTGTGAATGGCCATTTGCGTGCTGGCATGAAGCGTTAATTCGGGAAAAGAGCGTCGTACCAAACGAGCAATACCTAAATCTTGAACAATAACGGCATCGACATGACAGTCAGCACAGGTTTGCAGGGTATTCATGGCCTCTTGCAACTCTTCCTCTTGAGCCAGCGTGTTGACAGCCACATAAACCTTTCGACCCAAAGAGTGTGCATAGGCTGTAAAGGTATCTAAATCTTCAGGAGAAAAATTAGTCGCCTCCGCACGCGCGGAAAAACGCCGAAGTCCCAAATAAACGGCATCTGCACCAAAGTAAAGAGCACTATAGCCAGCCTCTAAATCACCGGCGGGGGCAAGTAATTCTGTATCCATTGAAAACTCCTTTTAAAGATACTCAGAACGGTAGGGGATTGATTTCTAAAGTTGAAGTCGTTGTATCCAAAACAGCTTGTGTTCCTAGTGGAAACACGGCATGGTCAGTTGTATGTCCGTAGGGAAGCCCTGTCATGACGGGTATGGAAAGAGCCGAAAAATGATCGCCCAAAACTGTTTCTACAGAGCCGTCGGCCGCATCTTTTGACAGACAATTTTCAAACCTACCCAGAACAATACCGGAAATCAGGTGGAACAAGCCGGACAGGCGTAAATGTGTCAGCATCTTATCAATTTTATAAGGTTCTTCTCCGACATCTTCTAAGACCAGAATAGCTCCTTTCATATCCGGCAGATAAGGCGTTCCGATGAGATGGCACAATAAACTGAGTGTTCCACCGATTAAACGACCTTTGGCATGACCGTGTGATAACGGCTTGAGATGGTAAAAGCGCTGAGGATGACCGGTTAAGGCTTCCTGCAACGTCTGAAATAACAAAGGAGCCTGGGATATACGCGACATGAAAGAAGCATTAAACCCTGTTATACTGGGAAGACCGGCTTGGGCCAATAAAGCTAGGTTAAGCGCTGTATTATCACTGAACCCCACGAACGGTTTAGGATTTTTTCGAATCAGATTATAATCTAATTTATCCAGTAGGCGAAGAGAGCCGTAGCCACCCTTTAATGCCATGATGATTGTCGTTTCGGGATCCGAAAAGGCAGCTTGAATGTCAGTGGCTCGTAAGGTATCAGAACCGGCTAAAAAACGCTCGCTTTTGAAACACGAATCAGCAAATTTTAACGTATATCCCCGATCGGACCACAAGCGTGTCCATTCATGAGATATTTTTTCGTTCAAATTCGGCAAAGGAGATGCCGGCGCAATCAGGGTAATTTGAGGCATTTAGTTCTCTTTCAATGTGGTTAATACAGAATATCCCAATTCGGTTAATGTGTTATCTCGTCCACCCATAATAATAATGCGGTCACCGGCTTGTGCTATCTGTTTCAGATAGGTCGGTATCTCGGTTCGAGGGACATAAAATGCCTGTTTCCCGGCCTCTTGAAGCGGGGAGATAATATCTTGAGAAGAAATATCCTGCGCGACTGTTCCACCGGCATAGAAAATGTCCGGCATGACCCAAATTATATTTTGGTTGAGGGTTTGTTTTAACATATGAAGCAGTTCTTCTTTCATCAAACGTGTCGGCGCAAAACCATGCGGTTGAAACACGCAAATCAAGCGTCCCGGTAGAGTCGATAACGCATCCAGTGTTGCATGAATTTTAGCCGGGTTATGGGCATAGTCATCAATAACCGTGATATTTTTTTCAGTACCAAGTGTCTGCATGCGTCTGGCGGTCCCTTTAAAAGAGGCCAGAGCCATGATTCCTGTTTCCAGCGAAACGCCGGCCAGTTGGCACGCCCCCAAAGCGGCCAAAGCATTTTCGATATTATGTCGTCCGATCATGGGAAGACGAGCCTTTTGACCGTTGACTTTAAAAGTCATATCCTTTTGAAAAATGCAGATGTCATCTGCAAACAACTCGACGGTCGGATCGTTTAAGGAAAAACGTATATGGTGTGGATGCGTTATCTGGAGAGTTTGTGTTTCGGGATCGTCCGCATTTGTGACGATTCCTTGAGTCGTTCGATTTAAAAAGTTCTGAAACAATGGACGAATCTCGTGGATAGGCTTGTGATCTAAAGAAATGTTTGTGACAACCGAAATGGCCGGTGTATATAGGTTGATGGAACCATCCGATTCATCGGCTTCAATGACGCAAAGCTTTCCTTGACCCAAATGAAGATTGGATATGTCATCTGTTCCGTATGTGTTGAGAGATAAGCCGCCGTTAATCATCAGAGGATCTTGTTCGGCAAAACATAAAATATGATTGACCATCGCCGTCACGGTTGTTTTTCCACTGGTCCCGCCGACGGCAATCCCAACATGCGTGTGTAAAATATCAGCCAGAATTTCTGCACGTCGTCTAATCGGTCGATTGAGTTCTTGAGCTTTTTGGATATCCGGAATGCGACTTTCGACGGCCGTTGATACAACGACCACGTCAATATGCTCGTTCATACCGGATCCATCCTGCGGAAAAAGGATAATGCCGGCTTTTTCCAGCCGATGCTGCATGTCCGTATTTATATGCTGGTCAAATGAACGGTCAGATCCACAAACGACATGTCCGGTCTTTTTAAGATACAAAGCAATCGCACTCATGCCGATGCCGCCGATTCCACAGAAAAAAAATGTTGCCATTTGATTGATAATCCTTTACACTGTAAGAAACATGGATAATATCTTACTCCAAAAGGAGTCAGAAGTAAAGGGAGGAATGATAAGATGCGATATATTTTGGGATTTCTGGTTTGTGTGATTGCCGTTGGTGATGTACGGGCTCAAGCTTTGTTCCCTGATTTGGCGGTCGTGCGGTCGTCGGGAAGCTCTTCTCAGCTAGAAAATGCCGCATCCAAAACATCTGTGATTCAGCCGACTACACCTCAACAGATGGGCCGACAAACGTCCCAAAGGGCTCCCGTCGTGAATGAAGTACCCTCAAAACAGTCAGGGCCGACACCCTTGCCCCCCAAAAAAACATCAAAAAAGACATCTTTGCCCGCAGCCGGATCTGCGGTTGCTCAACCGTCCGCACGTGTTCCTTCTCGAACGGCCAGCGATTCGATGATTGCTATATTCGGGTCCGATGCCGTAGTCGATGAGGGATTGATAAATGTCGCCGAAGAAAGTGTGGATTCTGCCGCCGACTTGACACAAGCCGCTGACTTAGATGAGGCTTTTGATATGTTGGCAGCCCAGTCAGACGAGTCAGAAATACAAACAAATATGGATAAAGGACGCGTGCTGTTGGTTTTGGATAATGTTTCAAATACCTTGCCTCCGGCGCGTAATTTTTCGTTTTGCAGCGGGACCATGAACTTGGAAAATCAATTACCGATGGAGATAAAGCAACTGTCCGTTAGTTTGACTTTCGGAACACAAAAAGTGAACTTGTCATTTTCCGGTGTCGCAAAGAAGGGAAAGCAAAGTCAAGCCATCAATTTAAACGGTGTGGCATGTGAACATATTTTGGAAGTGCCCAAAATGGAAGTGGAAATATGTCAGGTGGGAGAGCTATCCGAAAAGGATTGTAAATCTCGCATACAATATGTTCCGTTTTAGGAGAAAATCTTTTGCGCGTCATTCATTTTATTTGTCATATCCTTTTGCTTTTGGGCTTTGCCTTGCCGACGGTGGCGGGGCCGGCTATTTTGAGCGATAGGGATGTCGCCGCCTATCAGCGGATCCTAAAGGCGCATCAAGCAAATGATTTTAAGACGGCTAAAAAAGTCGAGGGGACAATAAAAGATAAACTGTTGATGGGATATGTTTTATACGATCGTTATTTTTCAAAAGGATACCGCACAAAAGGGACAGAGATCGTCAATTGGTTGAATAAATACAGTGATCTGGCCGTTGCCAGTGATGTCTATGCCTTGGGTGTTCAAAAAAAAGCTAAATTGCCGCCGCGTCCGCGCGGTATTTTCGGCGGAAATTCAGGAGCATGTTTGGGTGTTCAACGTATCGAGCCGATTGATTTGATTCGCGGATTATCTTTTTCCTATCTAAATGCGGCTAATCGTCAAAAGGCGCAACGGATTATGCGTCAAATCGAACGTTATATTTTGGCAGGCAAAACGTTAAATGCTAAACGTGTTATCGAAGAGAAAACGACCAAAAAACTGTTGTCAAAAAGAGATTTATTATTGGCGCGTACAGCCTTGGCTTTTTCATATTTCATAGATGATGCCGACTTATTGGCGATGGAACAGTTAAGACCGGTTTTGGATTCTGGAATGGAAATCCCGTTAGCCTGGTGGACAGCCGGATTGGTCTCATGGCGACAGGAAAATTATCCGCAGGCAGGGGATTACTTTGAAAAGGTGGCAAAGGCAAAAACGGCTTACCCGTTGCTTAAAAACGCCGGAGCGGTTTGGGCGGCTCGTTCTCTTTTAAAACAGGGAAAATATCAGGCGGTGGGGGCTTATTTGGAGCAGGCAGCCTCTTTCCCTCGGACGTTCTATGGCTTGCTGGCGATGCGCATGTTGGGACAAGATTTGTCTCATGTTTGGGATGAACCGGCAACACCCAGTGATGATGTTATCGGAGATTTTTCTCATCCGGCTTTGACACGCTTTTATGCCTTGCGACAAATCGGTGCAGATGAGTGGGCCCAAAAAGAGTTGGCTAAGTTGTATCTGGAGGCAGATACAGAAGCTCAAGGTATTTTGTTGATGATTTCGCAAAAAAATGGTTTTGCGGATGATTTATTGGGAATTGCGGGAACATTAAATGGGGATGAGGCACGGTATCCGGCTCCTAATTGGACGCCTCAGGATGGATGGAAGGTGGACAAAGCGCTGGTCTTTGCCTTTGTGCGGCAGGAGTCTTGTTTTAATAAACGTGCCGAAAGTGCCATGGGGGCATTGGGGTTGATGCAGATTATGCCTCAGACGGGACGGGAGCAGGCGGCGCTTTTACAAATGCCCTGGAAGCGACAAAAGCTGAAAGAACCGGCTTATAACCTGGCTTTGGGGCAAAATTATTTGTTGCGTTTGATGGCATCGGAGGCGGTGCAGAATAATTTGATTTTTACGGCGGTTGCCTATAATGCCGGGCCGGGAAATTTGATGAAATGGAAAAAGAAAATGAACTATAACGATGATCCGTTATTGTTCTTGGAAAGTATTCCTTCTAAGGAAACACGCAGTTTTGTTGAGCGTATCATCGTCAATTATTGGATTTACAGGTCTTTAATGGGGGCCTCTTTGCAGTCATTAGATGATGTTGTTCAAGGCAATTGGCCGATGTATATACCACCCGAAAACGAATAGGAGACAGAAAATGTTAAAACAGACAGATGAAAAAGGGACAACCACGACCGAGCTTTTAATTGTATTGTTTTTAATAGGGCTTTTATCCATAGCCGTGTTTTGGGGGTGGCAGTATTCCAACCGCAAACATGAAATTGCAACGGTAGAAGATTTAATTTCTAAAACGGTAGCCGGTGTCGTGACGGGACATTATTTAGAGCAGCAACAGGCTGATTATCGTGCTCTTTCAGAAAAGGAACAGGTAGAGCTTGAATGGCTTCATTTATTAAATCGGGACGGTTATATTTCAGATGTTCCGGCATATACCGGCTCTCAATATAAAGAAGCCTTTCAAGCGTCCGTCGGGGATACGGTTTTATCGGCCAGTATGTTGAAAGATGGCCGTGGCATGATCGTTAATTTGAATCAATTTTCCACGAAAATTTGCTCAGATATTTTACTGTCCAACATTTCATACGATTATGTTTTGTTGCTGGAACCCATGCAACAGATGCCACGGGAGCCTTTTATGGTTTGGTCGGAAAGTCAGATTAAAGATGATGCCGACAAAAGCATCGTGCGTCGGATTTGCATGGGGGGTATAGACGAAGAGGAAGAGACGTTGGATGTGGGGATTGTTTTTACGGATGCTCTGGGATACCCGTCGGATAACAATACCTCGGGGTGTCCGGATTGCTCGGTTGAAATAGGGGGATTATGCGTGTTTGATGCAGCGCAAGTGCCGGCATGTGACAATCCTCAGCATATGTATCCGGATCCGTATGCGTGTGCGTGTCAATGTACGGACCCCGACCGAATGGATGGTGCTGCAGGGCTGACAGGGGCTCAGAAATGTGCTTGTTTATCCAATTATTTGGATACAGGAGATCAATGTGTGTGTCCCACTCAATATGGGTTTGTAGAGATTATCAAAGACGGCTTTCAAAATCAATGCCTATGCCCTAAAGAGCGGCCTTATTTAGTCGATGGAACAGATAACACAACGGGGGCTCCAATCAAAAAATGCGTTGAATGTCTGAAGAAAGAGGATTGCGATAGTTATGAGATGTGTTCACCGGAGGGTATCTGCACGTGTGATACGCAGAATGGATTTTATCTGGACGGAGATGGAAAATGTGTGTGTGATACCTCTTTGGGGTTTGAAATCGTCAACGGCGTTTGTATGTGTGTTCTGCCTAAAAAGAATGAAGCCGGTGTTTGTCAATGTCCTCAAGAAGCTGGATATATAACAGATGCAACAGGTGCTTGTATCTGTGATACGGCCAATGGATATTACTTAACGGCTAACGGATGTGTTAAGTGCCCGGATGATGCCATATATGATCCGGATACACAGGCTTGTATATGTGATACAAAGAAAGGATATTATGGTCGTTTGGGGGCTTGTGAAAAAATTGCGTGTATCCCGAACTCTGAACCCTTCACAGCCAATGGGAATATGGTCTTCTGCACCGAGCATGATAAATGGGTACGTGTCGATACGTTAGAAGGCCGTATTCGGGTCGGATTCTTGGACGGATGGAATGGGTATCACAACTATGACTATGGATTATCCGGTTGTCGCTGTACGCAATACAATACCTATAATGACATGCCGAACGGCGGGCATTATACGGATGATACGATTCATCAAGTCGGATATGCCAATTATACACTGAAATTTCCGGTTTATATTGATATGAATGCTGTCGGATGTTCTGCCGGTTCCAGAGTTTATGCTGTCAATTCTCCGAATACATGGGTGTATACCGGCGCGTGTACTGAAACTGGTTCGACAGAAGTTAACATTTCCTATTCTCTACAATCTGAAATTGTAGGCTACAAGTGTCCGGTAGAAGGTGCTTCCTGTGACAGCAATAATATGTGTGTGTTCGGAGATCCGGAAAAAGCATTGGGACAAAATATCTGTGGCTTGATTGATGCCGATGAAAATTGTGTATGTCCCTTTGGAAAGGAAAAACAAGACGGGCGTTGCGATTGGTTCTGTGATCGGGGACAGGTGATACAAAGTAATGGTGAATGTGCTTGTCCTGAGGGACTTCAAATGATCAATAACTGGTGTCGCTTGCCCGGATGTGATGAATCGAAGGGATTTACGGAAAAAGATGGGCAATGCGTCTGTAATGAAGCCGCTCGCTATTATACCAAAGCCGATGGTTCATGTCAGTTATGTGCCGGTGCAGATCAAGCTTGGAATTATGACACAAAAACCTGTGATAGTATGTGTCCTGAGGCTGTGTATACCGTTTCCTCTCCTGCTTATTCGGCCGAATATCGTGCCGGGCGTTATAATGCGGAAACACAAACATGTGAGTGCAACACTCAGATCTACTTCTTCGGTGAGTACCCGAATTGTCATCGGTGTCAAACAATCGGAGCCATATGGGATGAAAAAACGCAATCTTGTGTCTGCGATTTGGAAAAAGGTTGGATGGATACGGATGGAACATGCTACTCGTGTGCTTATTCGGCTCGTCCCAATGAGGAGGGAACGGGATGTGTTTGCCAAGATACAAATCATTTAATGGATAAAAATGGAAGTTGCTATTCGTGTAGTGAACTGAAGGAAAGTACCATTCTGGCAGAGAATCTCAGTTGCAGTTCATGTCCGGGATGGTTTACCGCTCAGGCAAATAATGCGTGCTTCAAATGCACGAATACGAAGAAAGTCGTCTCAACGCTTCAAGAGTGTCAAATGTGCGACAATCGGTATTGGGAAAGCAAAACAGGACAATGTCGCCTTTGCCCGACCGGAATGAAGGCTTCGGAATCCGGAGAGGCCTGTGAGTGTGACGAAGGGTATATGTTTTCTTATGCCGACAATAAATGCTATCCCTGCTCAGAGACTCGGGCTCGGACAACAACCTTGGCTGAGTGCCAAGCCTGCGGAAATCGATATTGGAAAAATAATTCTTGTATGCTGTGTGGTGAGGGTGGAATAGGCTCTGAAGATGGATTGTTTTGTTCTTGCTCGATAGGTGAGACATTCTTTAATCAAGCAAAGCCGACAGTTTGTGCGGCTTGTGATACTACGACAGCGATTTTGACTTATGCCGATGCCAGTGCCAGTTGCGGTACGGGCGTGCGCTATATGGCTAGCAACTCTTATTCCTATCTATGTACCCAAACAACCTCTTATCCTGTCACAGAAGCCGAGGCTTGTTTCTCTTGTGGGACGAATGTGCGGACGCTGTCGTCCAAGAATCAGTGTTATGCGTGTCAATACACGGGAAGATTTGCGACATCTTTGGAAAATTCGCAACGGTGTCAAAATCGCTATTGGCGATCGGATAATGGGTATAGTTATATGTGCCCCACCGGAACAAAGGCAACGGCGGATGGGTTGGGATGCGTTTGTCCGGCGGGCGAGTATTTTTCCTATGCTGACGGCAAGTGTTATCCTTGTGAAAATACGGCATCGAAACAAGCCACTTTTGGGGCTTGTCATGTCTGTGAAGGTCGATATTGGCGAGAAAAGGACAATATGTGCCTGGTATGCACCGGCAATACAACCAGTGAAGACGGCCTTGTTTGTAGCGGATGCGCGCAAGATGCGTTTTTCTCGGCGCAAGATAATAAGTGCTATTCTTGTGCGGATACGGTCAATCGCTATGCGACGTTAGAGGCCTGTCAAACATGTCAGAATCGTTATTGGCAGACGGATCGGTGCATCCTATGCCCGAATGGTTCTTTGGTGGCAGAAGATGGGCTTTCGTGTTCCTGTTCTGCCGGAGAGACTTTCTTTAATGCCAGCAATAAAACATGTGTTGATTGTGATATCACAACGGCCGTTGTCTCATCCGAGCAGGCAAGTGCCAGCTGCGGCATAGGGAAACGCTATTTTGCAGAGGATGGTAAATCGTATTTGTGTGCCGCATCAAATACGCCTAAAACCACTGAGGCCGCTTGCCATGGTTGTGGAGATAATATACGCTTTTTAGCCGACGATGATACGTGTTCGCTGTGTAGCCGTTCCGTAGCCATTAAGGCCTCATATGAAGAAAGTCGGCGTTGCTCCAATCGTTATTGGCGATCGGATAAGGGGTATAGCTATATTTGTCCCAGCGGAACAAAGGCAACAGCGGATGGGCTGGGATGTGTTTGTCCGGAGGGCCAGTATTTTTCCTATGCGGCGAATACATGCTTGAGTTGTACAAGTAAAACAGCAAGTCATGCGACAACGCAAGCCGAATGTATGTCTTGTGGTCAGGGTGAGCGTCTGTGGCGCTCTTCGGATGGAGCCTGTATTTCTTGTGACTACACATCGGCTATAGCCGTTGCACAGGATGAAAGTCGGCAGTGTCCTAATCGTTATTGGAAACCATCGGATGCTCGGTCCTACCTGTGTCCCAACGGCACAAATGCTACCTCAGATGGGTTGGGATGTACATGTGCGGCTGGGGAAATTTTGAATACTTCCAATCAATGTCAATCCTGCTCGGTTAACGGAACTATCAGAGCCACCGAGGACGAATGTTCGTCTTGTGATAATCGCTTTTTCTATGGAACGAATATGTGTGCTCTTTGCTCGTTATCATCAGCGGCGTCCAATACAACATGGGAAGAGTGTCAAAAATGTCCTCAGCGCTACTGGTATAATAAGAGGTGTCGTCTTTGCCCCTCTGGGCAAGGATTCGGCAACGGGAAAACATGTGTTTGTCCGACAGGGCAGTTCTTTTCAACCAGCGCCAACAAGTGTGTGGCATGCACGGAGAAAAGAGATACACAAACCTCGTATGAATCTTGTCAGGCTTGTAAGGGTCGATACTATAACTGGTTAACGGGAAGTTGTAATCGTTCAACCGGATGGTTTTAAGGTCAAGCGCTCCCGTCTTTTGGCGAAGAAAGGAGCGCTTACGAAAAACGTGTTGATGTCTTAAAGACGCAGGTCCTGAGCGGCACGAACGGCTCTCTGCAATTTTTCCTCCCATATATCCCAAATATGCTCGGGAGCATAGGGAGCAACCATCTTATGAGCCATAATGCCCATACGAGCCCGCTCTTGAGGGTGTTCAATAAGCCATAAAATGCCCTGTTGAAGATCAACGTCATTTTCGTCACAAAGAAGTCCGTTTTGCCCCGGTTGGATAAGGTCACAGACACCGGGTGTGCTCTTAAAGCCCAGAGCCGGAAGACCGCTGCTCATAGCCTCGGTCATGGCTAGACTCCATCCTTCAAAACGACTGGTGACAACGATAAAATCCGCCTGGCGATAGCGTTTCATGATATCAGGAACGGCCCCTTTAAAATAAACATTCATTGATGAGGGTTCGCGTATCAGGCGGTGACAAAACTCGGCATATTCTTTGTGCGTGTCATCACCGTAGATCTCTAATTTCCAATCAGGATGTTTTTGGTGAATTGTCGGCCAAATCTTGAGTAATTTATCCGGCTGTTTTTCGGGGGAAATTCGACCGACCCATAGGACAGTTTTGTTCTCTTTACGAGTAAGGGATAGAGGTTTCTTGACGACAGGAGCAGGATTAGCAATGACTTCGATAGGTATTTGAGTCTGATAGAACAAATTGAGCATCGGCTTAAAACTGGGAACAAGTACCTGAATAAAAGAGGTTTGTTGCAGCGCTTGTCGAAAGGCATGATATCGATGTCGACTGTGAGGAAAGTATACAATGGGTATGGAATGTTGCATCAATACTTTGGCAAATCCTTCTCCTTTGGGAAGCATACGTAAATCGTTTATAAAAGAACAGACAAAAACGTCCGGTGTCAAACGCACGGTATAATACATCATCATCACGCGTCTTCCCAAAGCTCGAAAATGTCGGGGTAGATAACGATAAAATCCGTGCCGAATGTTGATTAACTTTACGTCTTTATGCAGCGGATAAAAAGGCCGAATTCTCCTTTTGGGATGGTCTATAAAAACAAACACACGGTGGCCTCGTTCGACAAAGGCATTGGCCATATCACACAAAATATGTTCTGCTCCACCACTTCCCACAGAGCTTTTAGAGAGGTACACAAGTCCGATTTTCATATAAGCGTATTCCTTTTTGGGTTAAATAAAATCGCCTCTGGCGCGTAAGGCGAGACTGGAAGTTGAACCCTATTACAAACAATAGTGTCGTATATTTGTTTAAAACTTATTCTACGGCCTTCCAGCCTCAAGCTGGAATAGCGTATTTTTAAGCCTTGCAATCAGGCTGTTTGTAAGAGGGGTTCAATCCTCGGGGCGTGCGCCTGCTCGCCTTGAGGAGAAGTATATCGGATTTCTTTTAAATAAACAAGCTCTTTTTTTCGGTATGTGTCAAGATAGATTTTCGGATGCCTTAATGGAAAAACCCCACCGTGGTGGTGGGGTTTTCAATAAAAGAGGTATCGTTTACTTCTTTTTGGATGTGGCACACATATCAAAAATCGGTTTGCCGTAAAAGGCTTTTAAAAACAACTCTTTTATCTCGGGAATCAAAGGATATCGAGCATTGGCCCCTGTGCATTGATCGTCAAAGGCCTCTTCTGACAAAGCATCTAAATCAGCCAAGAAACGCTGTTCATCCATATCTCGAGTATCCTTAATGGCATGCGGAATGTCAATATCCTTTTTTAAAGCCTCTATGGCATCAACCAAAGCCTGGACTTTGGCATCCACATCATCGGCTTTAATCCCTGCCGTTAACCCCAAAATATCGGCAAAACGCGCATAGCGCTCTTTGACAAAGGGATAACGATATTGCGGGAACATTCCTTGCTTAATCGGACAATCCGTCGCGTTATAAGCAATGACATACGGTAAAATCAAAGCATTCGCCAGACCATGTGGTACATGAAAGTGTCCGCCTAATTTATGCGCCATCGAGTGGCATAGACCCAAAAAGGCATTCGCAAAAGCCATACCTGCCAAGGTAGCGGCATAATGCATTTTTTCGCGTGCTTTTGGATCATTTGCTCCGTTTTGATAAGAACGGCGCAGGTATTTAAAGACCAAACGAGCGGCTTCAATCGCTTGTCCGTCCGATAAATTGTTGGCATAGACCGAGGTATACGCCTCAATCGCGTGCGTCAAAACGTCAATACCCGAAAAAGCCGTTAAGGATTTTGGCATGCTCATCGCTAAATCAGGGTCAATAATTGCCATATCCGGTAAAATTTCATAGTCGGTAATAGGGTATTTATGCCCTGTCTTGTCATCGGTAATCACCGTAAACGGTGTGACTTCGGACCCAGTTCCCGAAGTGGTCGGAATGGCTACCATTTTGGCCTTTTTCCCCATTTCGGGAAAGACAACAATTCGTTTGCGAATATCCATGAAACGCATGGCTATATCCGCAAAGGACAACTCGGGGTGTTCATACATCAACCACACAATTTTAGCCGCATCCATCGGAGATCCGCCTCCGATAGAGACAAAGACATCCGGTTGAAAACGTTTAACCTGATCTAAAATCAAGTCAATGGTCGATAAATCCGGATCGGGTTTGACGGCATCAAAAACTTGATATGTCATGCCGTTTTTCTCTAAAATACCGCCAACACGTCCCGTGGTTCCCAGTTGAGTCATGACGCTATCGGTAATAATGAACGCTTTGTGATGTCCTTGTAATTCGGCCAGTGCAAAATCCAGACATCCGCGTTTAAAATAGATTTTATGCGGTGTTTTAAACCATAACATGTTTTCACGCCGTTCGGCGACAGACTTGATATTCATTAAATGTTTTACTCCTATATTTTCGCTGACCGAGTTTCCACCCCATGACCCACAGCCTAATGTCAGAGAGGGAGGAAGTCTAAAGTTATACACGTCACCGATGGCGCCTTGGGCCGCCGGCATGTTGATGAGTGTGCGTCCTGTTGTTAAAGTATGGGTAAACAGATCGATATGTTCTTGATTGCTTTCGGCCGTATATAATACCGACGTGTGTCCCGCACCCCCAATCATCACCAAGTGTTGAGCCATATCAACGGCTGTTTTAAAATCAGGAGCTTTAAAAAAGCCCAAAATCGGCGATAATTTTTCATGGGCAAAAGGATTGTCGACATGAACGGCATCTGTTTCAACGATCAGAATTTTGGTCGCCTGAGCGACTTTAATACCGGCCATTTCCGCAATTTTATAAGCCGGTTGTCCGACCACGGCTGCATTGAGTCGGCCGTCTTGAAACAGGATTTTTTTCAATTTGTTTTTTTCCGTATCGTTCAGGAAGATACAGCCGCGTTTGATAAATTCGGCTTTAACCTCGTCGTAAACGGGAGCCTCGACAACAACCGCCTGTTCAGACGCACAAATCATGCCATTATCAAAAGTTTTGCTCATAACCACACTACTGACGGCCATTTTAATATCGGCGGTTGTATCAATAATGACAGGTGTATTTCCGGCGCCAACACCGATAGCCGGTGTCCCGGAACTATAGGCTGCTTTGACCATGCCGGGACCACCTGTTGCCAAAATTAAGTTGACATCTTTGTGTCCCATTAAATATCCTGTGATTTCCGGGCTGATGGTATCCAACCAACCAATGATGTTTTCCGGTGCACCGGCAGCTACGGCGGCATCACGCACGATACGCGCGGCTTCATTGGTGCAAATTTTGGCCCGAGGATGCGGCGCAAAAATGATGCCATTGCGTGTCTTTAAAGCAATCAAGGCCTTGAAAATAGCCGTTGCTGTCGGATTCGTTGTGGGAACGATACCGGCAATAATACCCACCGGCTCGGCTATTTTTGTCATGCCACCGGCCTTGTCTTCACAAATGACGCCACATGTTTTGGTGTCTTTGTAGGTATTAAAAATATATTCAGCAGCAAAATGATTCTTGATGACTTTATCTTCAACAACGCCCATACCGGTTTCGGCAACAGCCTGTTTCGCGAGAGGAATACGAGCGCTGCATGCCGCGACGGCAGCTGCTTTAAAAATTGTGTCGACTTGTTCTTGAGTAAATGTTGCGAAAACTTCTTGCGCTTTTTTTACGCGAGCGACAATTTCGTCAACGGTCTTTTTGTCTTGTTCAGATATTTCTGCCATTTCTTCTCCTTCAAATTTTAAATAAACACTGACGAAGATTATAAAAGCAATTGGCCTGGGACGCAAGTATATTTTACATATTTGTGACACTTTTTGTGCTTTTCTTTCCCTTGAAAATATGCCACAATGCAAAAGATGTGTGTGAAAGGATGCCGAATGCCTATGAAATTAAAAAAGAATACGTCTCTGCCACCTTCGATGGATGAAGTGATGACTTTTTTAAACGCCCAGACGGGAAAAGTGGGAAAAAGGGAATTGGCTCGTGCTTTCGGCTTGAAGGGGGCCGCGCGAGAGGCTTTAAAAGGCATGCTCAAAACATTACGTCAGGAAGGTAAAATTGATGTGGAGCGAGGCGGGAGACGTATCTCTGCCAAAAACAGATTGCCGGAAAGAATCGTCGTCGAAATTACGGGAATGGATTCTCTGGGTGATTTAATGGCGCGCCCCAATGAATGGGTGTCTAAAGCGCCGGCTCCTCAAATTTTGATTACCAAAGATAACTTGTCTCCGCCGGCGGGTGTCGGGGATTTGGTCCTTGTGAAAATCAAATCGCTGGAGGACGGTATCTATCATGCCGAGACTCTACGACGGGTCAGCTATGAAGAAAATCAACTGGTGGCAGTTTATGAAAACGGACGGGCATATTCGGTAGATAAGCGCATAAAAACCGGCTTTCTGCTGCCGGAGCTTCCTCGGGGTGTACGTTTGGATAATAACGATTTGATATTGATTGAGATTCCACCTGTTCGCTCTCGTCGACCGGAGGCTCGTTTTGTGAAAAAAATCGGTGATGCCTCGGCGCCGTTTGCACCCACACTGATAGCCATCTATATGCATCATTTGTCGGTTATGTTTCCTGAAGTCGCAGAAAAACAAGCTCAAAAAGCCAAAGTCCCACCTCTGGGAAAAAGAAGAGATTTGCGTGATTTACCTTTTGTGACCATAGATGGTGCAGATGCGCGGGATTTTGATGATGCTGTTTGGGCTGAGGCAGATACGGATTCTCACAATAAAGAAGGATGGCATGTGATGATCGCTATTGCCGATGTGGCTTTTTATGTGCCGTCGGGCAGTGCTTTGGATCAAGAAGCGCGTCTACGCGGCAACTCGGTTTATTTTCCAGATAGAGTGCTGCCTATGTTGCCGGAAGCTTTATCTAATGGGTTATGCTCGCTAAATCCGAATGAGACACGAGCTGCAGTCGTCTGTGAAGCTTGGCTTGATAAACAGGGGCATAAATTGAAACATCGATTCCATCGTGCCTTGATTCGCTCTGCTCGGCGCTTGACATATGATGAAGTTCAGGCACACTTGGACGGACAAAACGCGATAGAGGGGTTGGCTCAAGAATTGCAAGCTTTGGTCGGTGCCTATCATGCTCTTATGCAGAGAAGGCAGCGCCGAGGGGTATTGGAAATTGATGTGCCGGAGCGACAGGTGGTCTTAAATCATCAAGGAAGAGTCATGGCTATTCGCTCTCGACAGCAATTACCCAGCATGCAATTGATTGAAGAGTTTATGATTTTAGCGAATGTGGCAGCGGCTGAGACGTTGGAAGATGCAGGTTTGCCGACGATGTATCGTGTGCATGATAAGCCCTCTGCCGTCAAAATTGAAACTCTCAACGCATTTTTGAACAGTATGGGACAAAAAATGAATTTTTCAACCCATTCTGAACCACGTGATTACAACGCACTATTGCAACAGCTTAAAGGAACGGCGCAAGAACGTATGATGAATGAATTTGTTCTGAGGTCTCAATCCCAAGCAGAATATAGTCCTGAAAACATTGGTCATTTCGGATTGGCTTTGCAGCGTTATGCGCATTTTACATCACCGATTCGACGGTATGCAGATATCATGGTGCATCGGGCATTGATAACGGCATTGAATTTGGGCAATGATGGGTTAAGTGAGACAGATGATAAGGTTTTTGCCGAAGTAGCTCGACATATTTCTTTGACGGAACGTCAAGCCGCCGCCGCCGAGCAGGATGCAACAGATCGTTATGTGGCTTTATACTTGGGTGATAAAATCGGACAAGTGTTTGAAGGACGCGTGGCTTCGGTCACGACGTTTGGGCTATTCGTCCATCTGGATGAATATGGCGCAGACGGTTTACTACCCATGCGTGCTTTGGGCGGAGATTTCTTTGAATATGATGAACGTCGCCAAGAGCTCATTGGACGTTCAACCGGTGAGGTTTATGCCTTGGGTAATACATTGTCCGTTGTTTTAAGGGAGTGTGACGCTATTACGGGAAGTCTGGTTTTTTCTCTTAAAAAAAATGCTGTCAGCCATCGCGGAAGAAACCATCAAAAAGAGCTTGCCTCTTTCAAAAAAAAGCCCCTTAAAAGGCGAAGCTGATTCGGGCCGAGAATTAAGAGTCTATGATACACAGAAAAGCCTTTTCGTTTTACACGAAAAGGCTTTCCCAATACTCTCTTTTCTATTGGAACAAAGCTTTGACCGCTGCGGACAAACGAGAAATCAAACGAGACGCCGTCTTTTTATGAAGGGTTCCCTTACCGGCTGCCCGAGCCAAGGAAGACTCAGCCTTTTTAAAGCTGGCTTTGGCCGCTTCTTTATCGCCTGCCACGATGGCTTTGCGCGTTTTCTTGATCTCTGTCCGAACCGCGTTCAGACGATCTGAATTAATTTTTGTTCTTTTTCTGTTGTGTTTGATACGTGTTTTTGCCGACTTTAAATTGGCCATTTTTAATACCCCAATAACAATATGAATAAAACCTAGGCTTTACTGTATACACTAAAACAAGAGCAAAGTCAAGTATGTTTTTAAAATTTTGAAAAAATTATTTTAGACGGTCGGCCTCCGTAAAAATATCACCCCTGACACCACCGGGGACGATGCCGTCTCTTTCCGAGTTAATCAGATCCATTTTTTCTTCAACCTCATCCTGAACGTCTAACGAAGGAACCTTAATCCCCAGGGCAGCGTCATTTTCGGCAACCAGAGCATCCAGTTCAGATTTTTTTTCTTCTAAAATGGCATTTTGAGTCTCTAATTCTTGCTGATATTTTGATTGAATCAGAGGGCGAAACTCTTGAGCACTTTGCGTAGCCAGTAAAATATCCTCTGTCGTCATAAAGCGCTCTAAAACCAAGGCCAAGCGCTCTGCCTCTTTATTCCCGCTCAACGAGGCGATAAAGGCCCATCGGTAGGCGCTTAAATCATCTTGAGGCAGGATAAACCCTTTGTTATACAGCTGCGCTAATCTTAGTTGAGCATCAACATTTCCCTGCAGAGCAGCAGCAACAAAACAGAAAGCCGCTCCCGAACGCATCACGGGATCACGATTGATTAACAAATTTTCTCCGGCCTTTAACATTTCCTCCGGTGTCGGCATAGTCGCTCCGGAATCTGTTTCATCAAAGCGCCCATCACATTGTGGTGGAATGATGATTTCATTCCCTTGTTCATCAAAATTCCAAAAGGCATACTGTGCCCGCGTTGTGCCGGATATCCCCAAGCTAAAAGCAAAACAAAAGATAAATAAAAGACGTTTCATGTTTATCCCCGCTATACCTCTCTTTCTATTCATAGCCACTTTTTGAAGCAAAGGCAAGCATAAATTAACAAGCTGTGTCATTATTTTTTCCACCAAGTCAAGAGGTCCATACCTTTCATAGGGGTTGTTTGAGGCATATCAAATCTATTCCAATAGATAAATGATTGATAGGGTGTGTGCCAATGAGGGATGACCAAATGTGACCATAGCAGAACGCGATCCAAGGCATGGACGGCTGTTTCCAGTTCTTCTTGTGAGTTGGCTTGGACAATCGCCTCAATTAAGGCATCAACGGCTGGGTTTTGGATACCGCTGAAATTCCAGGACCCGTGTGTCAGAGCGCTTTGTGAACCCCAAAAATAACGCTGCTCATTCCCCGGCGAAAGCGATTGGCCCCAAACAAAAACGATCATGTCATAATCGAAGTTATCCAACCTGTTTTTGTATTGAATGGCGTCTACTATACGTATGCGGGCCTCTATTCCTAATCGTTTGAGTTGGCCGACAAACGGTAAAACAATCCGCTCCCAGGCAGCCGCGGATGGAGCATCCAATAAAATCTCAAATGTGAACGGTTCATTTTTCTCATTGACCAGTTTCCCCTGTCGGACAAACCATTTGGCTTCATTTAATAGTTTAAGAGCTATTTCAAGATTCCAACGGATGTTTCCCTTATTCTGAGGGGCTGTATAAGGTGTGGTAAATACCTCCGGTGGCAACGTATCACGCCAAGGCTCTAATAATTTTTTCTCCGCCGGCGTCGGCAAACCTGTGGCCTTCAGAGAAGAGTTTTCAAAAAAGCTGTTCGTTCGCCGATACAACCCATAAAATAAATTCGTATTCAACCAATTAAAATCAAAGGCATAAGCTAATGCCGCTCTTACTCTGGGATCTTGAAAAACAGCTCGTCGCGTGTTGAAAACAAACCCCTGCATGCCACGGGGCATGTGGTGTTCAAAGGAACGCATGATGATTTGACCTTCTTGAACCTCTTTCATATCTTGAAAAGTGACCCATTTTTTGGCCTCGTTTTCCATCCGTACATCAAACAAACCGGCTTTGAACGCCTCAATGGCTACCGTTGCGTCTCGGTAGTAATCATAGCGAATCGTGTCAAAGTTATAGTATCCGCGATTGACATTGAGGTCTTTTGCCCAATAAGAAGGGTTCAAACGATAGGAAATAAATTTGCCGGCCTCAAACGTATCAATGAGATAAGGACCACTGCTGATGGGTGGTGTCAGAATGGTCTTTGTAAAATCTTTATCCTGCCACCATGCCTTGGAAAGAACGGGTAATTCCCCCAAAATTAAGGGAAGTTCTCGATTTGAAACCTGAGGATTTATGTAAAAAATCACATCCGTCTCGGTTGCTTCAACGCGTAAAACATCCTGATAATAGGCGCGATAGGTCGGAAGGCCTTTTTCTTTTAAAATGTTAAATGAAAAAACAACATCTTCGGGTGTAATGGGTGTGTTGTCGCTGAAACGAGCCTTGGGATTGATTTTAAAAATAACGCGATGCCTTTGGGTGTCAATTTCTATACTTTCGGCAATGAGGGCGTAAAGCGAAAAAGGCTCATCGGCACTCTGTTTCATCAAGGTATCATAAGTTAACCCAATACCCGCCGCTGCAACGCCGTTGATAACAAAAGGATTAAATGTATCAAAGCTGCCGATGGCGGCTTGTTTGAGTGTTCCTCCTTTGGGAGCGTCAGGGTTGACGTAGTCAAAAGCTTGAAAGTTTGCGGTATATTTTGGTTTTCCGTGCATGGCGATACCGGATTGGGGAGCGGCTGTCGCCGAAACAGATAACAATAATAATGCGCCAAGCAACCACGAGTATTTCATGAATGTGTATCCACAAAGTCAATATGAACACTTTCGGGCAGAGAGACATCGGCATATTTGGCCAGGGGTTCATCCTTAGAAATAACAAATTGTTTTTCAGAAGGGGGTATTGCGGCTTGTTCTTTTTTCCCCTCTGAGGAATGAGGCGTCAAACGGTGCTCAATTCTTTCTAAACGTTGAGCAATAAAGCGCATCATATGTTGATAACGTTTGAGTGTCAAAAATGAAAAAACCAGAAAACTCATCGCCATTGTCCACAGGCCGCCGAAGAGAATCATTAACCAAATAAACATTGTATACGTCATCTCATGTTTCCTTTTTATGACAAATAAAGTAAAAGACTGGACATTTGCCATTATAATCTGTATAATGAAAAAAAGCAACTTTCAAAGGAATAAAAAATGCAATATTTAGATTTTGAGCAAAACTTATTGGAAATCGATAATCGAATTGAAGAGGTTAAGGTCAGTAGCTCTTTGCGCGGTGTGAATGTCGCTGATGAATTAGAGCGTTTGATGCAGAAAAAAGAAAAAACCTTACAGCAAGTCTATAAAGATTTAACACCTTGGCAAAAGACATTGGTTGCGCGTCATGAATCGCGTCCGCATACCAGTGACTATATTACCGCGTTATTTACGGATTTTTGTCCTTTGTCGGGGGATCGTTCTTTCGGAGAGGATAAGGCTATTATCGGTGGCTTTGCTCGATTCAACGGGCGAACCGTTATGGTTATCGGACATGAAAAAGGCCATGATACGGAAACGCGATTGGCTCATAATTTCGGAATGGCTAAGCCGGAAGGGTATCGTAAGGCTATTCGGTTGATGAAATTAGCAGAACAATTTGGTGTTCCCGTCATTACCTTGGTGGATACGGCAGGAGCTTTTCCCGGAATGGAGGGCGAAGAACGAGGGCAGGGACAGGCAATTGCACAGTCGATCGAAACATGTTTGAATCTACAGGTTCCCCTGATTGCCGGCATCATCGGAGAAGGGGGATCGGGCGGAGCGATTGCTTTGGCTGCCGGTAATGTTGTGTTGATGTTGGAAAATGCCATTTATTCGGTTATCTCGCCGGAAGGGTGTGCCTCAATCCTATGGAAAGATTTTAAATTCGCCAATAAAGCGGCAGAAATTTTACATATTACGGCGGCAGATTTGTTAAAATTAGGTATTATTGACGAAATTGTGCCGGAAAAAATTGGTGGAGCTCACCGTTTCCCGAAGGAAACAATGGAAGCTTATGGAATTGTCTTGCAAAAGTATTTGGAGCAATTACAGGGATTAAGTGCGGAAGAGTTGGTCCATCAACGTCAAGAGAAATTTTTATCTATGACACGTCTCGAAAAGTAATCAAAATAAAGACCTCTGATATACCAGAGGTCTTTTTAGGATGTCAGATTTTCTTTCTGTTGATTACAGGGGTGTTGTTTTAAAAACGCAGCTAATGTCTTGAAAACGTCTTCAAACATTTGAGGCGTTAGGCGACGTGTGCTGGTGTTATATTTAGAACAATGATAGCTGGATACCAATAACCGCCCGTCCGGCAATATGTATTGCACATGGTGTTTGAAAGGGTAGTCTTTTGGTTTTAATCCATAAGAGCGAATCACAGAATGATGCGCAATCGTCCCCAGACATAAAATCGCTTTTAAGGACGGCATCTGAGCCAGCTCTGCTTTTAATAAAGCGCGACAGGCCGTTATTTCACTGCCAATCGGTTTGTTCTCCGGTGGAACGCACTTAACGGCATTCGTGATACGGCACTGATGTAAGACGATAGTATCATCCTTTTTGGCTTCGAAATGTCCCGTGGCCCATCCGTATTTTACCAGCATGGGGTATAACAGCTCTCCGGCCACGTCTCCCGTAAACGGACGTCCCGTTCGATTCGTTCCGCGTCCGGGAGCCAGCCCGACAACCAGTAGCTCAGGATCTTGATCACCAAAAGGCGGAACCGGCGCACAGAAGTAGTCGGGATGAATGGCCTTAATAGAGGCAATGTAGGCGGCTAATCTCGGGCATTTTGTGCAGTTTATCTGAGTCATATGTTTTTTTTACTTGATTTTAAGATTGTTTTCAAGCAAAATGTGAAAAAAAGGAGTGGTTAGACACATGGCCAAAATTTTAATTGTAGAAGATAACGAGATGAACATGCGTTTGTTTTCGGATTTATTGAAAACAAAAGGGCATCAGATTACCGAGTGTTTAGAAGGGACAAAGGCCGTTGCTTTGGCCGAAGAAATAAAGCCGGACTTGATTTTAATGGATATTCAACTGCCGGAGATATCGGGGGTGGCTTTGCAGCAGCAAATCCGCACCATTCCCAGTATTGCTAAAACAAGGATTGTGGCCGTTTCTGCTTTTGCCATGAAGGGGGATGCCGAAAAGCTTTTGAAAACAGGGTTTGACGATTACTTGTCAAAACCGATATCCATTCCTCTTTTCTTTGAGACGGTTGAGAAAAATTTGGCGGCATCTAAAACCGCTTCAAAATAAAATAGCCGAAACAGATAAAAATATATCCAGACAATCCATCCCCATCTAAAACTAATGGGGATGGATTTAAAAAGGATTAGTTCTGCGTGGTGTCACTGAATTGAAAAGAGGCTGATTTTTCTTCCAGCTCTTTTGTTAAAGCGGACACTTTCCCGGCATGTGCTTGCAAAAAGGCACTATATTCATTGCGATAGCTCATAGCCATACTCACCCCTTCAACAATGATGTCAATGATTCGGAAGTCCCCGTTCTTTTGGCGTAGTCGCCAGATAACTTCTACAGGAGGATTATTCTGAATCTGGCTGTCAACATATAACTGATTCCGTTCGGCATTCCGTGTTCCCAGGAAAATAATTTTTTGTCCATTATACATGTTAAAGCGGTCGGCCCATGTTTTTGTCGTGTAGTCGATAAAAGCCTTTAAAAAAGCCTCTCGGTCGGTTTCGGAAGCCTGCCGCCAATAAACACCCAATACGAATTGCCCGATGCTTTTAAGATCCAGAGCTTTCTCAAAAGCCGTTCTGAACGTGATCAGCTTTTCATCTTGAGACTTGTTGGATTCAAGAACGTTTTGAATGATGTCATCCGTTAAATCATTCACAAACGTAATAGCCGGAACGGTAGCATACACAGTTGTGGATATTAAAATACTTATGATGAATGTCAATAGCTTTTTCATTGTTTTCTCCTTGTTTATTTCTATTAAAAGTCTTCATCTTCCGGGAAATCAAAATCATATGACGGTTTTTCGTCTTTTATTCCCAAACTCTCATCAATTTTCTTTTGGCGATTTTGTTGCGACATGGTGCGCATCATGGCGTATGTATCCGTAGACGTTTTCATCATGTTATGCAAAAAGTCCATGGCATCTTCATATTTGGCAAACATTTCAACACCTGTCACAGCATAAACTAACCAGAATTTTTCATCCAGAGCATACCCCAAAGGAGAGACAAAAGAATCAACCCCAAGACCAATAGCATCTCGCGGATTAGATGGTCCCAGAAAGGGTAAAACCAAAAACGGTCCGGGACTGTGCCATCCCCAAACGGCCAATGTTTGACCAAAATCATTGTCCGGTTTATGAATCTCCATGTCGCTGGCCACATCGAACAAGCCAAACATGCCCCAAAATGTATTGACCATAAAGCGCTGGAATGCCGCTGACATATCTTTTCCTTCAGCCTGTAAAGTGGCATTGGCAAAGTAAACCGGTTGCTCTAAATTGGCGAAAAAATTCAAAACACCTTGGCGTAAGGGTTCGGGCATGACAAAACGATAACCTTTGGCTATCGGCGTCAAAACATATTCATCCGCCGCCATATTAAAGGCAAAAATCTGACGGTTTAAAGGTTCTAGCGGATCATTGTTCGCCTCATACTGCTGTAGAGCAAGAGGGTCCGTTGGTTTGGTGGCGCAGGCTCCCAAGCAAAACAAAATCCCTATCAAAAAAACAAAATGATATCGTCTCATGCCGGCTCCGGCTCCTGCACAAGGGTAGAGACAATCTGGCGTTCAATTTCCGGAATGACTTCTTCAATGCTTTTGACAACCGTCAGCAAACGTAATTGATCCGGCCGGATATACCCCTCTCCGACTAACTCAAATAAAAACTGATGCAGCGTATTGAAAAAACCGTCCATATTAACCAAGATGATCGGAACGTTATTGATGCCGATTTGCTTGAGTGTCAGAAGTTCGAACAGCTCATCCAATGTTCCGTATCCTCCCGGAAGAACAACAATGGCATCCGCTTGTTTTGTCATGGAAACTTTGCGTTCATAAAGGCGATTCCAAACCTCCATTCGGTCGATATGGACAGCCAGATCCGGACGTTCAATATCATAGAGCTGTTTAATGGTTGCTCCCGTCACATAGCCACCGTTTCGTTCACATCCCGTTGCAACGGCGCCCATCATACCCGTTCCGCCGGCGCCGTAAATTAAGTGTATGTGATTTTGAGCCAACAATTCCCCGAAATTTTGAGCCGCCTGTATAAAAGCAGGATTGCGCCCCGATCGGCTTCCACAACAAACAACGACCGATTTAAAATGAAGCATCGTTTTTTTCCTTGCTTTTATTAAATAATTTGTTTAAAACTATAAACATGATATCATATTTGTATCTTTTTCGGATGAAAAGGTCAAGCTAAAAAAGGGGTCGTTGATGAAAAATATTGTTTTTACTTTGTCAGTCATGCTGCTGTCGACGGTGGTCTTTGCTCAGGAAGTGGAAATACCGCTTTTTGATGATTTTGAACCCAGTGTCCCGAATATCGGTCGAAATGCCGAGCCTTTGGAAAAGTTGGTCGTGACACCTGAGCCGCTGCCACGTGTCGAAATTAATTTGGGGAAAGTGGAGAAAAATGCGCAGACAGCATCGACTTCGCCAACGGCCGTTGCTGAAAAAGAGAGCCTTTCAACAGAGAAAGCTCAGCCCTCTCGTCCGATTGCCTTGACTAAGGAAAATGCCAATGATGAACAGTTGTCGGAACAATTAAAAGCCGAGTTGGAAAAAACAAAACGAGCTGAAGAAGAGCGCATTCGTGCCGCAGAGGCTGAAGCCGCTCGTCGAACAAAGCAAATGTCCGCTCAGGTTGCCGAGGAGTTGTTCGGGAAGTTGCATGATGTCTTTATGTTTGATATTTCGGGCATGTCACTGGGATTAACGCCGGATGAGATTCAAGAGGCAGCACTTGAAAACGGGTATAAAATTACGCGTATAGAGCAGGGAATTCCTTTGTTTCGAACCTCTTATTATGAGAATCGTTGCCGAACGGCAGGTGTGGTGGTGCCGGATGCTGTTAAACGGTGTATTTTAGAAGCGGCTCAAGCTGACGGTATGCAATATATTTCTTCGATGACTCTGGCTAAGCCGGAGGCGGGTGAAAAAATGCAGGTGCTGTTTTCAACACCGGCAACAGATAATGTTTCTTATAAAATTTTCTATGAAAATGAGGGAGATAATTCGTTGAATTTTACGCGGCGAAACTTGGCTAAAAAACAAGCGCGCAAAGAGGCTTTTTGGAATTTAATGTTTGAAACGTATGGATTGCCGGATGATTCGGAAAAATTGATTTGGGGTGATCCGCAGAAAGCTTATATGCAGGCGTCTATGCAAGGATCGGCCTATAATGCCTATATTGTGCTGGAGGATAAAGATATCCAAGATCAGGATTATTTTGAAGCTGAAATTGATGGAAAAGAATTGCGTCATCGTCAAAGCTTTACCTTCGGTGCAGTAGAAGAGGATGAGTAAATGGCTGATGATCTGCAAAAATATCTGATTAACTATACACTCTTGGCGCGCTCGGGAAAATTGACGGAGCTGATTGGTCGCCAAGATGAGTTGGAGCGGTTAATTCATATTTTATTGCGCAGTACACGAAACAATCCCATTGTTGTCGGAGCCGCCGGGATTGGTAAAACCGCCTTGATGGAAGGTCTGATAGCTTTTATGGCTTCCGAAAGTGCACCGGATTACTTGCGTCAAAAAGAGGTGGTCGGTATTGATGTCGGGCGCGTGATGCTGGAGACAAAAAGTGAAGAAGAATATGCTGAATTGATGAAGCGCGTCATGCAAATCGTGATTGCCAGCGAACATCAAAAAGTGCTGTATTTAAAAGATGTCAGCTTGTTGGTTCAAACGGAAACGTCTCCTGAAAATAAAGAGCCGGCGAAATTTTTAAAATTGGCTCTTGTCAGCGATCAATTAAATTGCATGATTGAAACGGATACACAACATTATGTCGGGTCAATCGAAAAGGATACGGCGGTCAGTGCTTGTCTGCAACCTCTTTTATTGGAGGAGCCGACATTGGACGAGGCCATTGACATTGTTGAGGCACGCAAAAAACAGTTTGAGGAGCATTACGGCATTACCATTCCGGCTCAGACGGTAAAAGTGGCCTGTCAGTTGACGGCGCGTTATATCAAACAACGTTTTTTTCCTGAAAAAGCTTTGGATTTACTGGATGACTCTGCCAGCTTGATTATGATGGATATCGCCAAGGGAGAGCTGTCACCGGATGCAACGGTGTTAGAAACAGATTTTTGTAATCGGACAATATCGGCTTGGACAGGCATTCCTGTAGAGAAGGTTGATGCCGAAGATAAACATCGTTTGGCAACGGCGGAAGATGAGCTGCGTAAGCGGGTTGTCGGACAGGATAATGCCGTAAAAGTCGTAGCAGATGCCTTACGACGAGCGCGTTCGGGTCTACAAGATCCTAATCGCCCGATAGGTTCTTTTCTGTTTATCGGAACAACGGGTGTCGGTAAAACAGAATTGGCCAAATCTTTGGCTGACTTTATGTTCAACGATGAAACGGCGTTGTTGCGTCTGGATATGTCTGAGTATATGGAACGGACATCGGTGACACGATTAATTGGACCACCACCGGGGACTCCCGGTTTCGAGCAGGGAGGCTTATTAACCGAATCCGTGCGATTAAAACCTTTTCAGGTTGTTTTGTTCGATGAAATTGAGAAGGCTCATCTGGATATTTTAAACTTAATGTTGCAGTTATTGGATGAAGGACGATTGACGGATTCCAAAGGAGTGACGGTTGATTTCCGCAATACGATTATTATTTTAACGTCAAATGTCGGGGCCAATTTACCCAGCTATCAGCGCGTTGAAAAGCTGACAGACTATTTCCGACCCGAGTTCCTGAACCGTTTGGATGATATTGTCTCTTTCCATCAGTTAAAGGAAGAGCATTTACGCTTGATTGTCGATATTCATTTGAATAAATTGCTCAAGCGTGCGGCGGCCGTGGGATTTCACGTCATTGTGGATGATAAGGCAAAAGACTGGTTCGTTGAAGAGGTCTTTACCTCTAAGTTTGGTGTGCGGGCTTTAAAGCGGTTGATCCAAGAGCAGGTTGAAAATCCGCTGTCTCTTTTGATTATGCAGGAGCGAATACAGCCCGGACAAGATGTCTTTTTGAATGTTGATGAATCCGGTCGAAAATTGCAAGTCTTTGTCAAAACAAACAAAGGTCAACAAACGGAAAAAAACGATTCGACCGCTTCGTCCGCTTCTGCCTTGCCATCACAGTCGGATGACGTATAAACATGGTATCTGAAAGAACGTGTGCCGTTGAATTATTGACGTGGTTTTATCATCACGGTCGGGATATGCCTTGGCGTGTCAAAGGGGGAGCACATTTTGATCCCTATGCGGTTTGGATCTCGGAAATTATGCTGCAACAAACAACGGTTAAAACAGTTGTTGATTATTTTGTTCGCTGGATGCAGCTTTTCCCAACCATTGAAACATTGGCTGCCGCTGATTTGGAAAAAGTGTTGTTGGCTTGGCAGGGATTGGGATATTATACACGGGCTAAAAAAATCCATGCGTGTGCTCAGGTGTTGGTGCAACAATACCAAGGAAAAATTCCGGCCGATCGGGAGACTCTTTTAAAGCTTCCGGGGATAGGACCCTATACAGCTTCCAGCATTTGTTGCTTTGCGTTTAATATGCCCGAAACGGTTGTGGATGGTAATGTTATCCGTATTATGGCTCGTCTTTATGGCTTAACACATGCCGTTAAGCGGGAGGAAATTTATCAAAAAGCCGTGCGCTTTACCCCTCCGGATAAGGGCGCTGATTATGCTTCGGCCATTATGGATTTGGGAGCAACCGTTTGTACTCCTTCAAAACCTTCTTGTCCGATATGTCCTTGGCGCCAGTATTGCTTGGCCTGTCAACAGGGTATTGCTGAGCAGATTCCGCTGATTGTTAAGCCACCTAAAAAAGAGAAAAAGGGTTCCCTATGGCTGGTTCAGAATCAAGAAGGCGGCTTTTTAATACGTCAACGATCCGGTAAGGGCCTGTTATCCGGTTTATTTGAGTTCCCGTGGGGCTATGAAGAAGAGTCTCCTTTGTTCAGTCGAGACTTTCCTTTGGGAAAACAAATCGTGCACGTGTTCACACATGTCAAGTTAACACTGGACATTTATACGCTATCGGTTCAAACAAATCCTTTGTCCGAGGGTATTTTTGTGAAACCGGAAGATTTTCAGAAATATCCTTTTTCAACCTTGATGCGTAAAGTGATCCGTCTGATCGACACACGAAAGCGATCTTAGGTTATTCAACAGAGTCTGCATATCTTCAGGCAACGGCACTTCAAAAGTCATACGTTCTTCCGTCGTCGGATGAATGAACCCTAAAAAGCCGGCATGTAAAGCCTGTCTGGGAAAGAATTTCAATGCCTCCGGAGCATGGTAGGGGACGATACCGTAAACCGTATCACCGATTAAAGAATGTCCGATAGATGCCATGTGTACGCGAATTTGATGTGTGCGTCCCGTCTCTAACGTACATTGAATGTGAGAAGCAAGGCCCCCTCCAAAGACCTCCAGGCGTTCATAATGTGTTGTGGCATGTTTCCCGTTCGTTTTGACAACAGCCATCTTTTGGCGATTTGTCGGCGATCGACCGATATAACCACTGATGACACCGGTCGTGTTTTTAACAAAACCCCATACAAAAGCCTGGTAGACGCGTTCAATCGTGTGTTCGGCAAATTGTTCTGCCAAGTGGCGATGCGCCCAGTCATTTTTGGCAACGACTAAAATACCGCTGGTATCTTTGTCAATGCGATGCACAATACCGGGACGTCGGACGCCGCCAATGCCGGATAACGAATCTCCGCAATGAGCCAACAGAGCATTAACCAATGTTCCGTGTGTATTCCCGGCACCGGGATGAACAACTAATCCGGCCGGTTTATTGACGACCAGTAGATCTTTATCCTCATAGAGAATATCCAGAGGTATGTTTTCCGGAACGGGATCTGCCGGAGTGGCCTCGGGGGGGATTATCTTAAAATGTTCTCCGACTTTCACCTCATCATCGGGAGCAAGAGTTCGGCTCGGACAGTCTTCAACGGACACAGCCCCTTCTTTGATGAGACGGATCATTTGATTACGAGAAAACTGAGGATAGCAACTGACTAAAAATTTATCCAGACGCAAGTTTTTTTGTGTCTCAGGTACTTTTGGCGTGACAAGGACCTCTGTATTCTGATATACTTCCCCCTCTAAGATGTCGTCATCTTGTGTATCTGTCATGTTTTTATTTACCTCTTTTATTCCGGGAGTTTTCATGAAATCTGTTGTCGTTTTAAAATGGTTAACATTTCTTTTTGGTTTGATGCTGCTGGCCGGGTTTGCCGGACTGGGGCTTATCATAACAGAACGTATTCAAAAAAGCAAGTTGCAAACATCGTCATCTCAAACATTACAGCCCAAAGTGTCGGGACATTTGGAAAATATGGTTTCTTGTGGTGATTTTTTATGCCTTGCCGTAAAAACGCCCGAGGCAGATCACTTGCTATTAGCATGGGATCCTAAAGACGGTGTTATTCATCAACGCCTTGTCATTCAAAAGATAAAAAAATAAATAACTTGTTAACACTTCTTTAATGTTTTGTCTGGCATATTATCTTTTGTGGGGTCTAAGAAAGATAAAAGGTGTATCATTGCGTGATAAAAACTTCTGAGTTGATACGATTATTAGCTGTCGTGATACTATCCGCCACGCTGTTGGGCGTTGCCGGATATGTTGTGCCGGCTTTTGTGCGTTTATCAGATGTGACCCCCCGTGCTTCTTGGAATGAAACGGCCTCTTTATCGCACTTGGAAAACGGTTCATTTTCCGAACATGCTTTATTACAACAACGCTATGCCGATACCCTTCAGACCCAAATCATCGCTTTGTTGGAAAAAACGCTGGGAAAGGGACATGTGGAAGCAACCGTGCAGGTAGAGCTGGATTTGCAACAGGAAACACGCCAAAAACGAGAGCCACTGGCCGACACGCAAGTCGCTGTTCGTCAGGTGATGCGTCAGCAGGAACAACCGGCTTATGTGGATGAGTCGGTTGTAAAAGAAGAGGAAACCTCTTATGATGTTGCATCACGCTCCGAAGAAACGACTTCCATCTCGGGAGCCGTTAAACGATTATCCGTTAGTATTTTGATTGACGGTATTCAAAAAAAGACAGGAACCGGAGATTATGTTTATCAACCCCGCGGTGCGGCCGAAATGCAACGCTATCGTCAGTTGGTTGAGGCGTTAATCGGTTTTTCTCCGGAGCGTGGAGATACATTAAGTATTCAGAATATGCCTTTTGCGGCACCCCCTTCCTTTTGGCGTACCGTGTCTGTTGAAATGGCGGTGCGCTTTGTGCTGTTGGGCGCCTGTTTGTTGTTGACGTTTTTTTTGCTGATTCACTTTATTTTTCCGATGATGGCATCGTTGCTTCAGCCGCTTGAGAAGGGCACAGAACGCGGCGGGTTTTCGTCGGCTCGGACGCCGAGTGCCTCTGATATTCTGGCTATCCAACGCTTTTTTCGAGAAAAACCGGAGACCGCGCTTTCCCTTTTGAAAAACTGGTTATATGAACCCAGCCCCAAAAACCACCGCAACGGAGAGTATACGGCTCAACAAAAAGCCGCTATTTTATTGCTGGCTTTGGGGGAGACGACCATTCGTGATATATTCCATCGTCTCAGCGAAATGGAAGTGCGGACGTTGTCACGTTTAATGAGCCAACTGGGTGCCGTTCCGGCAGAGAGTGTTCGCTCTGTCTTGAGCGCATTTATTCGCTCCGTTAAAGAGCCTGTTGCTTTGTTTGGAACAGAGGCGCGTGTGCGACAGGTTTTGTCAGATGTATTCTCACCGGAAAAAAGTGCCGCCATGATGATGGAAGTGGCATGTAGCGGACGTGATGAAAGTATTTGGGAAAGATTACAACGATTGGATGTATCCATTTTGGCGCGTTATCTGGAAGCTAAAAAACCGGAAACGACCGCTTTGATACTTTACCACCTAACAAATGACAAGGCTGCCAAAGTGCTTAGTTTGCTGTCTGACGGAAAAGCCGCTAAGGTATTAGAGGCGTTGGCTCAGTTAGAGCATATCTCGGCGGCCGAACGATTGAAATTAGAACAAGATTTAACACAGCAGCTGCATACATTGATGCTGCAGGCGCGGTTTAAATCCGGTAGTGAAAAAGCCTCTGACATTTTGCGGACCATGGATCATACCAGTGAAGAAAAATTGATGGCGGATATGTACCGTGACTCACCTCAATCGGCCGAGCGAATAGCGTATCACATGATTTGTTTTGATGATATTGCGCGCTGGCCGGATAGTGCTATTCAGACGGTTTTACGGCACACGAATCGTGATATGGCGGCTTTGGCTTTGCGGGGGGCAACAACGGCGATACGTGATGCCTTCGCGCGTAATATGCCGCCTCAGGTATGGGCCGGTTTGATACGCGAATCGGAACGAATGCGCGCTCCGCGTCTGAGCGATATCGAACGAGCACAAACAACCATTACCAAAACGGCGCAAGAATTGATTTATCACAAAAAAATATCGCCATTTGCGACAAAAGGGTAGTGAATATGCGAATGAAAACGGTTGTTTCGGCCTCTATTCCTGAAGCGATGGATTTAATCCACAACTCGTTGGGAGCCGCGGCTGTGATTATTTCTTCACAACGTCAGCCCGATGGGCGCATTCGTTTGATAGGGGCTTTACCGTATGCGACATCGGATATGGATTTAAAAAAAGCATTGGGACGACAGGAAACACCGAACCAAAATACCGTTATTCAACTTTTACTCAAACGACATGGCGTATCGGAAAGTTTGACACGCCATGTTCTTCATCGACTTCAACAGGGATTTCAACTTCCGACAGAAGATGTGCTGGCAAGCGCTTGGGAGCAGTTGTTGACCTTTACACAACCGTTAGAACGTATCCGTTTTTTGATGGGGCCTCCGGCCAGCGGTAAGACAACAGCTTTGTTAAAACAGGTTGTTGCCGATACATTGGCCAAGAAGCCGGCGACGGTTATTACGCTAGATAAACGCCCCGGTTCGGTGGAACATTTGACGGCTTTTTGCAGTTTGTTGAAAGTGCCGGTGTTGACGGCAGAAACGGCGGCAGAGGTATCGTTTTTGGTGCGGCGTATTTCACCGGACAGGCGCATTTATGTTGATACAACAGGACAGTTAGGAAAAGAAAAGACAGCATTGACAACTTGGCATGAACTGGCAGCAAATCTATCGGATGCTGTGGCTGAGTTGACGGTTTCGTTGGGGCTTAATGCATCAGAAGCTTTGGCTCAGGTCAAGCCTTTTTTGGTGTTTCGACAAACCGTATTAATAGGCACGTTTGCGGATTCTTTCCATCGTTTGGGTTGTTTGCTGAATATAGCTTATCGATTACAGATACCGCTGGCCGCTTTGATGACAGATGCGATGGAAACCGTTCCTTTGATATCGCTAACGGCCGAAAGCTTGTCTGATCGTATGCGACAACCCTTGCTTTTGAAAGGAGGCTTAAAATGACACATGTTTCCCCTCGTATAATCGGTCTTGTTTCGGGGAAAGGTGGCGTCGGTCGAACAACCGTTGCGGTCACTTTAGCGACGCTTTTTGCATCAGCGGGGTATAAAACGCTGTTGTTTGACGGTTCTTTCGGGCAAGCGAATGTAGACGTTCAACTGGGAATGGTCCCTCGCGTGGATATAGCGGACATCTTAGTTGGTAAATGTCCCATGACACAGGCGGTCAGTTCGGTTGAGCATCTTCCTTTGGATGTCATTGCCGGTCGTTCCGGAAGTTTGGTTTTGGGGGCTTTGACAGAGGGACAACAACAGATGTTAGCCGATGATTTAAGTATTTTAGCAACGCATTATGACATCGTTATGATTGATTTTGCGGCCGGTGTGGATGGGTTTTTGAAACTTATGATGCCTCATTTGACAGAAGCTTTTGTCTTGACGGCTGATGAACCGACCGCTTTGGCCGGAGCCTATGCGTTAATTGAGACGTTGGAGAACAAAATCCCGCTGTCGATTCTGGTGAATGCGGCAGCTTCCGAAAAAGAGGGAGAGCGCACGTATACAACTTTGATGAAGGCTTGTGAAAGTTTCTTAAAAAAAACACCGCCTTTGCAGGCGATTATTCGTCGAGATACCTTGGTTAAAGACGCTATTCGTGCCCAACAGCCTCTGCTTTTTTATGCTCCCAAATCCGAAGCGTTGGCCGATATGACACGTTTGATAGAAAAATAAGCGCTTTTTCTTGACTTTTTAAAGAAAATAGACTATGTGATAACATATGATTTTAACCACAAAAATGTGTAAGGATGATAATGAAATTAACAAATTTGTTCCGCTCGGCTAATGACCGTTATTTAAGAAAATTTAATAAGACAATCGCTGCTATTAATGCGCTTGAGCCAGAAATGTCGGCACTTGACGATGCCGCACTACGGGCGAAAACCGAAGAGTTCAAAAAACGCTATCAGGCCGGTGAGACATTGGACGACTTGTTGGTTGAGGCTTTTGCCGTTGTGCGTGAGGGAGCTCGGCGTACATTAGGCTTACGCCCTTTTGATGTGCAACTGTTGGGCGGTATTGTTCTGCACAATGCAAAAATTGCCGAAATGCGCACGGGTGAAGGAAAAACGCTGGTGGCTACGTTGCCGACTTATTTAAATGCCTTGTCGGGAAAGGGTGTTCATGTGGTGACGGTGAATGATTATTTGGCCAAACGTGATAGTGAATGGATGGGTAAAATTTATCGCTTTTTGGGGCTTTCCGTTGCGTGTGTTGTCGATGGATTAAATGATGATGAACGTCGCGCGGCGTATCGGGCCGACATTACTTATGCCACAAATAATCAGTTAGGGTTTGACTATTTGCGAGATAATATGCGGTTTACGTTGGCTGATATGGTTCAACGTCCTTTTAACTATGCTATTGTGGATGAGGTTGACTCTATTTTAATTGATGAAGCACGAACACCTCTTATTATTTCCGGACAGGCGGAAGATTCTTCCGAGAGATATATTGCCGTCGATAAGCTGATGCGGCATTTAAAGCCCGAGCATTATGAAAAAGACGAAAAACACCGCTCGGTCCAATTAACAGAGGCCGGAACGGAATTCGTCGAAAATATGTTGCGTGATGCCGGGATGATTGAAGGTTCTTTATATGATGTCCAAAATTTGGCTTATGTGCACCATGTGGAGCAAGCCTTACGGGCTCATACGCTGTTTGAAAAAGATGTCGCCTATATCGTGAAAAACGGAGAGGTCATGATTATTGACGAGTTTACGGGACGTATCATGAATGGTCGTCGTTATTCCAACGGTTTGCATCAAGCTCTGGAGGCTAAAGAAGGTGTCGAGATTAAGCCGGAAAATCAAACGTTGGCTTCCATCACTTTCCAGAATTATTTTCGGTTGTATCCCAAGTTGGCAGGGATGACCGGAACGGCGATGACGGAGGCGAATGAGTTTGACAGCACATATCATTTGGATGTTATTGCCATTCCACCCAACAAACCTTCAGGTCGTATTGATGAGCAAGATGTCGTCTATCGTACAGATGAGGAAAAATACAATGCCATTGTGGATGAAATTATTTTGGCACATAAGCGGCATCAACCGATTTTGGTGGGAACAACCTCTATCGAGAAGTCAGAGTTGTTGGCGAATCTGTTGAAAAAGAAGAGCGATATACCCTTCAATGTATTGAATGCGCGCCATCATGAACAAGAAGCTCAAATCGTTGCGCAAGCCGGTGTGCCCGGCGCCGTGACCATTGCAACGAATATGGCCGGTCGCGGTACAGATATTCAGCTGGGCGGTAATTTTGAAATGCGTTTTAAGGAAGAAAAAGCCAAAAATCCTGATGCGGATGAAGCCGAATTGGCAGCTAAAATTAAGGCCGAAATCGAAAAGGGACGAGAGGTTGCTCTGGCTGCGGGAGGATTGTATGTTCTGGGATCAGAACGCCACGAGAGTCGACGGATTGATAATCAGCTTCGCGGACGTTCGGGTCGACAAGGAGATCCGGGATTATCGAAATTTTTTGTGTCTCTTCAGGATAATTTAATGCGTATTTTTGGGACAGAGCGGATTAGTAATATCTTAAAATCCATGGGGATGCCCAATGGACAGGCCATTGTTAGCCCTTGGATAACCAAGGCCATCGCTAAAGCGCAACAAAAGGTTGAAGCTTTCCATTTTGACCAACGGAAAAATGTGTTGCAATACGATGATGTGATGAATGATCAACGTAAAGTCATTTATGAGCAAAGACGTGAATTGATGATGGCAGACTCTGTGGCGGATACAATTGAGGATATGCGGGTAGATTGCCTTGAAAATTTGGTTTATACCTTGGCACCGATGAAATCGGTTCCCGAAGATTGGGATGCCGAGGCCTTGAGACGTGAGACTTTTGCGCTGTTGAATTTAGATATTCCCTTTTCTTCATGGGTAGGAGAACCTGGGATAACACCAGAAAAAATGGTGGAGCGTTTGAAAGAAAAATCGGCAGAAAGTATCCGAGAAAAGTTTTCTATTATGCCGGAAAACATTAAAAATGACGTGCAAAAAAGCATACTGATACAAGTCATCGATCAAAGTTGGAAAGAGCATTTGCAAATGTTGGATTTTTTGCAAACTTCTATCGGGTTGCGTTTCTATAGCCAACAAAATCCGTTGAATGCCTATAAGCAAGAAGCTTTCCATTTGTTCGAAAACTTTTTAACGCGTGTGCGAGAGAGGATAACACGTCGCGTCAGTTTTATGGAATTCCAAATTCAACAGGCAACGCCAGCGGTGAACGCGACTCAAAATAGACCGGCAGCTTACCCGGCTGATGCGCCCAGCACGTCTGTAGCCGAACCGGATGATAAAATTGCACGTAATGCCCCTTGCCCCTGTGGCTCCGGTAAGAAGTATAAACATTGCTGTGGTAAGCTGGTATAAAAGACTTATTGGCTTGATGTGACAGCGGCCATGTTCAAAGGGAGAACTAAGACGGATTTCTTTCTGTCTTGTTGACAGTCACTCTCCCATGGTCTTGTGTTTTGAAAGATTTTTCTCTTGCCTTTTGAGGAAAGCTCTGATATAATGATTCTGTCAGTTTCAAGCTGACTATGATGCTAAACGAAAAGCGGAATAGATGTAGTGGACTCGGGGGCGGTACCCGACACCTCCACCAAAAAAGCCTTCGGGGGTGAAACAGGATCGACACGCATAGTAAAGGTTTTCTCTTGTATCCGGCATGGTAGCACCGTTATCGCGCTAAAAAAAATAAATGCAAATGATAATTTTGCTCCGGTCGCTTTGGCCGCTTAGTATTAAGCGTCTGAAATGACCAATCAATCCCCGAACATTTTTTGAGCGTTCGGGTGGGGTTTCCCCGGGGCCTAGCAACAGAACACGGGGGCTTTTGATACCCCAGCGGAGAATACAAAAGATGGATTATGCGCCTTATTTACAAAAAGCTTTACGATGCGCCGTGCATGATATCTTAACCGATGTTGCAGAAAAAGGGTTAAGCGGAGATTCATATTACTATATGACTTTTGAGACGAATCGGGCCGATGTAAAAATTCCGGATTTTGTTCGAGCCAAATATCCGCAAGAGATGAGTATTATTTTACAAAATCAATTTTCGAATTTGCTGGTGGATACTTTATTTTTTGAGGTTGATTTGGCCTTTGGCGGTGTTGCGGCAACGATACACATTCCCTTTACGGCGCTCAAGTTTTTTGCGGATCCTGCGGCGAATTTCGGGTTGACCTTAATCCCGGAAAAGCCTCAGACGGAAAAAGAGATTCCGCCTTCTTGTTCGGATATGTCAAGTAAGGTGATAGATTTAGAAAGCTTGAGGCGTCGGTAATTTCTATGAAAAAGCATTCTTTTATGATTATGGGACATGCAACCAGCCTATCTCTGGAGGATGAGTTTTGGGAGGCTCTGCGGCAAATCGCTATCGAAAAACAATGCACCATGTCCGCCTTGGTTGCTCAGGTTGATGCTACGCGTCAAGGAAATTTATCCGGCGCCCTTCGTGTCTTTATTCTTCAAGAGTTGCAAAAACAAATCAAGAGATGACATTTTTTTACCTTGACTTTCTGAGGACAATTTGCCACTATAAAAGAAAAAATATAAAGAGGCAATAGATGGTACGACCGAAAATCCTGATTAAACGAACGGCCGATGGCGTTGATTTTCGCCTGCCGACTTATGAAAGTCCTTATCATACGGGATTACGCTTGTCGGCCGCGATTTCTCAGTCTATTAAAATTGATGTAGGTGAGCGTTTGCGTGTCCCTGTTGGTTTCTCTGTCGGTATTCCGCTAGGATACAGCGGCCTGGTTGTCAGTTGGCCGGCACTTGCTGCAGAGCATGGGATGGTTGTGTCCGATGCACCTCATGTCATCAATCCGGCGGATCGAGCTCCTTTATTTGTTTTGCTGCATAATATTTCTTCAGCACAATTTGTGTTGCGCCGAGGAGATATTATTGCTCAGCTGCTGTTGGTTGAGACGCCGCAAATCAGTTGGCAGGAAATAACGGCCGGACAAGAAACAGCAGGAGCCGAAACACCAACGGAGGCGTTGTTTTTAGATGAGGGAACTGCTGTTGCCAATTCCAAGCCGATTCATTCTCCGATGGAAAGCACACGACGCGTGAAGCGCTCCATTCGTGAAAGGTATAAAAAGTCGGATGCCTCAGAGTAAAATCATTGCGGTTTGGGTGGGCTTTTTTTTAGGTTGTATCAGCTTATCCGTCGGGGCAGCCGAGACACGATTCGTCTCGCTTCGTGTGAATCAAGCCAATCTGAGGACAGGTCCCGGAGTACGGTTTCCGATTATGTGGGTATACCAAGAGCGTCATTACCCGTTGGAGGTATTGGACGAGTTTGAATTTTGGCGGCAGGTGCGTGAGGTGGATGGGACAATCGGATGGTTGCATAAAAATATGCTCAGTAATACACGTTATGCCCTGGTGTTGGAGGAGGATAAGCTCTTGTCAAAACCAGAGGTTAATGGTAAAACCCTGGCAATCGTCCAAAAGGGAACTTTGGCTCGTATTTTAAAATGCCCGGCCGAAAACGCCTATTGCCTCTTGTCTTTTAAAGTACATCAAACCGAATTAGAGGGATGGTATTTACGCCAAAATATCTGGGGACTTTTCCCAAATGAGGTCCTTGATTAATCGCGTTCTTTCATATAACCGTTATGTTTCATAAAGAAGATACGCGCCGGATCAGCTAGGTGGTTTCTGACAAAAAGGTGCCACGGAAAGCCGCTGCCGGGATCTGTTTTTCGCTCGGGAGCAACATGCTCATGCCCCACAATATTCTCGGGGGAAATGTGGTAGCGATTGACCAAGCGATGGCATAATTCAATTCCGGATTGAATCTGTTCCTTGGTAAAGGGTTCATAGACATCTCCTTTGCCGGCACATTGAAACTCTATGCCGATAGAGTGGCTATTCACATCTTCAATCGAGCCCCATCGAGAAACACCGGCATGCCACGCTCGTTTATCGTCGGGGACCATTTGGAAAATAATGCCGGAGCGCGAAATCAAATAATGGGTGCTGATACGATTGGGCGGACGACAAAAAAAGAACCGTCCTAGAGCTTTTAATAGGGTGGCCGAATGGGTTGCATGCAGAACAATCATGCTAATCGGCGCTTTTCGTTCATCGTAGTGCGGGGAAGGTAATTGGTATAATCGCATATCGGTTCAATTGCTCCTTTCCAGAAAGGTTCCCGGACGCATGAACGCATGGCAAAGAGCAATAGCCAGAGCATCAGACGCATCTGGTGGTATGTTTTCAGGCACCGTTTTCAGTAAGGTTCGGACCATCATGTCGACTTGATTTTTATCGGCATGTCCCGCTCCCACAATCATTTTTTTGATTTGGTTGGGGGTGTACTCAGCGACAGGAATATGGAATAAAGCCGGTGTCAAGATAACGACACCGCGTGCTTGTCCTAATTTCAATGTAGAGGTAGGATTCTTATTCACAAATGTTTCCTCAACAGCGGCTTCATCGGGGTGATAAGTCTCGATAATTTTCTTTAATTCCGTATGGAGCTCAGCCAAACGTTCTGCAAGAGTTTGTTTTTCATCCGGATTAATAACGCCGGCAGCAAAAAATGACAAGCGAGGGCCGTTTTTATCAATCAGCCCCCAACCTGTATGTCTGAGTCCTGGATCCAATCCTAAAATGCGAAGCATCTTAATCGACTTCTAATTGAGCCAAGATATCTTCGGGGATATCGGCATTTGTAATGACGCGTTGGACATCATCATCATCATTCAATAAATCAATAAAGCGCATCAGCTTTTGAGCCGTTTCCAAATCTGCCACCGGTGTCATGACGGTTGGTCGCCACTCCATGCGGGCAACATTCGGTGTTCCGAATGTTTTTTCCAAAGCTTCGCGGACGGGGCCTAAGTCTTCCGGAGCACAAATAATTTCATGTGTCTGCTCATCGCTTTCAACATCAGAAGCACCCGCCTCCAGAGCAGCCTCAAACATGGCATCCGCCGAAGCTACCGATACAGGATATTCAATATAGCCTATATGTTCAAAGTTAAAGGTGACGGAACCTGTTTCTCCTAAGGCTCCACCATTTTTGGTAAAAATAGCCCGTAAATTCGGAGCCGTACGAGCCCGATTATCCGTTAAAGCCTCTACAATAACCGCCACTTTCCCAGGGCCGAATCCTTCATAGCGCAGCTCTTCATAGTTAGACGTATCGGTGCCGCCGATCCCCTTGGCAATCGCACGTTCAATGTTGTCTTTCGGCATATTCTCGGAACGAGCATTTTGAATAGCCAAACGCAAACGCGGATTCATATTCGGGTCAGGTAATCCTGTTTTTGCGGCAACTGTAATTTCACGAGCCAGCTTTGAAAAAATTTTAGCCCGCATTTTATCTTGAGCACCTTTGCGATGCATAATGTTTTTAAATTGTGAATGTCCTGACATTTTCTCTTCCTTGTATTATTTTATTTGAATGATGTGTTCTTATATCATATTTCATGTGTATTTTCAAGATGGGCGCCGATACGAACAGGAAAAATTTTCACAGCCTTTCCCGATTGAGGGGAAATCTCAATAACGACACCACAAAAAGTTCCTTGCACTTCGGCCGGACTAAGACGGGTGGAAACTCCATTGTTCAAAAAGCGTGCCAGAGCATTTTCGGCTTGCATGCCGATAACAGAATCGTAATCACCGCACATACCGACATCAGTCATATAGGCGGTCCCGTTCTTTAAAATATGAGCATCGGCCGTCGGAATATGTGTGTGTGTTCCTAAAACAGCGCTGACTCGTCCGTCTAAAAAATGAGCCAAAGCCATTTTTTCTGCCGTCGTTTCGGCATGTACATCAACGATTAAAATATCATAATCACGGCCTTGTCGATGATGGCTTAAAAAAGTGTTTAATGTCTGAAAGGGATCTTCAACCGGTTTCATAAACACGCGTCCCAATACTTGGATAACGCCCAAACGTATGCTGCCGATGTCTTTGGTGCAAAACCCTTTTCCAACGGTGTTTTCCGGATAGTTCATCGGACGGATTAAATAAGGCTCATTCTCCAATAAAGGAACAACATCCTGTTTGTCAAAGGTATGATTCCCCATGGTCATGATGTCCGTTCCATGCTCTAAGAAAGAACGATAAATTTTAGGGGTTAAACCAAATCCATGTGCCGCATTTTCTACATTTGCGATGACGGCATCAAGGGATAACTGCTCTTTAAGTGCCGAGATACAATCAAAGGCTACCTTTCGTCCGACTTGTCCAACCACGTCTCCGCAAAATAGAATCTTCATGCGTTTAAACTTTCCGCTAATACTTCTATTTTGATGGCCATATTGGCTATGTTTTCGGCTAATTGTCCGACAGATTGTTCCATGACCTCAGCATTGGTCGCTTTTTCAATATGTTGTTTTTCCTCCGCCAGCAACAGACACATCATGGCCAGAAGTTGTCCCTCTTGCATAAAGCCGATATTCTTTGTCAACTGCTCGGCACGACGATCCAGGATTTCGGCTAATTCTCGCATATGAGGCTCTTGTCCGTCATTGCATGAAAATTTATAAAAGCGTCCACCGATTTTTAAGGAAACAATCGCCATTTATAGTTCCTCCTGCTTAAAGCGAGTTAAAGCCTTATCCAGCCGTCCATAGGTGTTGGCAATAACTTGTTTCAGCTCAACCACCTGCTCTTCGGCTAGGGCTGTCTTTTTCTGAGAGGATTTTACAGCCGTCTCCAGTTTTAAAACGGCTTGCTCCAAGGTTTTTAAAGCGTTTTTAATCTGTTCCATGAACATCACTCCTTTATGCCTTGATAACCATACCACATTTTAAACGGTTCGTCTAGCCTTAAATGCCATTTGCAAAGTGCCGTCATCCAGATAATCTAACTCACCCCCGATGGGAACACCTCGAGATAAGGCCGAAATTTGAACTTGGAGCGGTAAAAGTTTATCCGTTATATAATGAGCCGTCGTTTGACCTTCTACCGTTGCGGGAAGAGCCAAAATGACCTCTGTCACATGGGTATCGGTTATACGTTGTATCAGTTCGTTGATTTTCAGTTCCTCGGGCCCTATGCCGTCTAAAGCAGACAATACACCGCCCAGAACATGGTATGTTCCTTTAAAGGCTCCGGCGCGTTCCAAAGCCCATAAATCCGCAACGTCCTCAACCACACAAATTTGCTCGGCATGACGTTCCGGATTCGTGCAGATAGAGCAAGGGCTTTGTGTGTCCAAATTGCCGCAAACAGGGCAGGTTTGCACATGTTCTGCTACCTGCTGCATGGTCGCAATCAGAGGGATAAAATGGCTTTCTTTTTTCGTCATTAAATAAAGAACGGCCCGCCGAGCGGAACGAGGTCCGAACGACGGGAGTTTTGACAGTAAGCCAATCAGTTGTTCAATTTCCGTAATGGCCATCTATTGCTCTTTAAAAGGGTAATTTGAAATTAGCCGGTAGGCCCAAGGCATGTTGAATTTTTTCCATCTCGGCCGCCATGGCTTCTTCTGACGCGTTGCGCGCCGCATTAATGGCAACCTGTACCAAGTCCTCCAAGGTTTCGATATCTGCCGGATCAACGACGCTCGGATCAATTTTGACGTTAACGGCCAAGCCTTTTCCGGTCAAGGTGACGGCAACGGCTCCGTTCGCCGCAGTTCCCGTGAATTCCTGTTTTTCCATTTTGGTCTGCAGGATATTGACCTGAGATTGAACTTGTTGTGCTTTTTTCATCAATTCGCCGATGTTTTTCATGTGTTTTTCTCCTTTTTTATAAATCTTGATGTCGGTATCATAGTGCATTTTAAGTGATGACACAAGCTTTTTGTGTGAGAGTCGTTCAAAAAAATCACACGATGTTTTTTTTCCTTGACTTTCGGATGAAAATCTTTAAGATGAACAGGGTCTTATGACCGATATAACAGGAAAGGAAAAACATGAGTCTGAATGATTTAGAAAAATTGCAAGAATTAAAAGAAAAAGGCGTGTTAACGCCGGCGGAATTTGAAGTTCAAAGAAAGGCAATTTTGGACGATTTATCGCGTTCGACCTCCTTGCCATCGCGAAAAGTGATGCCAATGATGACGGCTTACAGGCGGTATTGGCAAAAAAGTTTTGTCTGGTCCGGTCGGGCGAATCGCCCAGAGTATTGGTGGCCGGTTTTGGTGAATTTTTTCATCAATATCGGCATAACGATTGTTTCAAGTATTGTGCCGTTTATGGCTTTTTTAGCTCTTTTATTCGGCCTTGCAACCTTCTTCCCCGGGTTGGCGGTCTATGTCCGTCGTTTCCATGATCGGGGAAAAAGCGCTTGGTTCGCTTTTGTGCCGCTTTGGGCTGTTTTGGGATTCCTACTTTTGGTGAGCATGACCGACACTCTTTCTACCGCAAGTGGACTCGGCTCTGTCGTTATGATTCTGGGTGGCTTGGTCATAACGGTCATTTCTTTGGTTTGGTTTGTCTTTTTGTGCTTGCCGGGAAATGTCGGAGATAACCGATATGGTTCTCCTCAATAATCTTTTAAAAAAAAGAAAGAACAGCGGGGCTTGACTTTTGCCCCGCTGCATACTATGTGATATACATCAAATAAACAAGAAAAGGAGAAAACAATGAAATTTAAACCTTTATTAGATCGTGTTGTTTTAAAACGCGTTGAGGAAGAAAATAGGACTGCCGGTGGCTTGATTATCCCGGATACGGCAAAAGAAAAGCCCTCTCAAGGGATTGTTGTGGCCGTCGGACCGGGTGGTCGAGATGATGACGGTAAAGTGGTGGCCATGACATTGAAAGAGGGCGATCGTGTTCTGTTCGGAAAATGGTCCGGTACCGAAATTAAAATCGACGGGGAAGACCTGCTCATTATGAAAGAAAATGAAGTGTTAGGTATTTTAGAATAAGTTTGATAAGGAGAAAATATGACAGCAAAAGATATCAAATATGGAACGGATTCTCGTACACGGATGCTGAAAGGCGTCAATGCGTTGGCTGATACGGTTAAAGTGACATTAGGTCCTAAGGGGCGTAATGTGGTGCTGGGCAAGCCTTATGGTGCTCCGCGTATCACCAAAGACGGCGTTTCTGTGGCTAAGGAAATTGAGTTGGCCGATAAATTCGAAAATATGGGTGCTCAGATGGTGCGTGAAGTGGCCTCTAAGTCGGCGGATATTGCCGGAGACGGGACCACAACGGCAACGGTTTTGGCTCAGGCAATTATTCAAGAAGGATGTAAGGCCGTTGCTGCCGGTATGAATCCGATGGATTTAAAACGGGGTATTGATACGGCTGTTTCGGTTGTTGTGCAGGATATTAAGTCTCGCTCTAAAAAGGTCTCAACATCTGAGGAAATTGCTCAAATCGGTACGATTTCAGCGAATGGTGATTCATCTATCGGTGATTACATTGCGCGCGCTATGGAAAAGGTCGGCAATGAAGGTGTCATCACGGTTGAGGACGCTAAGGGTATGGATACAGAACTGGACGTTGTGGAAGGTATGCAGTTTGACCGTGGATATTTGTCTCCGTATTTTATTACAAATCCGGAAAAAATGGTGGTTGAACTGGAAAATCCGTATATTTTAATTAACGAATCAAAACTGTCCAATTTACAGCCGTTAGTGCCTATTTTGGAGGCCGTCATCCAAACCGGTCGTCCGTTGTTGATTATTGCTGAAGATATTGAAGGTGAAGCCTTGGCCACATTGGTGGTAAACAAATTGCGCGGTGGTCTGAAGATTGCGGCTGTGAAAGCGCCGGGCTTTGGAGATCGTCGCAAGGCTATGCTGGAAGATATTGCCATCTTGACAAATGGTCAGGTTGTTTCGGCCGATTTAGGTATGAAGCTGGAAGATGTGACATTGGCAACCTTGGGTACGGCTAAATCTGTCACCATCACAAAAGATGAAACGACCATCGTTGATGGCGCCGGCTCTTCGGAAACGATCCAAGCACGGGTTAATCAAATTAAACAGCAGATTGAGCAGGCGACCTCTGACTATGATAAAGAAAAGTTGCAAGAGCGGTTGGCTAAATTAGCCGGTGGCGTTGCGGTTATTAAAGTCGGTGGTGCCAGTGAGTTGGAAGTGAAAGAGAAGAAGGATCGCGTCGATGATGCTTTACATGCAACGCGGGCCGCGGTTAAAGAGGGGATTGTCCCCGGTGGCGGAACGGCGCTGTTATACGCCACTAAGGCTTTGGATACGGTCAAGTTTGATAATGACGACCAACGTGTTGGCGTGGATATCGTCCGTAAGGCTTTGCAGGCGCCGATTCGTCAGATTGCTGCCAATGCTGCCGTTGATGGTTCTGTCATTGTCGGTAAACTGTTGGAAGCTTATGAAACAAGCAATGGGTATGATGCTCAAAAAGGCGTATTTACCGATATGTTTAAATCCGGTATTATTGACCCGACAAAAGTGGTTCGGACAGCATTAGAAGGTGCTGCTTCGATTGGTGGGTTATTGATTACAACCGAAGCCATGGTGGCGGATTTACCGGAAGATAAATGCAGTTGTGGCCACGGCGGAGCGGCGGGTGGTATGCCCGGCGGTATGGGTGGCATGGGCGGAATGGGATATTAATTCTGTCCAAAGGCTATCAACAGCGCCCTGTGTTAGGGCGCTGTTTTTGTTCGGAGAGATATTTTCTTTCCCAAAGCAGATGAAAAAGTGGTGCGGCTCTTGATTTTTAGAGTTTTTTCAAGTAGGATAGTGACGATTACTAAAAAGGGAAAGATATGTCGAAATTGACTCATATTCGGAATTTTTCAATAGTTGCCCATATCGATCATGGGAAATCGACGCTGGCTGATCGTCTGATACAACGCTGCGGAGCCGTTTCAGAGCGGGAAATGAAAGAACAGCTGCTGGATAATATGGATATAGAACGTGAGCGAGGTATTACTATTAAAGCTCAAACAGTTCGTTTAACGTATCAAGCGCAGGATGGGCAGGGCTACATTTTAAACTTGATTGATACGCCGGGGCATGTTGATTTTGGGTATGAAGTCAGTCGTTCTTTGGCTGCTTGTGAAGGGTCTTTACTGGTTGTTGATGCGTCTCAGGGGGTAGAGGCTCAGACATTAGCCAATGTGTATAAAGCCTTAGAAGCAAATCATGAGATTGTGCCCGTTATTAACAAAATAGATTTACCGGCTGCGGATCCCGAACGTGTTAAGGCACAAATAGAAGATGTCATTGGTATTGATGCCTCTGAGGCTCCTTTGATCTCGGCCAAGACGGGTCTGGGAATTGATGAGGTTTTAGAGGTGATTGTGAATCGACTGCCGGCGCCGACGGGTGATGCAGAGGCTCCGTTAAAGGCTATGTTGGTTGATTCGTGGTATGATTCTTATTTGGGTATCGTTGTTTTGGTACGTGTGATGGACGGTGTATTAAAAAAGGGAATGAGCATCAAAATGATGGCTGCCGGAACGGTTCATACAGTTGATCGTATCGGTTATTTTACCCCTAAAATGGTTGATAGTCATGAAATTAAGACGGGAGAGTTGGGTTTTATCATTTGCGGTATCAAGTCAATTGGTGAGACGAAAATAGGGGACACCATCACGGATGCTAAACGGCCGACCCTTGAGCCGCTTCCCGGATTTAAACCCAGTTTATCTGTTGTATTTTGCTCTTTATTTCCGGTAGATATGGGGGATTATGAGCTGCTGAAAGATTCCTTGGGTAAATTGCAATTAAATGATGCCAGTTTTCAATTTACACCGGATAAATCTCAGGCCTTGGGACAAGGTTTTCGCTGCGGCTTTTTAGGGCTTTTGCATATGGAAATTATTCAAGAGCGGTTAAGCCGAGAGTTTAATTTGAATTTAATTACGACAGCTCCATCAGTTGCGTATCGTGTCCATTTGACGAATGGTAGCAGTTTGATGATGCATAATCCGGCGGATATGCCGGATATCTCGTCGATTCGGTGTATAGAGGAGCCTTGGGTCAAGGCAACAATCATGACGCCGGATGCGTATTTAGGGGCCATACTTCAGCTATGTACCGAGCGTCGCGGCGTGCAAAAGGATTTGACGTATGTCGGTAATCGCGCCATGGTTGTTTATCAGCTACCACTTAATGAAATTGTATTTGATTTTTATGATAAATTGAAGTCGATATCGCGAGGGTATGCCAGCTTTGATTATGAAGTGGCCGGATATGAGGCCAGTGATTTGGTTCGTGTGAACATTATGGTGCACGGGGAGCAGATTGATGCTTTGGCTTTTTTGGCTCATCGGTCTCAGGCAGAACGTCGAGGGCGGCAAATTTGCGAGCGTTTAAAGGACTTAATCCCCAAGCATCAGTTTAAGATACCTATTCAAGCCTCTATCGGCGGTAAAATTATTGCTCGAGAAGATATTTCGGCTTTTCGAAAAGACGTGACGGCAAAATGCTATGGCGGAGACATTACGCGCAAACGTAAACTGTTGGAAAAGCAAAAAGAGGGGAAAAAGCGTATGCGCCAATTTGGTGAAGTGGAAATTCCTCAAAATGCCTTTATACAAGCCCTAAAAATAGGGGACGATTAGGCAGGGGGTATTCTGTTTCCAAGAAGTTTTTCCTGATGAAGCGGCTTTCATAGTCTGCGGTATATTGCCTTTGTGATTTTGGTGTTGAATGAATGGGTAAAAATAGCCTTGAAAAGCGCGGATTTCCGGGAAAAAAGTGTCACAAAAAAAGGATCCTTTTTTTGTGACAACTTTTTAGCACATCTACCCCACCGTGTCAAGCATAATTTTTA
>CALXXW010000023.1 GCA_944392785.1 uncultured Alphaproteobacteria bacterium | reverse complement strand
AAAATAAGATTATCTTATTGATAATCAATAACAAAAATTATGCTTGACACGGTGGGGTAGATGTGCTAAAAAGTTGTCACAAAAAAAGGATCGTTTTTTTGTGACACTTTTTTCCCGGAAATCCGCGTCTTTTAGGGCTTTTTTTTACGTGTTCAAGCAATCACTTCTGCATACCGGGACGGTGATGAATCTTGTCAGGCTTTTATCAGCACAAAAAATCATCGGAATGATAACCAAAAAAATCCTCTGATGACAAGCATGCAGAGGATTTTATGGTTGGTCAGATTTCTATCTCAATAACATTTTAAAATCCACAACGACCGCTCGATCCGATGTAATCAACGCCGGATTGACATCAATAGAGGTAATCTCGGGAATTTCTAAAACTAATCGCTGTATCTTTGCTAAAGTTTCGGCCAAGGGGCCGATGGCTTTGGGAGCTTCCCCTCGAACACCGTTTAAAATGGTGCCGACCTTTGTCTCCTTAATCATGCTATCAAAATCAGCCGTTGGCAAAATACGTAATGTGGTGTCTTTCATCACTTCGGTATAAATACCACCCGTTCCGAATACCATCACTCGCCCAAAGTTTTTGTCCGTGTTGACACCGATAATGGTTTCGGTTGCCTTGACAATCATCTCTTGAATCAAAACGCTGGCGCCTTTGAGGGCAAATTTTTCAATCGTAGCCATTAAGCCATCAAAGGCCGCATTAAACTTTTCTTCATCGTCAATGTTCAGATAAATCCCTTTCATCTCTGTTTTGTGCAGAGCATCCGGAGCCGAAAGCTTTAACACAACCGGAGCCGGAAAAATATGATGGCAGAAAGCCAATGCCGCCGCTTTGTTCGTAAAATTACCCGACTTTGGGTAGTCAATTCCATAATGATCCATAATCATATTGACCGTTGATTGAGGTAAAGAAGCCAGATGTTCGGCCTTGGCTGCTTGAATGGCTGATACAATTTCACTGGGGACAGCCTGTGTTTCAACCCGGACCTCACCAGCGCCTCGAAATTTCATCTGTGCTTTTAACATGCCCAATAACCGAACAATATCCGTTGGATACTCATAGTTCAAAATACGATTTGCCTCTAAAATGCGGCGCCCTTCCTTCACTTTTGTCCCTCCGACGAATGAAGCAAAAATGTTCACCTGAGGAAATTGAGGAGCGATACGTGCAATAGCCTCGGCCGTTCCTTTCGCATCCGTCACCATTTGGGGTGTCAATAAAACTAAAATATTCTTATACTCACCCGATTCACATAAAAGCCGCAAAGCCGTCTCATAACGATCCGCTTTGGCATCGCCGATCACATCAATGGGGTTTCCAAAAGCCGATTCCGCCGGTAAATGAGCTTTTAAAACATCAATGGTTTTTTCAGAGGGACGCGCTAAGTCCAATCCCGCATCTTCACACAAATCGGAGGTTAAAACACCCACCCCGCCGGCATTCGTTAAAACAGCCAAGGAGCCGCTAAAGTCATGATGATGCGCATATTGTAAAATTTCCAGAAGACCAAACATATCTCGAGTCGTATAGGCTTGAATCGCTCCGGCCCCTTGCAAGGCCATCTCTAACACGCGATAATTCGGAGCCAAGGAGCCTGTATGGGATAAACTGGCCGCTTGAGCTTTTTGAGATTTCCCCGGCTCTAAAATCACAACGGGTTTGGTCTGAGAGACCTCTTTTAAAATTTTTAAAAATTCTTTGCCGTTTTTTAAAGACTCTAAGTAAAACACAAAAGCCGTTGTATGCGGATCATGTTGAAGTGCTTTTAACAGGCCATCCTCTCCAAGGACCGCTTTATTCCCGATAGAAATAAAGTGTGAAAAGCCGATTCCTTTTTCACGCGCCCAATCCATAATCGCTGAGCAATATGCTCCGGATTGCGAAATAAAGGCGACATTCCCCTCTGTGGGGAAGCCGTCGGCAAAGGAGGCATTGACTTTATCAAAAGTGGAAATATGCCCCAAGCAATTCGGACCCAATAAGTTGATTCCATTTGCCAAGCACTTTTCGGCGATTTCATCTTCTAACGCATGATTGCCGACTTCGCCGAAACCGGCCGTGATAATGCTGATATTTTTCGTTTTGTTCGCAATCGCATCATCAATAACCGGCATGGTAAAACGTGCCGGAACCAAGACAACCACTAAATCAAGAGCCTCCGGAATATCGCGAACCGAAGCATAGCAAGGCTTTCCCATGACCTCTTGCCCGGCTAATTTAGGATTCACACCGTAAAGCTTCCCCGTGAACCCAGCATCTATGACATTCCGAAAAACAACCGATCCCAATTTGGTGGAATCCGAAGAAACCCCGACAACAGCTATACTTTTAGGGGCAAAAAATGTTTCTAAACTCATACTATTTCCTTTCCAATGTATCTGAATGTTCTTTTTTAGAATGCGCCAACTATGGCATAAATATATGTCTATGTCAACGAATTTTCATGGTGCTTTTTCCCTCGAAAAGACTTTTTCCGGACGACAGAAAAAGATTCTTGACATTCCGATTGATTTCGATTATAGTGCTCTCATCTCGTGCGGGTGTAGCTCAATGGTAGAGCGGAAGCTTCCCAAGCTTAAGACGAGGGTTCGATTCCCTTCACCCGCTCCAAATTTTCCAGCGGCTACGGCCGTTTTTTTATTGCCCGTATGCGTTTGCAGTTTATTGCTTTCGTTTCGGAAGTTGCTACTTTTCCGAATGAATGATGGTATTTTTGGCTGTTTCTTGAGGGGTTCTTACCAGGGGACTTCGGTGGGTGTCGACGTGTATCTAGACCGATTTGATGCTTTGCAAGCATTAATGTCTTATACCTTTCTTGGGGACTGGTCGTGTTGAGATAAAGCCTTTCAAAACCGGGAGGGCGGTTTTCTTGACTAAAAGGCGGATAAAATAAAAGACCGATGAGCATTCAAACATCGGCCTTTAGTATCGTCTCAACAAACCGGAGCTCTACCACCTTCCGGAGGAACCGCCGCCACCGAAAGAGCCGCCGCCTCCGAAAAAGATATCATGATCGGAACCGCCGCGGCCGACAGAGCCTCTTCTGTGTAAAAAGCCCCACTTCACAGATCTGTCAGAGGATGAATGTTCAGAATACAGTTTCTTGATCCATTGGTTATATTCTCGATCGGTAAACAGGTTGTCTTGTTTTAGTTGATACCACAAGTTAATCGGGATAAATATAAATGAGAAGAAAAAGCAAAGCAGCAGCCAAATCAGAGCAAAGAGAAAATCTTGAAAAGCCAATATGATACCCGCCAAGAAAAAGATGGAATAAAACAGGGAAAAGCGCAGAATGAGAGAAATATACTTCCTTCTATTCCGATGTATTTCATTTAACTCTTGATCAGAAAACGAGATATTTGCAGGTGGATTACTCTTCGTTTTAAACAAAGTATAAACATAATGCGGAACCGTCAAACGAATAATCCAAATAAGCATAAAGTAGAACAGAACAAGGCCGATAGAAAAGGATGAATTATCCTGTTGCGAGGGTGATATATGCCGTTTCTCGGATAAGGCATGCGGCTGTTTTTCCGAGAGCGCCTGTGTCCATCCCGTATCTGTGCCGCTTAAGAGACGGACAACGGCTTCGCTTCCCCTTATCAGGGCTTCCGCGTATTTCCCTTGTTTGGCTAGAGGTAGCATCACCCGGTTAATGATTTGACTGCTTGCCGCATCCATTAACTCACCTTCCAATCCATAACCAACCTCTATACGCATTTGACGTTGATTGGGGGCGATCAATACCAGCACGCCATCATTTCTGTCCTTTTGGCCGATTCCCCAGTGACGCCCCAAAGCCACACTATACTCTTCAATTTCCTGTCCCTCTAGTGAATTCAGGGAGACAGCGACAACTTGATAAGGTGCCGCGGCTTGAAGTGTTTGGGTCAGTTGTTGTTGTTGTTCTGCGGACAAGATATGAGCATCATCAACGACTCGCCCCGTCAGCTGTGGAAATGCCGATGCCGGTATTCCTCCCAACAGAAAAGAGAAAACAAAGCCACAGAAAATAATGCGTCTGAATATCTTCATATGAACTAAAACTCCACCTTTGGTGTTGTTTTGGCCTCTTCGGCGATATCAAAGGAGGCTTTCGGTTCCAGATCGGTGAAGATTCGAGCAACCCAAGACGTCGGAATCGTCCGAATTTTGCTATTAAAGATTTGAATGGCTTCAATATAATCTCGACGAGCCACCGCAATCCTGTTTTCTGTTCCCTCTAATTGACTTTGTAAAGCCATAAAGTTTTCATTCGCTTGTAATTCGGGATACTTTTCTACAACAACCATCAACCGGGATAAAGCGGATGTTAAAGAGTTTTGCGCTTCTTGAAATTGCTGCATGGCGGCGACATTGGATAAATCCCGGGTTGACAATGTCATGCTGGTTGCTTTGGCACGAGCCTCAACGACACCCTCTAACGTTTCTTGCTCATGAGCCGCATAACCTTTCACCGTGCTCACTAAATTAGGAATTAAATCGCTTCTCCGTTGATATTGGTTTAAGACCTGTGACCATTTTGCCGTCACATTTTCGTCCATCCTGACCAATCCGTTCATACAAGAAACAACGCCCCATGATAATAGAGCCACGATAACAGCTAGTATAATGAGATTTTTTTTCATTTGAGTATCCTTTTGTTTAACATAACAGGTTTCACGATATGCGATTTTATTTTTTGAGTCAAGGGAAAACATCGATGTTATCTTATCAAAATATCATAAGTTTAATCGGCTGAAAACAAAATAAAAACGCCAATAAAAGGCGTCTTACAAAAATTGGCGACCCTAACGGGATTTGAACCCGTATACCAGCCTTGAGAGGGCTGTATCCTAACCGTTAGATGATAGGGTCTCGGCTAAAAGTATCGCCATTATATGTCACTCTTTTGAAAAAAGCAACAAAAATTTTAGTCAAATACCAATTTACAAGGAGATGTGTTTGTACAGGGGGCCGCCGGATCCGTGATTTTGGATGCGGCAATCTGAACAATCATTTCACGGACCTCATCACACCCCTGCGGTGTTAAAGAGATGCTGACGGAACCATCACCCTCGGATTGTAGGCCGCTTCCTCCGGCCAGACAGGGGACACTGGCAATATCGATATTGAGATCGGATAGATCCGCATGACCTCCGGCGCCGCGATTCTTACTCATGCCAATAATGGCAACCTCAGAAGCCAGGGAAATAATGTTATTGGCCTTTAAGCGATTCATCGCCGAGGTATACCCGGCAATGCCTCCAATAGATAAGACGCCGATAATAGCTAAAACACCCAGCATTTCTACCATACTACGTCCGGATTCGGATGGTGTCATGATGATCTCCTTTTTTTCACATATCGCTCAAAATCATATATAACAATACCAGATTAGCATATCTTCAGCAAAAGTGCAATAAAAAACTCTTACCAATCGGTAAGAGTTTCCTTATTTCTGGATGTCCAATAAGTAAAAAAGCCTATTTAATCTTTTTTTCCTTAAATTCAACATGCTTTTTTGCTTTTTTGTCATACTTGCGAACGACCATTTTTTCGGTTTTTGTCCGCGGATTCTTTTTTGTCACATAGAAAGTGCCGGTTCCGGCCGTGCTTTCCAATTTGATTTCAATAACTGTTGGCTTTGCCATGATTACACCCTGTTCTTATCAATAAGTTAAACGTTATAGGTTTTCCACTATACAAATTTTTTTGTGAAAAGTCAAGTGAAAATTTTTATATTTTATAAAGGTAAACTAAATTCATAACCCTCTTTTTCCAATATATCCATAATCTTGGCCAAAAAGGCCCGTTCTTTTTCATCAACGACATTGTCAGCCATCACAATCCGAAACAGAGTCCCAAAGAAAGTTTGAACAACGCTTTTGTCTTTTGTGAGCGTTTTATGCAAGGCGCGTTCAAAGCTTTCCTCATCCGGCGCTAAGGAAATAAGATATTCTGATAAAGATTCCTCTGGATAGCTTAAATCAGCAGTCCGCTTTCGAGCATATTCTTTAACAACCTCTCTTTCGGATTTATCTCGCCGTCCGTCAATCGCAACAAGATACATCAAAACCGTCAACTCTGAGCCGATACGAGCGATGGCCGTACTGAAATCATCCGTCGCTATCGGTGCATCCGTTGATTTTTTCGCCGGTAAGGGAACACCGAGTTTGGTATGCAAAAAAACAAACGGATCATCATAAACACGTCCCGAAATGCCGTCACGAATCTGGGTAATGTGCGCCACATTGATCAGGCGCGGAGCCTTGATATCCATGGCCAAGCCGTCAATATAGTAGGAATCTTTATTCTGAATCACGCGGCGAATTAAAATGTCTCGATCCTTAACATTCCCGGAAAGGGAGGTGTATGAAATGGATGCCAGCACAGAAATTCCGACCATTTTTTCTTCGGCATGTGAAGTAATATCGGCAATTTTGGGCGGCAAGGGCGCTTTGGGCAGACGAAAGGCGTTGGGAGCCAACAACCCAACGGCATCATGAATGTCTTCGGTGGTAATGTGCATGTTTCTTCTCCTTTTTAATGCGGCGAATCCAAAGCCGGGTCTTGCGATAAAGCCTGCTCGCCGGAACAGTAATGACTCTATTATGAGGCATATAAGTTGAAAAGGCAATGATTTTCGCTTCTTCTTTTGAAAAAACATGAGGAACTTCTTTTTGCAAAAAATCAGCCCACTGCTCCGCCGCCAATCGTCCTATTTTGGCCGTCGGATGAATCGTACGCAGGACGCGTTTTAACACATGAGAAATATCTCGGGCTAATAACACGGGAGCGTTGGCATGCAAAATGAACGAGTGATAAAGAACGCGTTGTGCTTGATATCTCCAGCCATGAATAATATGAATGCGCCATATCACCATCCCTATCAGAACGGCTAATATCAACCCCGCCAGATACCACCAACCGATGGCCGGCGGCCAAAAAGAAGGAGCAATCGGGATATGAATATCTCGTAAGCCGGATAAATCAATCGGGGCTTGAGTCGGCAAATCTTGTAAAGAGGAGGGTATCGGCATCAGCTGATTCCCCCCGCTTCACAGATTTTCATCAGAATGTTTAAATAAGCATCTGTCGTTGCAAATGACAGAAAACCTAATCCATGAGTCTCTGCCAACTGTTTCAACCGTTGCGTGTTTTGTTCAAATTCTTGCGTAAACACATGCCGGTTATGTGACGACATATTTAAATAGGCGGAAGTTTTCCCATCCGAAATCGGTAGAAGACCTTCCGGCAACTCTTTTTCAAGCATATCATACAGCCGAATCAGGGCAACGGTTTGTTTGTCGGCCAATTGCGTGAGTATCCGAACGGCAGGACTTGTTAAATCTTCAAAATCACTGAAAACAAAAATGAAAGCACCGCGTTTGACATGAAGTTGAACAAGCTCTAAGGCTTGCGCTAATGTGGTCTCATCTTCTGTCTCTGTGTCCGGAGATGAACATTGTTCCAGGGCTTTTAAAAGCTCTAAAACAGCGTTTTCGCCTTTTGTCGGCGCTGAGGTGGTAATAACATGAGGTTGAAGGAGAGCATAACCGATAGGATCCTTTTTCTGAAGAGAAACCCAAGCTAAAAGAGCTGTCATGCGGGCAGCCATAACGGACTTAAAATCTCCCCGTGAGGCAAATTTCATTCGGCTGCGTAAATCGCATAGAAAAAAAACAGGACGTTCTTTTTCTTCGGTATATAACTTTGTAAACGGCTTACCGTATTTGGCGGTTGCACGCCAATCAATTTGACGCAAATCATCCCCGGGTTGATAGGGGCGCAGCTCTTGAAAATCAAGCCCTCGCGTCTTGAAAAGAGATCTTGTTTCCCCTGTTTGGTGATGGACCGGTTTTTTCGTCGAGAAGGCTTTTAAAAAACGCGCCTTTTCTTTCAAAGCAGACAGCTCTTTCAATGACACACGAACGGGATTGTGGGAGGAGTGCGGGGACATTTTCTCTCCTGATTATCACGGCAGTGGAACCAAATCTAACAAAGAGGCCAAAATATCATCTGACGTCATATGGGCAGCCTTTGCCTCAAAAGAAGGAATAATGCGATGCCGAAGAACCGCGGGTATCAATCGTTGAATATCCGCCGGTGTGACGAAATCATGCCCGTCTAACCAAGCGCGAGCTCGTGCCACTATATCCAGAGCTATCGTCCCGCGAGGGCTGGCTCCGAATTTGATCAATTCAGCTAATTTTTTGTCATAGGCCTCCGGATGGCGGGTCGCCATAATAAATTGAATAAGGTATTCTTCCAATTCCGGGGACATGTATGTATTTAAAACTTCTTGTCGAGCCGCAAAAATCTGTTCTTGTTTGATTTTGGAAAAAACGGGAGCCGGCTCTTGTTTTTCCTCCCCTTGAACGATTTTTAAAATCTGGCGTTCGGCTTCAATATCCGGATATTGAATTTTGACATATAGCAAAAAACGATCCAGTTGAGCTTCGGGCAAGGTATAGGTCCCCTCTTGTTCTATCGGATTTTGTGTGGCCATAACCATGAATAAATCCGGCAGACGATAAGTTTGATTGCCGATACTGACTTGACGTTCTCCCATGGCCTCTAAAAGAGCAGATTGAACTTTGGCCGGCGCTCGATTGATTTCATCCGCCAAAATTAAGTTGTGAAAAATGGGGCCCTTTTGGAAAAAAAAGGAGTTGGTTTCCGGACGATAAACATCACTGCCGGTAATATCCGAAGGCAATAAATCCGGCGTGAATTGAATCCGCTGAGATTGAGCATCAACCGTTTCGGACAGGACCTTAATCGCTTTTGTCTTGGCCAGTCCCGGTACGCCCTCGACCAATAAATGTCCGTCGCATAACAGCCCGATCAGAAGGGCATCAACTAATTCCGGCTGTCCGACGATTCTTTGACTCATATAGTTTCTTAAATTTTGAAATTGTGTGCTGGCAGTTGTCATAACAATCCTCTTATCTCTTTTCTTGTTTCATATAAGCCATCTTATCTGTTTTTCAACAGGAATGCAACAAAAAAGCGGTCAGGAGGGGTGTGCTTGACTTTTGGTATAAAAGAGCTTATGCTTATCCCTCATGAAAACGGATATTTTTCAATTTGATTTGCCGGAAAGCTTGATTGCTCATGCGCCGGTGGAGCCGCGGGATAGCGCACGCTTGTTGCATATCATGGAAAACGGAAAGTTAGAAGATCGACAGGTGGCCGATCTGGATGCTCTGTTGCGTCCGAATGATGTGTTGGTTTTTAACGATACAAAAGTTATACCGGCTCGTCTTTATGGGATGCGCGGTGAGGCTAAAATTGAAATGACGCTGTTTAAACAGGAAAGTTTGAGTGATTGGGTCACCTTGGTCAAAAATGCTCGTCGCTTAAAATCCGGAGATGTCGTCACCTTTGAAGGAGCGTTGTCGGCTCATGTGTTGCATAAAACACCCGGCGGGTCGGTTATCGTGCGCTTTAACAAAAAGGGACCGGCGTTAATGGCGGCGTTGCATCAAATCGGGACGATGCCTTTGCCCCCGTATATTAAAAGGCTACGCGGTGGTTTGGATTCAGATAAAACAGACTACCAAACAATTTATGCCAAACACGAGGGAGCTGTTGCGGCTCCGACCGCCGGATTACATTTTACGCCGGAGTTATTTGAACGCTTGGATACCAAAGGAGTGGCGCGTGTCTTTGTCACTTTGCATGTCGGCGGCGGAACCTTTTTACCGGTTAAAGTAGATGACACGGATAAACATGTCATGCATGCCGAATACGGTGTCATAACACCCGAGACCGCCGATTTTTTAAACAAAGCCCGACAAGAAGGGCGTCGGATTATTCCGGTCGGGACCACTTCTTTGCGTTTATTGGAGTCGGCCGCCGATGAGAAGGGAATAATCCATCCGTTTGCGGCTGAAACACAAATTTTTATTACACCGGGATATCAATTTCGGGTGACGGATGCGTTGTTTACAAATTTTCATTTGTCGGGTTCGACGTTGTTTATGTTGGTCTGTGCTTTTGCGGGGATTGAACCGATGAAAGCGGCTTATGATTATGCTATTCGACATCAATACCGCTTTTTTTCCTATGGAGATGCCTGTCTTATTGAGAAACCGAGGGAAGTCCGCGCAGCAAAATCAGACCTAACGCAACGGTAAATAAAACGGCGGCAGCCAAAGAAAAGCCATAGCCCGCCAACACCATAAAAATGTCAACCAGAATGATGCTTCCCCAGCTGAACGCTACGGCACGCCCGATGACATCCGTTGGATAAGGACGATATATCAGTTTGGACAACATACCGGTCAAGCCCCAGGACAATAAAAATCCCAAGACAACCCATAAACCAACCCAAACCCCCAATAAAAGAGGAATGAAAACGGCCGTTGTCGTTAAGCTATCCCGAATGGTTTGAGGGGTGATGATGATATTTTCTCGCGGTAAATCAAACGTGGTCGGAGAGGCTCCCTCAAGACGGACCACCATGTGATGTCGCGTGAGATAAATGGTGTTATCCTTTGTAGCCTCATCCGGAGAAAGTTGAGGGTCAATCATCAATGAAATACCGCTTTGGGCGTCCGTATATGTGAAAGGCTTCGTTGAATCGGACAACCCCTCAGGCGTGATAATCAGGGTCGGTAATTGTCGGAATAAGGGATGCTCTTCTGTCTGGGCTATCAAATCTTGTAAGAAGAGGCCGGCAATGCCCATGACAGCAACGGCTATGGCTCCGGCGAACAAAAGGGTCAGTTTGATACCATATCCGGCACCGTTGCGAATAAAAGAAAGCACGTGTGTCATTCTAATGCCTCCACTGTTTTAAAGTAGTTGTTTGCCGCGCGGACTAAAGCTTGGGCCAGCTCTCGACGATAGCTCTTTTTTTGTAATTGCCGCTCTTCCGTTCGGTTGGATAAATAGCCCATCTCCAACAGAACCGAGGGAATATTCGGTGATTTTAAAACAACAAACCCCGCAAAACGATGTGGATTGGGAACCAGCTTGACATTCTTTTTCATCTCTTTCACAACCAAAGAAGCGTATAAAGCCGATTGATCCATGGTGTATTTTTTGGCAAAATCAATTAAAATGTTGCCGACTTCCGGTTGATATTCGCCTAAATCCATACCGAACAGAATATCGGCTTTGTTTTCACGTTCTGCCAAGGCAGCGGCCTCTTTATCGGATGCCGTTTCGGAAATGGTATAGATGGATAAGCCGCGTGCCGATGTATTTTTGGCGCTATCGGCATGAATGGAGATGAACAGGTCGGCATTGGCGGCATGTGCCTTTTGAATACGGCCGCGTAAGGAAATAAAAATGTCTTTGTCTCGTGTTAAAACGACTTTATATCCTGCCGCTTGTAAAAGCTCTCGTGTCTCGCGCGCCATTTTCAACGTTAAGTCTTTTTCATAATGTCCGTTTTTAGAAATAGCTCCCGGGTCCTGTCCACCGTGTCCGGGATCCAGGACGATAATTTTTTGCTTTTTCTTGAAAGTTCCGCTGCTTTTACCCGCAAGATTTTGATCGGACTCTAAGATGGAAGAGGAGCTCCCGGTCGGCGCTAAGTCCAAAACAAAGCGCCAGGGAATGTTCCCTTGAGGTTTGAGCAAAAAGTGGCTTTCCGTTAACTCACTAGCCGGTAAATCCAGAACAACTCGGGCTGTGTCTTTATCCGGATGTCCCAATCGAATACCGGAAATAAAACCGGTTTTCCCAAAGTTTCTTTTACGAGCCTTCTCTGTAAAATCCGTGTGTTTAAAATCGACAACCAAACGAGAAGGATTTGTCAGGCGAAAGACAGAAATGTCTGTTTTTGCCGATAAATCAGCAACAAATCGCACGGCATTATTTTGCTTGGCCGATAGGCGCATGTCCTGAATGGTGGCGGCTGTTGCGCACAAGGCCCACAGACAAAAAAAGAAAGCGTAAACGACTGTTTTTAAATGTCTCATGTAAAAAAAGTGCTATTTGGTATAAAAAAACTTGCTTATTTATTCATATACCGATATAATTCAAAACGCAATTAAAAAGTAATTGCCAAAAAAATTTTTTAAGATTCGGTGGAATAATATGGACAAGATGATGGATTTTTTTACATGTTCCCTTTGCAGCAGTTATGTGACCGAATCTCATTCACTTGCTTCTGGGAAGGCAAGTGCCCGATTTAATATGATTTTGGAGAATAAAAGTTTATGTCAAAAAAAATGCTTATTGACGCAACGCATGCCGAAGAAACGCGCGTCGTCGTTTTGGATGAGGGGAGATTAGATGAATTCGATGTCGATACCTCGACTAAAAAACAAATTAAAGGAAACATTTATTTAGCAAAAGTAGTGCGGGTAGAACCGTCTCTGCAGGCGGCCTTTGTTGAATATGGCGGCAATCGCCACGGATTTTTGGCTTTCAGTGAAATACATCCGGATTATTATCAGATTCCTGTCGCAGATAGAGAGGAGTTAAAGTCATTGATGGCTCAAAAAGCCACTGAAGAAAAAGACCTTGACACGGATGACGCGGAAAATTTTAACGACGTGGACGTGGATGAACTTCGCCCTCAGACCACTTTTTTACGCAAATATAAAATCCAAGAAGTCATTCATCAGGGACAAGTCATGTTGGTCCAGGTGATTAAAGAGGAACGTGGAAACAAGGGAGCGGCTTTAACAACATACTTATCTTTGGCCGGTCGCTTCAGTGTTTTGATGCCGAACAACGGTAAAGGCGGCGGTGTTTCTCGTAAAATCAGTAATGTGAAGGATCGTAAAGCGCTGCGAACCATTGTGGATAAATTACCCATCCCCGAAGGAATGAGTGTTATTATTCGAACCGCCGGTCAGGGAAAAACAAAAACGGAAATTAAACGTGATTATGATTATTTAATCAAAACATGGTCGAAAATTCGGGACCTGACGCTGGAGTCATTGGCTCCTAAACTGATTCACGAGGAAGGCGATATTATTAAGCGCTCTTTGCGAGATGTGTTCACGCCGGATATTGATGAAATTTGGGTAGAAGGTGAAGCTGTTTTTAAAACAACACGCGATTTTATGAAAATGTTAATGCCCTCACAGGCAAAAAAAATCAAACAATACAAGGATACTGTACCTCTATTCCAAGCCAATCAGGTTGAACAGCAATTAGAGGCCTTACACAGTAATATCGTTCAACTGTCCTCCGGCGGATATTTGGTTATCGATCAAACAGAGGCTTTGGTCGCCGTAGACGTCAACTCAGGGCGTGCGACCAAAGAACATGATATTGAAGAAACCGCACTACGTATTAACTTGGAAACATGCGATGAGTTGGCACGCCAACTGCGATTGCGTGATTTGGCGGGGTTGGTTGTGATCGATTTTATCGATATGGAAGAAGCGCGTAATAATGCCGCGGTTGAGCGTCGTTTGAAAGAGGCTTTGAAACGAGACAGAGCACGTATCCAAGTCGGTAAAATGTCAGGATTCGGTTTGTTGGAAATGTCTCGACAACGATTGCATTCCAGCTTTTTGGAAAGCAGTTATACGGTTTGTCCTTGCTGTGGGGGAAAGGGAATGGTTCGTTCAACCGAATCTTGTGCCATGCATGCTTTACATATGTTGGAAGAAGTGGGCGTGCGAAATCAAGGAAATACCATTATTTTGACATTGCCTCCGGCGGTTGCTTTATATGTTTTGAATAATAAGCGGGCGCATTTGATGAATCTGGAGCAACGTTATGAAATGACGGTGCGGATTATCGGCGATACAACGTTGCCGAAAGCATCGGATTTCCGCTTGGAGCGTTTACGCGCAGATGGTGAAACCGCCACTATTCAAGTTCAAAAGTTTAGTCCTTATCGCCTTGATAAGTCAGCCGTAAAAGAACAGAAAAACAGACGGGAAATGCCGAAAAAGCAGGCGTCCTCCATCTCTTTGGTGCCTGAGGAAACCGCGCTCTCGGATACGACTGAAAATCTTGAAACGCCCTCCGAGGAAAGTCATTCGGTCCCGTCTCAGCGCCGAAAATCTCGTAATCAACGCCGGCGCGAGTGGAAGCGTAAGCAGAAAAAATTAGCGGAAGAGGCTCGGTTGCGTATGAGCTCGGAATCGCCTGTGGAAGAAACACCTGCAAAAGCTGAACCAATCCAGGAGGCGGCGGAGCGGATGACTTTGCCGGTGCATGATACCCCGCTGTCGGAAATGAAAGAAAGTGACTCTGGATCGGCGTCGGAAGAACATTTTACCGTGGTGGAACAAACGACATTGTCTGAGTTGGACCAAGTCCCCGCAGAGAAAAGACCTCAAGGGAAGAAACAACCACGTCAAGGCGGCCGTCCACGGACGCGTCACAATACCAAAACAAGAGCCGCCGAGGGGCTCTCGCAAAACGCAGTAGAGCAAAAGCCGCTGTCTGATGATACCTCTTCGGTGCCGATGACATCCGGTGGGCCGACTTCTTTTTCGCCGACGGGAGATGAAAAGAAAGATGAGAATATCTTGACCTTACCGTCTTCCAAGGGGTTTGATGAGGGTGAATCAACGGAAAGTATGCCCAAAAAAACGGGTTGGTGGAATAAACTGCTTGACTGATTTGGGATGAAAAATTAATCCCCCGGCTTTTGACAGGCGGGGGATTTTTTATAGAAATTGAAGTGTCGGTATTTTACACTTGGCGGTAATCAATCGTGTGCGCCGTCAATTTTTCCAAAATGGTTGGTGTTAGTTCATAGGTGCCATTTAAAGCCAGTTCAATATCATAACCATTTTCTCGTATCAATAAAAAGACGCGGCTTTTCCCACTGTCATGGGAGCCTAAAGCTTCGCTAATAACAGGGATTTCCCCCGCGTTATTCAGATTAATGATAAGTGTCGTCGGCGTTTTGGCCATGACATCAGCCAGGTATTCTACATTTTGCAGAGTCATACGAATCTCGCCGTCATCTGGTCGTTTGTCAGCGGTGATTGTTAATAACAAAGGCTGTCCTGATTTGAGCTTTTCCTTATGCAAAGACAAGGGCTCGGCAAAGCACATCAATTCGTATGATCCGGCCTTATCATTGGCGGAAACAAAAGCAAATTTATTGCCTTTTTGACTGATTCGTTCTCGAACAGATGAAATAATGGCGGCCATTTGAAGTCGGCACGGACTGGAAAGATGCAGCAGTGTTGCCACTTCATTGGAGGCCGTAATGCGCAATCGTTCAAAGACGGCATGATAGTTATCCAAGGGATGAGCGGATAGATAAAAACCCAAAGCTTCGGCTTCATGCTCTAATTTTTCAATGTGACCCCACTCGGGCGTCGGCGTCAGCTTGAGAGCGGTTGCCGTTGAGTCATTCCCAAATAGGCCCATTTGGGAACTGTGCCGCATGGTGGTGGCATCCGCCGCATAGGCGACCATGGTTTCAACGTTTTGGAAGAGCTTGGCTCTGTTTTTATCCAGACACTCAAACGCACCGGACTTGGCCAGGTTTTCGACATAGCGTTTGTTTAAAGCCGAAACATCAACACGTTTCAAGAAATCTTCCATTGACTTGAAAGGACCATGCGCTTTTCGTTCGGCAACCACTGTTTGCATGCCGGCTTCCCCGACATTCTTGATAGCCGAAAGCGCGTATCGAACGGCTCCGTTTTCAACAGTGAAATTAACGTCAGATTTGTTGATATCCGGCGGTAAAACCTTATACCCCATCTTGTGTAAATCATTTTTAAAGAACTCTAATTTATCTGTATTTAATTTATCAAGAGTCATGGTCGCCGCCATAAACTCTACCGGATAGTGAGCCTTTAAATAAGCTGTTTGATAAGCAATATAAGCATAAGCCGCCGCATGAGATTTGTTAAATCCATACTCGGCAAATTTAGCCATTTTATCAAAGACCAGTTCGGCTGTTGCTTGTTCAACATGGTTTTTAAGGGCGCCTTCAATAAAGATATCTCGCTGACGAGCCATTTCCTCTTTTATTTTCTTCCCCATGGCGCGTCGTAATAAATCGGCACCCCCCAGCGTATATCCCGCCATAACCTGAGAAATTTGCATGACTTGCTCTTGATAAATCATGATGCCATAGGTTTCTTTTAAAATCGGCTCAAGCATCGGATGCATATAGTCCGGCTTTTCAAGTCCTTTTTTTCGCGCAATATAACTGGGGATACTGTCCATCGGTCCCGGTCGATACAAGGAAACCAACGCGACAATATCTTCAATTTTATCCGGTTGCATGTCATGAAGAATTTTTTTCATGCCGGTCGATTCTAACTGAAACACACCCGTCGAATTGGCTGCTTTTAACAGCTTAAAGGTCTCTTCATCATCTAACGGTAAGTTGCTGGTATCGACTTCAATGCCGCGTTTTTTTAATAAAGCCACCGTTTCGGCAATCGTTGTGAGCGTTTTTAATCCCAAAAAGTCAAATTTAATCAGACTGGCATCCTCAACAAACTTCATGTTATATTGGGTGACGGGCATGTCAGAAGAGGGGTCTTTATAAATAGGGACAATTTGATCCAGCGGTTTGTTTCCAATCACAACACCCGCCGCGTGCGTGGAAGAATTACGATATAGTCCCTCAAGCTTTAAGGCAATTTCCAATAATTGACGAATGTTTTCATCGGCAGCCGCTTCTTTCTCAAACTCAGGCTCTTGCTCCAAAGCCTCTTTTAACGTGATACCCAACGTGTTTGGTACCAATTTTGAAAGACGATCTACCACCGGATAGGGAATTTGAAGAACACGACCGACATCACGAATAACGGCCTTGGCTTGGAGCTTCCCAAACGTAATAATCTGAGCCACATGATCAAAGCCATAATGCTTTTGCACATATTCAATCGTTTTGGCGCGATTCGTTTGACAAAAATCAACGTCAAAATCCGGCATGGATACACGTTCAGGGTTTAAAAAGCGCTCAAACAAAAGATTAAAACGCAACGGATCAATATCCGTTATCGTCAAACACCAAGCGACGACAGAACCTGCCCCCGAACCTCGCCCAGGACCGACCGGAACTCCGTGTTTTTTAGACCATTGAATAAAGTCCGCCACAATGAGAAAATATCCCGGAAACCCCATCTGTTTGATGATGTCTAATTCGTAAAGCATTCTTTCTCGATATTTTTTTCGCTCCTCCTCAGAGCGCCCGCGCATCCGCATTTCAAAACCGGCTTCTGTCATGTCACGCAGAACTTCATCTTCTGTTTTCCCCTGACAGTCATAATTGGGAAAAGCGGGCTTTTTCTTCGTCGCCATAAAAAAACAGCGCTTGGCAATCTCAACCGTGTTCTGAATCGCTTCGGGAATATCTCGGAACAATTCTTTCATTTCCTCAGCAGTCTTTAAGTAATGCTCTGGTGTCACACGGCGGCGGTTATCTTCGTTGACAAACGTTTTTTCGGCAATGCAAATCAAAGCGTCATGCGCCTCATACATATCCGGCGTGAGAAAAAAAGCTTCATTGGTGGCAACTAAGGGAATGTTATGCCGATAGGCAAGATTTAAAAAAGCCTCCTCTGTTTCTTCTTCAGCCGGCATACCATGACGTTGCAACTCGATATATAAACGATTGGGAAAGGCGGCCATCAGTTGCGATAAAATTTGTTCGGCCATATCCGGATGACCGGCCAGTAATTGTCGCCCTAACGGCCCTTCAACACCGCCGGTTAATAACAGCAATCCCTCGGTTCTCGTACAAAGCTCAGAAAGGGTTAGATGAGGCGTTGTTTGCTTATCTGCTCCCATATAGTATTCTGAAAAATGAAGCAATAAATTTTGATATCCTGTTTCGTTTTGAACCAGAATAACAACTTTGTCATAGGTCGGTTTGTCGTCGTGAAAAGGATGAGGCGTATCATGAGGAGTCTTAATCAGCAGCTGACACCCTAAAATCGGTTGAACCCCTTCATGGGCGGCTTCTTTGGCCAGAAGCATGGCTCCAAAGATATTACCCGAGTCCGCGATACCGATTGCCGGCATATTGTGCTCTTTGGCCCAGTGGCATAATTTGGCGGTTTTGATGGCTCCTTCCAGCAGGGAGTGCTCTGTGTGAACGCGCAGATGAATAAATTCGGGTGTCAACATGAAAGGCCTCTTTTAAAGAAAAAACAGTTGACATTGTACACAATTTTATGTCAAAAAGCAAGTAAAAAAGGGGGAAATACCCCCTTATGTGTCGACCTCATGTTATAAGAGAGAGTATTATTTGGCAACAATGACCATAGCCTCGCGCAGGACGCGGTCTGAACCGATGGTATAGCCGGTTTGAAGCTCTTGAAGAATGGTTCCCGCCTCATGCGTTTCATCTTCCACCTCTTGTATCACCTTGTGTAAATTGGGGTCAAAGACACGACCGAGAGATTCGATTTTTTTGATACCTTGTTTTTCTAAGGCGCTCATCAATTGTTTGTGGGTCATTTCGACGCCTTTTTCCAGATTTTTAACAAAATCATGTTCGGTCGTTTCCGGATTTTTTTTCAGCTCATCCGCCGCGCATTGAATGGCGCTTTCAAGACAATCTACAACCGGCAACAAATCTTTTGCAAAAGCGTTGTTGGCATACAGATGCGCTTTTTCAACATCAATTTTAGCACGTTTTCGAATGTTTTCAGCTTCGGCAGCAGCCCGCATGGCTACATCTTTCCAATGAGCGGCATCCTCGGCCGGTTTGTCGGTTTTTTCCGCAGCCTCCGAACCCGGCTTTGTCGACGCAGCAACCGTTTCGGAGGAGGTGGCGGTTTGTTTGTTGTCTTTTATTTCCTTTTGCTCTTTGATGTCTTTTGCTTCTTTGTGCACTTTTGTCATAGTTTTGATCCTTCCGCTTGCATATGATAGTATATAGATAGAGGGTTTTGTCTTGAAAATCAAGAGGGGTGTATCAATTTTATTCTTCTTGCATTTCGCGTTCAAAAGTGCTAACATGGCGCCATTGACAAGTTGTTTTAAGGAGGATAGATGACAAGACCGTCTGGGCGTGCCGCAGATGAATTGCGGCCAGTATCGATTGAGGTGAATGTCAACAAGTATGCCGAGGGGTCGTGTTTAATCACTTGCGGCGGTACGCGCGTTATGTGTACGGCCAGTGTCGAAGAAAAGGTCCCGGCTTGGCTTAAAAACAGCGGACAGGGCTGGATTACGGCAGAATACGGCATGTTGCCGCGTGCAACGGGAACACGTGTCGAGCGAGAGGCTAAAAAAGGCCAAAGCGGTCGGACGCAAGAAATACAACGGTTGATCGGTCGAGCTTTACGCGCCTGTGTCAATATGACGGCACTGGACGGTATCACGATTAAAATTGATTGTGATGTCTTGCAAGCGGATGGGGGAACAAGAACGGCTTCCGTGACGGGTGGGTTTGTTGCTCTTTATCTGGCCTTACAACAGTTGGTACACCAGGGGAAATTGCCCTCTCTTCCTCTAACGGATTTTGTCGCCGCTGTCTCGGCCGGTGTGGTGCAAGGGTGTCCGGTTCTAGATTTAGATTATGTGGAAGATTCCCATGCCGGCACAGATGCGAATTTTGTCATGACGGGAAATGGGCGCTTGATTGAAATTCAGGGAACGGCGGAACATGAACCTTTTACAAAGGCAGAACTGGAACAGTTGATGTCCCTAGCAGAAAAAGGTATTTCTGCGTTGATCCAACAACAAAAATCGGTTTTAGGAGTTTGATGTGATGAAACGTTTATTGCTGGCAACACATAATCACCACAAGCTACAGGAAGTACAAGAGATATTGAAACCGTTGGCGATTGAAGTCGTCGGTGCCGAAGAGTGTGGCTTGGCTGACGTCGAAGAAGTCGGTCAGACTTTTGAGGAAAATGCTCTGTTGAAGGCTCGGTTTGGTTTTCAACAAACGGGTTTGGCGACACTGGCCGATGATTCCGGCTTGTGTATTCGGGCGTTGAATGATGCGCCGGGGCTTTTTTCGGCACGATTCGCAGCAAAAAATGGCGGATATCCTACCGTTTTTGATGTTATTGAGTCCTCTTTGAAAGGTCAGGCGGACAGAAGTGCGTATTTTCGATGCTGTTTGGCTTTTGTCAATGAAAAGGGCGATTCGTTTGTGTTTAACGGAACGGTTGAGGGGGAAATTGTTTCTCAACCGGAAGGCTTAGGGGCTTTTGGGTATGATCCGATTTTTCGTCCGCAGGGATATGAACATACATTCGGTGTTTTACCGTCGGATGTTAAACATCGTTTGTCTCATCGCGGCAGAGCTTTGGCAGCATTCGTTGCTTTCTTGGAAAAGAATTGACTTTCAACAGGGGGCATGATACGATGCCTCTCGTTTTTTTTGTTTAAAGGGATGTCGAATCAAAAATAAGGAGTTAAATTTATGGCTATACAAAGAACCTTTTCAATGATTAAACCGGATGCAACACAACGTCAGTTAACGGGGGCGATTAATGCTAAAATTGAAGCCGCCGGTTTGCGGATTATCGCTCAAAAACGGGTAAAAATGACCCGAGAACAGGCCGCACGGTTTTATGCGGAACATGTCGGAAAGCCTTTCTTTGAAGGCTTGGTCGATTCGATGACTTGTGCCCCCATTGTCGTGCAGGTCTTGGAAGGAGAAAATGCGATTGCGGCTTATCGTGAACTGATGGGAGCAACAAATCCGGCAAATGCAGCCCCCGGGACGATCCGGGCGGAGTTTGGACAAGAGCTGCCGTGCAACAGTGTGCATGGTTCTGACTCTGAGGTCAGTGCGGCTCGTGAAATAGCTTTTTGGTTCGGAGAGAATGAAATCGTCGGGTAATGCTTAGACAACGGCAGTTGTCTCAGAGATAAGCCCTTTCGACACTTGACGGCGACGGGGGATGCTACAACTATCAGGGATTACGAAAAATCAGTGAGTCACCTTGTGACGGATTTTCGTATCCCTTTTTTTGCAACTCCTTGAAATAAACATCAGATGGCGGCAGATCGTCAAATCGTCCTGACATAACGGCCGGATAAAAGGTTCATGATTTGTTTTGTTTTTTTCAAGATGGCTGACAAAAAATAAAAATTATTTTTAATATCAATATATTAAATGAACATATATTGTGCTTACTTAAGTCGAAAAAATCTCCCTTTATCCGTCTTAAGCTTCGGTTAAATAAACATTCTGTTTTTCTGGTTTGAGAACATTTGCTTTATGAGGAATAACAACATGTTTTTTTATGTAAAAAAAGATTGAAACAAAGGGCGTTTTTGCGTATACTGAGCAAAAGGGATAAGAAAGGGTAGACAAGATGACGCAAGAACCGCACATTCCGGTTTTGCTCAAAGAGGTTTTGGGATATTTAGACTGCCGTTCCGGCGGTCTGTTTATTGATGGTACTTTCGGTGCCGGTGGCTATACGCGCGCCATGTTGAACGCGAATCCAGGAGTGCACGTCATCGGATTTGATCGTGATCCCAACACGTTGGGGACGGCGCATCAGATGATGACGGATTTTAACGGCCGCTTTACCTTTATACACGATTGTTTCGGAAATATGGCACAACATGTCCATAATCAAGTGGATGGTATAGTGTTGGATTTGGGAGTTTCCTCTATGCAGATTGATCAACCGGAGCGAGGATTTTCTTTTCGATCAGAGGGCCCTTTGGATATGAGAATGGCTCAAAGAGGTATCTCGGCACAAGAGGTCGTGAACGGTTTTCCCGAACAAGAAATCGCCCATATTTTATTCCGCTATGGTGAGGAAAAAGCCTCGTATCGCATTGCTGCTGCGGTGGTGCAGGCACGTCAAAAGGCTCCCATTACAACGACGGTTCAGCTGGCAGATATTATTCATCGTGTGATGCCTCGGCCGAAAGATGGTTCGGACAGTGCAATGCGCTCATTTCAGGCATTGAGAATTTTTGTGAATGATGAGTTGGGTGAACTGGAACGGGCTCTGACAGCCAGCATTGATTTGTTAAAGCCATCAGGACGTTTGGTGGTTGTTTCTTTCCACTCATTGGAAGATCGGTTGGTTAAAAATTTCTTGATCCACCATTCGGCTTTGCGTCCTCATAATAATCGACATGCCATGACGGAAATGACGGCGGAACCTATCTTGTTTGAGGTTCTTACCAAAAAACCGATCGTGGCCGGGGAAGAAGAATTGGCTTGTAATCCACGAGCACATTCGGCTAAATTACGCGCAGCTCGCCGGCGACAGGAGGCTATGTCATGAAGCGCTGGTTGATGAATATCATGTGCGTTTTTATGGCGGTATCGGCCGGTGCGGCATTGTTTGTATTAAAGTATCGTGTGATTGATGAAGAGGCGGCTTTGGCTCAACTTCATCGTCAGATTTTAAGTGATAAACGGGAAATTCATATGTTAAAAGCTGATTGGGCTTTATTGAATGACCCGGAAAGGCTGCGTTTGCTGGTTGAAGCACAAACTCCCTGGCAAACGGTTGACCCAAAACAAGTGATTAACTTGACGGATTTGCCGTATCGTTCGGCGCCTTTGCCGGCTGTGCGACCCGCGCTTTTGGAGGAAGAACAACCGTGAGTTTGTTTCGTCGTAAAAGGAAAGAAGCTTTCTATTATCCGTTTGTAGAAATTAAGCGGATACAAGTCGACCGCTATCGCTATTTGGATGAGGCAACACGCAGTGTCTTAATGACGGCGCGGGGTCGAATCTCGTTCATTATGTGTGTCCTCGGTGTGTTATTCTTTATCATTCTGGGACGATTGTTTTATTTGACGGTTATGAATTATCAAGGGCGAACTTTTGCGCCCTCTACGTTGAAAACGGATATTGACTTGAGGCGGCAAAATATCGTTGATCGAAATGGTTTTGTGCTGGCAACCAGTCTGCCCACCGTCGATTTGTCCGTTAATCCGCGGTTGGTTAAAAATCCGGAAGAGGTAGCAAAACGTTTGAGTGCCGTCTTGCCGGATGTATCCTATCAAGAGGTTCTGGAAAAATTAACAGATGATGCATCCTTCCGCTATATCAAGCGGAATTTAACACCTAAGGAGCGTCAAGATATTAACTGGTTGGGTTATTATTTCTTGAATGAAACACAGGGTGAAAAACGCGTGTATCCCCATAGTCATTTGTTTTCGCATATTTTGGGCGGGGTTGATATCGATAATAGGGGTATTGCGGGATTGGAAAAATCCTATGAAAAAGAACTGTCGGAAACAGAGCTGCAATTATCTTTGGATATGTCGGTTCAGGAAACGGTTCGTCGGGCGCTGGAAAAAGGAATGACCAAGCATCAGGCAACAGGTGGACTTGGTATTGTGATGGATGTTCGAAATGCGGAAGTGTTGGCACTGGTATCTTTACCTGACTATAATCCGAATTTGCCGGCCGGCGAAGATTTGTCTGTGCGATTTAATAAGGCTACCGCGGGTATTTATGAATTTGGTTCCGTGTTTAAGCTGTTTAATACGGCTTTGGGATTAGAGTCGGGCGTTATTCGGCCGACGGATTTATTTGATGCTTCGGAAAACGTCAAAATCGGTCGCAAAGTTATCACGGATTATCAAGGTCAGAATCGTTCTTTGACCGTACCGGAAATTTTAATCCATTCTTCCAATATCGGTTCGGTTAAAATCGCGAAAGAAATCGGATTTCAAAAACAGCGAGATTTTATGCAGCAATTGGGATTTTTTGATCGTTTGCCCATTCAGTTGCCGGAGCGTGCCATGCCGCAATACCCAACCGGAGAAAAATGGGCGGATATTACATTGGCCAATGTAGCTTTCGGATATGGTATTTCCGTATCACCTCTTCACTTGATTGCCGCTGTGGCCGCTTTGGTCAATGGGGGATATTACCGTGTGCCGACATTCATTAAAAACGGCAATCAACATGAGCCGGAACGTTTGGTGCTGTCGCCCAAAACATCTGACATAATGCGCCATATGATGTGGGCCGTTATTAACTGGGATATCAAACCGACGGATATGATGTCCGTTTATGCGGTCGGTGGAAAAACAGGTTCGGCCAATTTGATTCAAGACGGCAAATATGTGCAGGGAATGTTGCGAACAAGCTTTGTGGGAGTTTTCCCCATGGCGGCGCCTCGATATGCGGTGTTGGTGACATTGGAAAATCCCAAACGGTTAAAAGAAAATTGGTATTTCAATACCGCCGGTTGGAATGCTAAACCGGTCGGAAGAGAAATTATTACCCAAATTGCACCGTATTTGGGCGTTGCACCGCAAGAAATCGGTAAGCAACCAACCTATATCACACGTGCGATAGAGGCTTCACAAGAGTATAAAAAGAAAAAAAAGAGGTAAAAAATGTTATTGTCAACTTTATTTAAGCGTATCAATCATCCCGTGGTGTTGTCTCAGGATCTCGAGGTGAATGGTCTGAGCCTTGAAGCATCAAAAGTGCAGCCGGGTGACTTGTTTGTCGCCTTAAAGGGTGCAAAAGCAGATGGCGCTCATTTTATTCCCGAGGCTGTCCAAAACGGAGCTGTCGCCATTTTGTCCGAAACACCGACAGCAGCAGAGGTGCCGGTTATTGTGGACGAAAAAGCGCGTGAAATGGCCTCTCATCTGGCCAGTCTTTTATATCCTTCTGACAATCTGACTAAAGTGGCTGTCACGGGAACGAATGGTAAAACGTCTACGGTGTTCTTTGTGCGGCAGATAATGAATGCTTTGGGAACCGTCTCAGCCAGTTTGGGAACAATAGGAATGGAATCTCCCGTTTATACGCACTCAGGTCGTATGACAACACCGGATGCGGTGACACTTAATCGTGATTTACATCAGTTTGCGTCAGCCGGCGGACAGTTGGTTGCTTTGGAGGCGTCCAGCCATGGCTTGGAACAGGGACGATTGCAGGGGCATCTTTTTCAGGCGGCCGCTTTTACGAATATCACGCGGGACCACCTGGATTATCATAAAACCATGGAGGCCTATCTAGAGGCTAAGTTGAAACTGTTTACCACATATTTGTGCCCGGAAGGAGTGGCCGTCCTGAATGCTGATATCCCAGAGTATGATTATATCCGACATGTATGTCAACAAACAGGACATCGAATCTTGTCATATGGGGAAAAGGGACAAGATCTAACATTGGTGTCGCTTGCCGCAACGGAAATGGGACAGACGTTGGAGATTGAGGCATGGGGCAAGCATTATCAGGTGACGGTAAATATTGCCGGGGCATTTCAGGCAATGAATATCTTGGCTGCTGTGGGGTTATGTGTCGGTGTGGGGGCTCCTATCGAAAAAGTCATGGCAATTCTGCCGCAACTAACGGCACCGGCAGGACGGATGGAGTTGGTTGCCTCGTTGAAAAACGGCGCTCAGATTTTTGTGGATTATGCGCATACGCCGGACGCTTTAGAGCGTGTCCTGTTATCTTTGCGAGCACATACGAAAGGGCGATTGGTCTGTTTGTTCGGTTGCGGCGGAAATCGAGATAAAGGGAAACGTCCTCAGATGGGAGCTATCGCCGAACGATTGGCGGATCGTGTCTATATCACGGACGACAATCCGCGTTTTGAAGAGGCGGATATTATTCGAAATGAGATTAAAGTTGCTTGCCCTCGGGGAATCGAAGTGGCTAATCGAGCACAAGCAATTCTGGAAGCTGTTCAAAGCTTACAGAAAGACGATGTCTTATTATTGGCTGGAAAAGGGCATGAAACGGGTCAGCAGATTCACGGTATTTCCTATGCTTTCAGCGATAGAGAAGAGGCGCGTCTGGCAGTTATGAAGCGAGAGCAAACCATGTTATGGTCAGCGCAGGAATTATCTCTGGCATTATCGGTTCCCGTCTCTCCTCTTATTACGGTGTTTGATGTTTCTATTGATACGCGGACATTGAAAGCCGGTGACATGTATATTGCCTTGAAAGGAGACAAGGCAGACGGACATCACTATGTGGCTCAGGCCGTTGAAAAAGGTGCCGCCGTTTGCTTGGTAAGTCAGATGGTGGAAGGTGTGCCTCCTCAAAAGCAAATCATTGTTGCCGATACACAAAAAGCTTTGGAAAATTTGGCACGTTTTGCCCGTATGCGGAGTGAGGCTATCTTTATCGGTATCACGGGAAGCTCCGGTAAAACAACAACCAAAGAAATGTTAAAAACCGTCTTGGCGGATCAGGGACCGACGTTCGCAACCTCGGGTAATTTAAATAATCAAATCGGCGTGCCCTTGACAATGACACGAATCCCCTTGAATACACGTTATGCAATTGTTGAAATGGGGATGAATCATGCCGGTGAAATGTTAGAGCTATCGGATATTGTGCGTCCGGATATAACGGTGATTGTGTCTCTGGCTTCGGCACATCGGGCCTTTTTCAAAACAGAAGAAGATATTGCGGCGGCCAAAGCTGAAATTTTTGAATATCAAACGCGAGAAGGAACCGCCGTCTTGAATAGAGATAATGCATTTTACGACTTTTTTGTGAAAGCCTTGAAACAACAGGGTATTATGCATACAACATCTTTCGGCACACATGAAAAAGCGGATTTTTGTTTGCTTTCTACGGAAACAGATGGCTTAGATACCCGTGTCAAAATGAGGTGGCATCAAAAAGAGTATCACTTCCTTTTGCATTTTTTAGGTCAGCACTTTGCGATGAATGCTTTGGCTGTATTGGGTGTGGTCGAGGCCGTCGGAGCTGATGTCGAAAAAGCCATGGCTTCACTTTCAAAGGCTCATCCGGCCATAGGGCGTGGAGCACAATTTGTCGTGACGCTTCCTTCGGGCAAAAACGTGGTTTTGATTGATGATGCTTATAATGCTAATCCGGCCTCTATGGCGGCATCCATTGAAACACTGGGGTTAATGACGGCCGGTCGGCGCATAGCTGTTTTGGGAGATATGCGTGAATTGGGAGCCGAAGGTCCGGCACTGCATATGGCATTAAAAGACGTTTTGATACGCCATCATATCCAACGGGTTTACACGGTGGGTCCTTTGATGAATGAACTGTTTCAAACTCTTCCCGATGATATGCGCGCACGGGCGGTCGAAGAGCCTCGTGATTTAATAGAGGTGCTTCAAAAAGATTTACAGGAAAATGATGCAGTGCTGGTTAAGGCTTCAAACGGCACAGGGTTGAAGGTTGTTGTTGAGGCTTTGAAAGGAAGTAAATAATGTTGTTCTGGCTGTCGTATTTGGCTCAAGATATATCCGTGTTCAACGTGTTTCGCTATTTGACTTTTCGTGCGGGCGGGGCTTTGGTGACGGCTTTCATGATTGCTTTGCTGATAGGACCCGCTCTGATACGACACTTAAAGCAGATGCAGGGAGCCGGCCAACCTATCCGATCCGCAGGGCCCGAAACGCATCAAGCCAAAAAAGGTACCCCCACCATGGGCGGTTTGATGATTATTGTTGCCGGTGTGTGTGCTACTTTTCTGTGGGCACGTTGGACAAACCCTTATATTTGGCTTGTTTTGGGGGTATTTTTAGCATTTGGGGCCGTTGGGTTCCTAGATGATTATTTGAAATTAACACGCCGAAATACAGCGGGTATTTCCGGGAAAAAACGCTTGCTTGTCGAGTTTTTCATGAGCTTTGTTGCGTGTTTGGGGATGATTTATTTGGAAGATGGTTCTATGGCAACAACCCTAACAATCCCGTTTTTTAAAAATATCTTTTTGGATTTAGGCTGGTTTTATATCCCATTCGTTTTATTCGTTATGGTCGGAACGGCAAATGCGGTCAATTTGACAGATGGTTTGGATGGGCTGGTCAGTGTACCGGTGATTATGACGACGCTTGTTTTTATGGTGATTGCCTATGTGATTGGTCGTATTGATTATGCGACTTATTTACAACTTCATCATATTCGTGACGCCGGTGAATTGGCTGTTTTTTGTGGAGCGTTAATCGGAGGGACGTTGGGCTTTTTATGGTATAATGCACATCCCGCTCAGGTATTTATGGGAGATACCGGTTCATTGGCTCTGGGAGGCGCTTTGGGCGCTTTGGCCGTCGCTACCAAGCATGAGATTGTCTTGGCTATCGCCGGCGGCGTTTTTGTGGCAGAAGCCTTGTCGGATATTATTCAGGTCGGGTCATATAAATTACGAGGGAAAAGGGTGTTTTTAATGGCTCCGCTGCACCATCATTTTGAAAAAAAAGGTTGGTCGGAAACAACCGTTGTCGTTCGGTTTTGGATTATTTCCATCCTACTGGCCTTGTTGGCTTTGGCAACGTTAAAATTGAGGTAGCATATGGCATGGCTTATCAAACTGATTCGCAATTATTTGGACGCTTATCGTAGCTTGGATAAGGGGATTTTATATGGCGTTTTTATCTTGATTCTATTCGGTATTTTCTTGATTTTTGCCGCCGGTCCCGGTGTGGCCGAAAGAAATCATCTGAGCGCTTTTCATTTTGTTTATCGACAATTGATTTTTTTAGTGCCGGCCATAGGCGTGTTATTGGTTATTTCTGTCTTGCCGCTTAAAATCGTGCGAAGAATTGCCGGACTGGTGTTCGTCATTTCTTTGCTGGGAATGGTCTATGTATTGCTTGTGGGCGAGGAGGTGAAAGGGGCTCGCCGTTGGATTTATCTGGGCGTTTTGGGCAGTATTCAACCGTCTGAGTTTTTAAAACCGGCCTTTGCCGTTGTTTGCGCTTGGTTGTTGGCTTCGGCTCGATTGATTAAGAATTTCCACGGATATATTTTGTCCTTTGTTCTATATGGTATCTGTGGCTTTTTATTGTTTCGGCAACCGGATTTTGGTATGACCTTAACGTTGACGGCCATCTTGGCTGCCGAGCTATTTTTGGCCGGTATCCCAAAGTACTTAATAGGGTTGTTGGGAGGTGTTTTGTCTCTTTTAAGTACAGCCGGTTATTTTTTGTTAGATCATGTTCGTGTTCGAATTGATCGCTTCCTAAGCCCAGAGCAAGGAGAGGCTTATCAAGTCGAAAAATCCATGGAAACTTTAAGAAATGCCGGCTTATTCGGAAAAGGACCGGGAGAGGGTATCGTCAAGTATGATTTGCCGGATGCGCATACAGATTTTATATTAGCTGTTTCGGCCGAAGAATTCGGGTTTGTTTTAACGGCCGGATTGGTTTTGGTTTTCGCTTTTTTATTGTTGCGCGGGTTTTGGTTAATTCGTAAAGAAAATAACTATTTTTGTCAAATTGCCGTTGGAGGATTGTTGACACAGATAGCTTTTCAGGTTATTGTCAATATGGGGTCGACTTTGAATTTGATGCCGACAAAGGGAATGACACTACCGTTCATATCCTATGGTGGCTCGTCGTTGGTTTCTATCGGGTTTGCCTTTGGGGTGATTTTAGCGTTGACACGTCGTCATACATTAAGTAGGGGGTTGGAATGAACCGACAAAAACATCAAAAACACACACAGCTCATCGTCATTACGACAGGGGGAAGCGGTGGACATATTTTTCCTGCCGAAGCTATTGCTGAGGCCCTTCTTAATCGTGGGTTCCGAGTGGTTTTTATTACCGATAAAAGAGGGACCTCTTTTCAACGGCTCAAAGGCGTAAAGACCTATTGTGTCTCGGCCGAGCACGTGGCTGGCGGTTCGCTTTTTCATAAGGGAATAGCCGCGGTTAAATTATTGTACGGAACAGCTCAGGCCGGCTTATTGCTGATGAAACTAAAGCCATCCGTTGTCGTTGGGTTTGGGGGATATGCTTCTATCCCGGGTGTGATGGCGGCCCATTTGTTGAAAATACCGGTTATTTTACATGAACAAAACGCCGTTCTTGGCAGAGCTAATCGTATGTTGGCTAAAGGGGTGCGCGCTATCGCCACATCGTTTATGCCGACACAGCGTGTACCGACAGATGTGCCACAAATTCCGGTTGGTCAACCGGCGCGTCCGGCTATTTTGAAAGTTGCGGCAACACCTTATCCAACACGTAGTAAGCCTTTTCATCTGCTTATTTTCGGGGGTAGTCAAGGGGCTCACTTTTTTTCAACGAAGTTAGCTAAAAGCCTTTTATTATTGCCGGAAGAACTGCAAAAACAGATTCATTTGACTCAACAGGTTCGTCCCGAAGATATGGCTGCCGTTCAGGCGTTGTATAAAAAAGCCGCTTTCGGGAAAGTGACGTTGTCATCATTCTTTTCCAATATGCCCGAGCTTTTATCCGCCTGTCATTTGTTGATCGGGCGCGCCGGCTCTTCTACGTTGACGGAAGCGATGATTGTGGGGCGTCCGGCGCTTTTATTTCCTCTACCGACGGCGGCAGATAATCATCAAATGGAAAATGCACGTGTCTTTTGTGATGCGGGGGCCGGATGGTTGTTTGTGGAGAAAAATTTTAAACCGGCTCTTTTTGCCGAACGCTTGGAAACGTTAATGAAACAACCGGAATTGTTAGCCGAAACGGCAAAACAGGCTTTGCGCTTGGCTGAGCCTCAAGCGGCGGATAAAATGGCTGACGCCGTCGTAGATATCATCAAAGGAGATTAAACATGAAACTAACTATGCCGCTGAAGCGCATTCATTTTATCGGTATCGGGGGAATCGGGATGAGCGCTATAGCCGAAATGTTGGATGATTTAGGGGTTGCCGTTCAGGGCTCGGATGCTCGGGAAAATGCCAATACGTTGCGCTTGTCTCAAAAAGGCATACCTGTCTTCATCGGTCATGAAGCGTCACATGTGGATCATGCAGATGCCGTTGTTATTTCTTCGGCCATCCAACCAGATAATCCGGAGTTGTTGGCAGCTAAACAAGCCGGATTACCGATTGCACACCGCTCGGAAATGTTGGCGGAGATTTTAAAGTATAAACAGAGTATTTGTATTTCGGGAACACATGGGAAAACAACAACCTCTTCATTGATAGCCAGTGTGTTAATCGAGGCCCATAAAAAGCCGAGTTTTATTATCGGTGGTATTTTGAATGCTCATGCCTCAAACGCCCGCTTGGGCAAAGGGGATTATGTGGTGGTCGAAGCAGATGAGTCAGACGGCTCTTTCTTGAGACTGCCGACAACTATTTCGGTAATTACAAACATAGAACCGGAACATATGGATTTTTATCAAACATTTGACAGAATGAAGGATGCTTATCGTATTTTTATCGATCATACGTCTTTCTATGGTTTTTCGGTGGCTTGTGTTGATCATCCCGTTGTTCGTGAGGTCGTTGAGCACATACGGGGGCGGCGTATTATCTCGTATGGGTTGGATAAAAAGGCCGATGTTCATGCGGATCATATCCGGCATCAGGGGACTTGCAGTGTATTTGATGCTTTTATAAAACAAGGTAATAAATTTCATAAAATAAAAGATATCACATTATCCATGTTGGGTATTCATAATGTTCAAAATGCCTTGGCGGCGATTGCCGTGGGTGTTGAATTGGGAATCTCGGATAAAGTGATTAAAAAAGCGTTGGCTTCGTTTAAGGGAATACAACGACGTTTAACGCCTCGCGGTAGGATCGGAGATGTGATGGTCTATGACGACTATGCGCATCATCCCACGGAAATTAAGGCCTCGTTAAAAGCTCTAAAAGAGAACACTCAAGGACGGGTCATCGCCGTGTTTCAACCCCATAGATATAGTCGTTTACATGATTTGTGGGATGATTTTTTGACGGCTTTTTCGGATGCCTATCAGGTGATTGTCACCGATGTGTATGCCGCCGGAGAAAAACCGATAGATGGGGTGAGCGGCTCTGCTTTTGCTCAGGTGTTGCAGTTGAATCATCCCCGGGTTGTATACTGCCCGTCTTTAGAGGATTTGCCGGCTTTGATTGATAGCAAAATGCGTCCGTTGGATACTGTGGTGTATCTGGGAGCCGGCTCTATTTCCGCACATGCCGTCAGGTTAGTGAAAGTCTTAAAAAAAAGGAGATGATAGATGGGATTATTAAATAAAATATGTTCCAAATCATTTTTACAGCGGCTTTGTCGGAAAAACATAAACTTAATTGATCGCTTGCCGCCGGTTCGTGGTATTTTACGAGCATCCGAGCCTCTTCATAAAAAAAATTGGTTCGGCGTCGGCGGTGCCGCAGAGGTCTATTTCGAACCGGCAGATATAGATGATCTTTCTTTAATGATGCGTTTTATGCCCAATGAGCCATGCACGATTTTGGGCTCCGGAAGTAATGTGTTGATTCGAGACGGCGGTATACCCGGTATCGTTATCCATTTAGGGCAACCTTTTAGTCGTATCTCATTAGAAGGTGAAACATTGATTTGCGGAGCCGGGGCTTCTTTAATGGAAATCGCTCGATTCGCCGAAAAAAACAGTATTGCCGGTTTTGAATTTATGTCGGGAATCCCAGGGTCTTTAGGTGGCGGTATACGCATGAATGCCGGGGCTTTTAAACGCTCTTTAAAGGATGTTTTGGTTTCTTTGACAGTGATGATGCCGAATGGCGAACTGCAAGAGGTTAACCCGAAAGATATGGAGATTTTTGCCTATAGACAGTGTTATTTGCCCAATGACTGGGTGTTTGTTGAAGCGCGTTTGCGAGGAGAAAAGGTCCCTGATGCGCACGATATTACGGAAAAAATGCGGTTGTATAAAGAAAAACGTGAAGCGGCACAGCCTCAGGGGGTACGGACGGCCGGCTCAACCTTTAAAAATCCGGATGGCTTGCAGGTCTGGAAGCTGATTGATAACGTTGGCTTGCGTGGGGCTAAAGAGGGAGGTGCCATGGTATCAGAAAAACATGCAAATTTTTTAATTAACACAGGCTCGGCCACGGCGAAAGATATTGAAACATTGGGAAATCGTATTGTCCAAGCCGTTCGACGCCAAGAAGGGATTACCTTAGAATGGGAAATCAAAAAAATGGGGGTTGAGATAGATTAAATGGCTTTAAAAATAGCGGTGATGATGGGAGGGATTTCTTCGGAACGAGAAATATCCCTGCAAACGGGAAGAGGTGTGTTAGAGGCTTTACATAGAAACGGCTATGATGCCTTTCCGATTGATTTAACGCAAGATTTAGGCGCGTTTATTCGACGATTAGAACAAGAAAAGCCAACCGTCGTTTTTAATGCTCTGCATGGGAAATATGGCGAAGATGGTTGTGTCCAGGGCATTCTAAATTTATTGAAAATTCCCTATACACATTCGGGAGCTTTGGCCTCAGCTATGGCCATGAACAAAGATATGACGCGACGATTGGTCTGTGCCGTCGGAGTCCCGGTAGCCGATGGTGGTTTGATTAGGCGAGACGCTTTGGAAAAAGGAGAAGGATTACCTTTTCCCTATGTGATAAAGCCAAATGACGAAGGTTCTTCCCGTGGGGTTCATTTAGTGTTTAATGAGGACGATAAACGTCGTGCCATGACCGAGTTAGAATCAGCCAAATCTGTTTTACAAGAGGCTTATATTGCCGGACGAGAGCTGTCCGTTGCCGTTTCGGATGACGGACCCATGGGCGTCATTGAAATTATACCGAAAGAAGGGTTTTATGATTTCCAACATAAATATACGACGGGGGCCGCACGTCATGTCGTCCCGGCCGAGTTGCCAAAGGCCGTCTATGAGCGGTTGATGACATATGCCTTTACGGTTCATACCACACTGGGGTGTCGGGGAATAACTCGTAGTGATTTTCGCTATGATGATACAAGTGCAGAACAGTCGCGTATTGCTTTTTTAGAGGTGAATACAAACCCCGGTATGACACCCATTTCATTGGTCCCAGAGATAGCTCAGACAATGAAGGGCATGTCATATGAAGAACTGGTTCTATGGTTGATTCAGAGGGCAACATGCGACGTATAAAAAAGAGAAAACATACTCAAAAAAGAATGATGTCATGGCGCTATTATCTGGCTGCTATGGTGGTTTTGGGGGGGATTTGTCTTGGCTTTTGGGTTTCTCCTTGGGGGGTGTATTGTCGGACACAGGTATCTGCTCTATGGCATACGATTTTGGAAAAATCTTATTTAAATTTGGGACAAATTGTATTAGAGGGGCATCAACGAACAACAAAAGAGGATATCAATCGTGCCTTGAGTTTAATGCAAGGAACACCTATACTGGACGTTGATTTGAAAAAGGTTCGAAATAGTCTGTTGGCGTTGCCGTGGGTAAAGGATGTCTCCGTCGAACGTTATTTGCCAAATACCTTGCGCCTTGTGTTTACGGAAAAGACACCGATTGCTTTGTGGCAATATAATAAGCGTTATTTGCCTTTGGACGAGGAAGGGCAACCGATACAGGACCCAAAAGCAGTTGTATCAAATGTTTTGTTGGTGGTTGGCCAAGATGCGCCGGAGCATACGCCGGATTTGATTGAGGCTTTGGAATCTTTCCCGGATATTCGGGTGCGGGTGCGCTCGGCCGTCCGTGTCGGGAATCGGCGCTGGACGTTGGTTCTAAATGACGCCGAAAATGGTTTGAAAATTTATTTGCCGGAAGAAGGAATGAAAAAGGCTTTGGCGCGTTTAGAGGCCCAAAAAGAGCTATTAAAGCGTGATTTGGATATGATCGATTTACGTTTGGAAGACCGATTGTTGGTTCGCTCAAAAACACTGACTCAGAAACGAAAGGAAGCACAATGATATTTCAGACAAAACGTAAATTAGAACCCTTTGTCAGTCTGTTAGATGTCGGAACAACCAAAGTGTGCGCCCTGGTCGTTAAAGTGGCCGGCGATAAACCGGAAGTTATCGGTGCCGGCGTTGTGCCGGCTAAAGGTATTAAAGCCGGCGCTATTATAGATTTAGATGCGGCAACCGACTCTATTCAGACGGCTCTGGCCGAGGCCGATAGACAAGCCGATTACCAAACAACAAAAGTCGTTGTCAATGTGTCATCAACACAGTTGAAATCACAACATATCTATCAGGAAATGGATATCGTTGAGGGACGACCGATTACCACTCAGGATGTGCGGCATTTAGTGGATAGAATCGTGAGTGATCATTTGGATGAAGATGACGAGTTATTGCATACTTTTCCGCTGGGATATGTGGTGGATAAAGAAAAAGGGTGTTATGATCCAAGAGATTTATACGGTAAGCGCTTGGGGGCTCATGTCCATATGGTGACTTTGCCCGAAACGCAGCTTAAAAACTTGGTGGCGGTATTGGACCGATGCCATGTCAGTATCGAAACAAAAGTCGCTACACCGTATGCGGCAGCTTTGGCCGTTTTGTCAGAGGAAGAAAAAGAACTGGGCGCAACGGTAATTGATTTTGGCGGCGGCACAACTTCTTACGCTCTTTTTATGTCCGGCGGTTTGGTGCATTTGGGAAACGTACCCATAGGGGGAAAACTGATGACACGAGATATTGCTCAGGGTTTAAGCACCTCCCAGGAAACAGCCGAGCGTCTTAAAACATTGAACGGAGCGGCCTTTTTATCACCGAAAGATGAATTGGAGCGCTTGATTGTTCCCCTTATCGGAGAGGAAGATGAGGCCAGTATTCAAATTCCGCGAGCCACCTTGATTTCCATGATCGTGCCGCGATTAGAACAAATTTTAGAGGCTGTCGGTGCTCAAATCACGGAGGAGGCGAGGTTTCAGGTGGCTACACGGCGTCTGGTTTTGACTGGCGGCGGGGCTTCTTTAGAGGGAATAAAAGAAAAAACGGCGGCTCTTTTGGGGGCAAATGTGAGATTTGGTAAACCAACATCAATAAAAAACTTGCCAAATCAGTATGATTCGTATACATTTGCTACATGCGTCGGCTTGTTAATGTATGTGCTTATGCATTCGACGGAAAAGCCAAGCGTGCCATTGACGGTGCCGCCAAGACGCAAAGGTTTATTAGGAAAGGGATTACAATGGCTGATTCAGAATTTCTAGGGATACCGCAAGATGAAGGACTTTCTATCGGTTTGGCAACACCGCCTCCCGAGGTATTGGAAGTTCCCAATATCGGGGTAATAGGTATTGGTGGTGCCGGGGGTAATGCCGTTAACAATATGATTGTATCCGAATTGAACGGGGTATCGTTTTTTGCGGCTAATACGGATGCTCAGGCGTTGTCAAAGTCTTTGGCGGCCAATAAAATTCAGTTAGGTATCACCATCACAAAAGGTCTGGGAGCCGGGGCTAATCCCGAAGTGGGAAAGGCTTCTGCCGAAGAGTCCTTACCGAAAATTCGAGAGCTGTTGGAAGGACTGCATCTGCTGTTTATCACAGCAGGTATGGGCGGGGGAACAGGAACGGGAGCGGCTCCTGTTATTGCCAAGTTGGCTAAAGAAATGGGTATTTTAACGGTGGCCGTCGTTTCAAAACCTTTTATGTTTGAAGGTCGTCCTCGTAATCGCGCCGCCGAAGCGGGAATTACGGAGTTACAAAAATATGTCGATACCATGGTGGTTATTCCGAATCAAAACCTTTTCCGAATCGCCACTGAAAAAACGACTTTTTGTGAAGCTTTTAAAATGGCTGATGACGTGTTATGTCAGGGGGTGCGAAGTGTGACGGATTTGGTTGTAAATCCCGGCATTTGGAATATTGACTTTGCTGACTTAAAGACTGTTTTGACCACCATGGGACGGGCCATGATGGGAACCGGTGAGGCCGAAGGAGAAAACAGAGCGGAAATCGCTGCCGAAAAAGCTACAACAAATCCGCTTTTGGATAATGCCTCCATTAAGGGTGCTAAAAGTATTCTTGTCAATATTTGTGGTGGGCGTGATTTGGGTATTACGGAAATGGATGCGGCCATGCAGCGAATTAACGCCGAAGTGGATCCGGATGCCAACATTATTTTTGGAACGGCTATCAGTGAGGAATTAACGGGAAAAATCCGTGTTTCTTTGGTCGCAACAGGTATTCGTCGAGATGATGTTGTTGATGCCATACATGCCGCAGAGAAACCCATTATTCCCAAAGTTGAAACACCTATCCCCACAATTTCTTCGGTGATTGAGGATGTTTCGATTGGAGCAACAGAACCAACACCGGAGGTGATATCTTCCGAACCGCCGTTGATACAAGCATCGGAAGAAATCCCGCCCGTTCGCTCTGTTTCATCCGAGACAATGATTATGATGGAAGAGGTGGAATTAGATGCAGCTGAAGCGCCGTTGCCGGAACCGGCCTTGTTTGACGAGGCAACACCTCGGATGGATATGACTCGGATGGCAAATGAACCGCAAGAACGTCCGGATATTAATGTGGAGCCTCAGAAAGCGGATGCCAATGTAAAGCCGATACGTAGTGGGTTATTTGATTGGGGAAATTTGATGGGAAAACCTAAGGCAACACCTAAACCAAAACCCGTTCCGACACGCAAAACCGGTGTTTTCAGCTCCTTTGAAGAGGATATTGATTTACCGGAATTTTTACGGAAAATGTAGATGAAATCTGCAGTATTGATAAGGTATGCGGCTTTTCACATTCTGGAACGTATTTTGCATCAGCAAAAAACATTGGAAATGGCTCTGGATGATGTGTTGGGGCGCTATGTTGATATGCCCGAGCCAGATCGGGCCTTTGTTCGTGCTATTGTTATGATGGTTTTACGGCGACAAGGGCAATTGGATCGCTTGATTCGTTTGGTGATGCCCAAAGAGCTTCCCGCACGTCGTATGTCGGTTCGGACAATTTTATATATCGGTGCGGCCGGATTGTTTTTTATGGACGTGCCGCCGCATGCATGTGTGGATACGGCCGTAGAGGTGACAAAAGAAATAGGGCTGTCATCTTTTGGACGATTGGTCAATGGTGTTTTACGTACGTTGGCGCGTCGTCCGGAGCTTTTGGCTCAGACCGATGAAGCACAAGATAACTTACCCGCATGGATGTGGCAAAGATGGTGTCAAATCTATGGTGAATCGCAGGCGCGTGCTTTTTCTCAGGCGGCTTTGACAGAGCCGATGTTGGATATTACCGTTAAGGAAAATCCCGAGGCTTGGGCCGCTTGCTGGCAGGGAACCGTATTGTCACCGGGCGGAACGGTGCGATTGATACCTCAGCCGGTCAAAAAACTCAAGGGATATGCCGAAGGAGCTTGGTGGGTGCAAGAGGCTTCTGCGGCTTTGCCGGCGCAGGTATTGCCGACGACACCCGGGATGCGGGTTGCCGATTTATGTGCGGCTCCCGGCGGTAAGACGGCTCAATTAGCCATGAAAGGGGCTTGTGTGGATGCTTTTGATATCTCGGAACGGCGCTTGCTTCGTTTGCGGGAAAATTTAGAGCGTTTAAAGCTGACACAAAGTGTGCGTGTGTTCGTAGGAGATGCTCAAACATTTCATCCACGGGAGCCATATGCAGCGGTTTTATTAGATGCGCCCTGTTCCGCAACGGGTACCTTGCAACGGCATCCCGATATTAAAATTCATCGGACGTTGGCGGATATTCAACGTTTGGCTCAGATGCAGTATCGCTTGTTGGAAAAAGCGGTCGAGGGGACTCAAATCGGTGGAATGATTATTTTTTCGACGTGTTCGCTGGAACCAGAGGAAGGAGAGCTTTTGATTGAGCACTTTCTGAGTGAACATCTCTCTGTTGTGCGAGAGCCCATCACAGAACCGATATTTGCGTCGTGGGCGACTTCGGTCGGAGACTTGAGGTGCCTGCCGACACAGGGGCGAGATGGCTTTTTCGTCGCCCGCTTAAAGCGCCTGTGTTAATTAAAGAGCGCGTTTTATGTTTTCGGCCTGTTCTTCCAGCATATGGCACAACATATCAATGGTATGATCCATATTTTCGGTCATGGTGCCGTTTTGTTGATGTGTGAGAATTTTTTGCTCGGTCTTTTGAAGGACTGCCATGAGAATTTTGTTTTTAATTTCTTGATGTCCTTGCTCTTGCAGCATTTTTAAACGGTGTTCTGCCTCTTGTTTTTTGTGGGTGCGTTGGTCGGTTATTTTTTGCTCGGCTTCACGCCATAAAAAATCAATTTCTTGACCGGCCGAGGCTAAAATTTCAGCCCTCTCTTTATTTTTACGGCGCTCTTTTTTACGATAAGAGGCTAATAATTGAGCCGCCTCTTCCTCAAGCGCTTGGGCATGTTGAATATCCTCTTCGATGTGTTTAGCGCGCTTCTGTCCCCATGAAGATAAATAGTGCCCCAAAGGCCGAAAAGCGATTAAAACAACTAAAACAAAGGCCAAAGACACCCAAAATTCCGGATTTTGAAGAATGGTCACAACAGATGTCATGAATTTCCTCCTTGTTGAGGTGTATAAAATTTACGAATTAAATCCTCTGAAATTTGAGAAGCCGCACGATTGGACTCTTTTTGAATCGCACGATTGGCCGTGGTCATTTTTTGCTTAAAGTTTGAAAAACGACGACGAATGGCTCGATCTGTTTTATCTTCCTCCATCGCCAGGCGTCGTTGAATGTCATCATGCGTTGTTTGAAGAAGGCGTGTCTTTTCATCTTCTGCCGCGCTTAAAAAGGCATCATAGGCCATCATAAGGGATTCAGCTTGTTTATTCAGGCGTTCTGCCCTATCTAAATGATGTTGAATGGCATCATCTCGCTCTTGAAAAATATCATGTAGCATCGGCAGAATTAAATGGCTGGTCATGAGATAGAGAAAAATAAAACTAACAATCAACCAAAATATCTGACTGGGGAAAAAGGCAACATCAAACTGTGGCATAAGGCTCCTATTGATACACTATCATGATTACATATAAAGCATAATGATAGCCAAACCTAAAGCATATAAAGCGATAGCTTCCGTGATGGCAGCACCGCCCCAGGCAAAGAGGCTGACGTCATTTTTGGACTCAGGATTTCGACTGACAGATGAAATAATTGTCACCCAAATTTGTGAGACGCCCTTGGCAACCCCAAGCATCACCAAACTGATGATACCGACAGATAAATAACGAACCGCTTCGGCGATATATTGCATTGATTGTGGATCCATTTTTTCCTCCTTTTCCTTGATGAGTTATTCAGGCATGACTATGCAGTGCTTCACCCAAATAAATACTTGTTAAAATCGTATATATATAGGCTTGTAGAAAGGCAATACCTAATTCAAATACCATCAGCAGCATGACGAAAACTAAAGGAAAGGCACCGCCAATGCCGGATGTATAGATAAAGTTTGCAAGAATTTTTAATAAAATATGTCCGACGACCATGTTCATGACAAGACGGACCGTTAAACTGAACGGTTTGGCTAGAAAGGAAATCAGCTCAATCGGCACGACCAAGGGCGCTAAAATAATCGGAATCCCAACAGGTAAAAATGTTCGAAACCAAGCCAGTTTGTGATGATATAAACCGACCCCCATTGAAACAAATAATCCCAATAAAGCAAAAGCACCAACCGGTGCCAGCTGGCTTGTAAATGTAAAACTATAAGGTGTTAATCCCAAAAGATTGCCCATAAAAATCAAGATAAAGACGCTTAAAATGAAAGGTAAGTAAGCTTCATATCCTTCTCCGATGGAATCATGAGCCGTGCTTTTGATAAAACCATACAGAGACTCGGCCAAAGATTGTCCCGTTGACGGAATAATTGCTTCCTTTCTTAATAAAAACCAGAGAATTAAAGTCCCTAAAACGGCGGATAAAACAATGAATAGTGCCGAATTGGTAAAGGCTAGATTGAGCCCTCCCAGCTCAAAAGGAATTAATGTTTTGACTTGAAATTGGTGGAGAGGATTCATTTTTTATCCTCCTTCTTATCCAAGCGCAAAGCATATCGTGCCGTGGTCCAAAGACCGGCAACACCCCCTAAAATTGTCAGTGCTCCCGTCAATAAGACCGATGTTCCGAAAATTTTTTGTAATAAAACGCCAATCGCCAGCCCGACAAAAATACTTCCCAATAAATCAGTCAGGACAGTCACGACGGCGTTATAGCCCGTGACAGCCTCGGAGGGCCTTGATGATGTTTGACGGTTCTGGCGAGCAGCGTGAATTTTTTCTTTCAGAGCATTTGTTTCATCGGTCATTCTAATCCCTTCTTAATACCGGCTATAATCACGTCGGTTGTTGTTCCGACGAAAGACTTATGCTTACCGTCTTTGACAAGGACGGTTGTCGGCATACCGCTGACTTTATACAGTTGAGATAAATTATCGCGTTGATCGGCAATTTTTTGTTGTAGGGCTTTGTCGCTTAAACAGGTATTGATATCTGTATCTGTCATTCCTAACATTTTGGCATAGCCCGTTATCAGTTGACGCGCATTGGGACCATATCCCCACTTGTCCTGATTTTCAAACATGGTCGATATAAAGGGAGCATACGCTGTAGCAGGCAGGCAACGTGCCAATAAGGTACCGGCCATGGCTCGTCCGTCAAACGCCATATCAACAATCACCAGTTCGGCTTGATTCGTATCGATAAATTCAGATTGAATCCGGGGCATGACTTTTTGATGGTAAATGCTGCAATGCGGGCAAGATAGGGACGTGAAAACATAGATTCTTGCCGGTGCATTTTCAGAACCAAAGGAACGTAAATCCATAGGCTTTAATCCCTGTTTTAAAGGGGCGGCCATTGCCGTTGCAGTATACAGGGCAACAATCAAGGTTAAGAGTTTTTTCATTCTCGCTCCTTAGCGTCGATCATTCATAATGGTCAATAAGCTGGTAAATAGATTGATGAAGTCTAAATAAAGGTTTAAAGCCCCGACAATAGCCAAAGATTTCACGGCTTCTTCCCCATGTGTCATGTCATACATGACTTTCAATTTTTGGGTATCATAAGCCGTCAATCCGGCAAAAATGAGAACACCCAGAGCATTAAGGGCAAAATTAAATTCGCTGGAGCGGACAAATAAATTGACCAGCATAGCCACAATAAGTCCCATCAGTGCCATAAATAAAAAACGTCCCCAGGCGGATAAATCTTTTTTGGTTGTATAGCCGAATAAGCTCAATCCCAAGAAAGAAGCGGCACTAATTAAAAATGTTTGGAAAATAGCCGCTCCGGAAAATAACAGAAAGATGTTGGAAAGCGATATCCCCATTAAGCCGGAAAATAGCCAGAATAAACTTTGAGCCTTGCCGGCATTGTTATCTCGCGCTGAGGACGAAATAAGCCACACAAGCAGAAGCGGAGATAAAATAGCAACATATCCCAGAACAGAATAGGTGGCCTGACCTGTTGCATTAATCTTATAAAAAAGTCCGATAAAGGGAGGTTGTGTTGCCAAATAAGCAACAATTCCCGACACAACCAATCCGCCGGCCATATAGCCGTAAACGCGGTTAAAAAAGCTTTGAATGCCGCTGGCAGCCCGAGCCATAAGAGATGATGTTGTTTTTTCGTTTTGCATATTGAGTCTCCTTTAATTTTCCTGATATACTAAATCATTCTTTTCTTATATATAGCCAATTTTAAAATGAAAAACAAGCATCTTTTATTCTTTTAAATCATTTTCTGAAAAGGTATTTTGTTTTCGAAAATAAAAATATTTGACTTCCTTTTAAAGAGATGATATTTTGAAAAAAAGAACCTATCATGGGGAGGCAAACATGCGCTTTTTATACCTGTTTTTAATCGGGATGACATTGACGGCTTGCGGTGTTCAAATGAATAATCCTAATCGAGAGCGACGCTCAACGCTTTATAAAGGTCAGACGGTTTGGGATATGTATGAAAATTTTGGTGTTCCCAAGCGTCGTGAGATTATCTCAGAGGATGAGGTCCACTACATTTACGAGCGTCAAGAAATTACGCGAGATTGGTCGCAAATGTCTATCGATTATTGCACCTTGGTTGTTTATACCTCCCAAGATCGTGTGATTGGTTGGGACTATGAAGGCAATCAATGCACCGTCTATGAAGAGTATCGTGATGATGTTTGGTTCCGTGTCGATTAAATCACAACGGCTTTTGGTTGCCGGTTAAATCCCTTTAGGTGCTTCCTTTAGGGATTTTTTGTTCGCTTCAATCCTTTCTGGATGCCTTTAAGGTGTTTCCGGCTCCAAGCGGATCAGGGTTATTTCTTTTTCAGAGCCCAATCGCATAATAGGGCCCCATTGAAAGGTCCCGGACGAGACATACAACGAGCCATGAGGGGTATGATAAAGACCGCTCAGATAATGATTAACCAGGCGAATCACAAAATGCAGCGGGAAAATATGTCCACCGTGTGTGTGTCCGGATACTTGTAAATCCAGCATGTTCGGCTGTAAGGTATCAATAAAGGCCGGTTGATGGGACATTAAAATTTTGTAGTCTGTTTTTGTGGCTTCGGCCAAGGCTTGTTCAGCATCGGCTGTGATATGATGAAGCCGTAGACGTTTGATGGCCTGGTGATCGGGAACACCGCCTAAATAAACATCCGGAGATAAACGCACGCCCGTATTGAAAAGGTGCTGCATACCTGCGGCATGAAAAAACTCAAGACTGCGCTTTTGCCCGACATAGAATTCATGATTTCCCAAGGTTGCATAAATCCCTTTAGGTGCTTTTAATCGTCGCAACAATGGAATGTAAGTGTTCAGTTCCTCCAATCCAGCGTCCACGATATCTCCGGTTATCAAAATGACGTCCGGTCGTAAAGCATTTGTCTTTTGAACCATTGTTTCAATCTGTTTTGGCGGAGTCAGAGAGTTTAAATGAAGATCGGATAATAAAACGATGCGCATAGGGGTCTGAATTTTGGGCGAGCTTAACGTAATCTCTTTAACCACGGGGGATTTTAAACCTTGAAAAACAGAAACACCGCCCATTGCCAAAGCAATGCCGATAAACACCAGATTGCTGAGACGTAAAAGAGCCGGATTGACGGCAGAAAACCGATTGTCTAAAAAGAGAGACAGAGGCATCCAGATGATATCTCGCAGAATACTCAAGCAAAACAACAACATCAGGATAACCATCGGCAGATAAGCCAATATGCTTATTCCATAGCGAATCTGTTGATTGTCAAAAAGCGGTATGATTTTTTGAGAAAAATACGGCAACATAAACATTCCAAGCAAACTAGCTCCGATTAACATGCGTAGGGATAAAGGCCAGTTTAACCCACCGGTTAATCTTAAAGTTAAATAGGTTGTTATAATGACAGACAATGATGCCGATAAAATCCAAAACATGCTAGCCCTCCAACTGATCATATGCTTTTTTAACTTCTTGAATATCTTGCCACATGAGCCATTTCGGTGATCCCTTTTCACGCGATTGATTGCGCAAGAGATAAGAGGGATGAAAAATCGGCATCATTTTGGCGCCATAAGGCCCATCAAACCATTGGCCTCGCACACGAGAAATACTCTGAGCTTGCGGTAAAAAAGAGGTGAGTGCCACACGCCCGCACAACAAGATAATTCTGGGACGCAAAATGTCAAGTTGAGCATTCAAATACGGGCGGCAAGCCTCTTTTTCTGCCGGAAGGGGATCTCGATTGTCGGGGGGACGGCATTTTAAGGTATTGCAGATATAAATGTCTTTTTCACGGCTTAGTCCCACGGCTGTAAAAATTTTATCTAATAACTGACCGGCTCTACCAACAAAGGGTTTCCCTTGCTGATCTTCATGAAATCCGGGAGCCTCTCCGATGAGCATCATTTTGGCATTGGGTACACCGTCGGAAAAAACAACATGCGTTCGTGTGTTCCCCAAGGGACATTTATGGCAGGTTAAGCACGCTTCACGAATGTGTTCCAGTTCTTCATACATTTTCTAAATTTTATCCTACCTCTGAGAAATGATATAGGTCAATAAAAATCCCCTTAAAGAGGTTAAGAGGATTTTTATTGTTTTGACTAAAACAGATTAATCGGCAAGACGTTCTTTGTTTTTGTCGACTCTGTTTGTTTTTGTGAACTCTCGACGAATTCTTTGGCTTGAGCCAGCTCTTCCGGTGTTGCCGCCGCTTCAACCGCTGCAAGGGCATTTTGAACACTGGGCTTTAATACGGTATCGGCTTTTTTCTCGGCCAACATAAGCCAACCATAGCACGTGGCGGCATTCGGTTCCACACCCCGCCCTTCACAATACATTTTGGCTAATTGGTATTGAGCATAGGCATCCCCGGCTTTTGCCCCTTTTTGATACCACTCGGCAGCCTTCTTGTCATCATTAAAGCGGCTGACCAATACGTCGCCGTAATAGGTATAAGCCTGAATTTTGCCACCAGCAGCCGCTGATTCGACTGCCGCTTCAAGAGCAGTGGTATCCTTTAAAGCTAAAGCCTCTTCAACCAAAGCTGAGGTAATACCAAAACGGGAACCGTCATTGAAAAGCGTCTGCCCGGCTGCCAGCATTTTTTGAGTCGTCTCAGGATCATTAAAGCCCGGAATGATGGGCGTGGGTGTTTTGAGAATGACACTTTCGGGAACTGAGTCCAGACCCGTCACCGGCCGCCATTCGGTTGTCCGACGCTGAGCACGGAACATCTCCTCTCCTTTTTTCAGTTTGTCTGCCAAAGCATCACGTTGCTTGGCCGCGGCTTGTCCCACTTCATCTGTGTTGTAAGCGGCGATAATACTATACCAACCATACGCTTCAACCGGATTATATAGACGTTTATTCAAAGCATAAATATCTCCCAGATCAACCTGTGCCCAAACATAGCCCTGATTTGCCGAGCGCTTTAACCAACGCAAGGCTTCACTGTAATCTTGCGGAGTCCCGCGTCCGTTGTAATAGGCCAGACCCAATTTATGCTGGGAACGCATATCACCTTTCAGCGCTCCCATCAAGTAAAATCCGAAAGCATAAGTCAGTTCTCGCTCAACGCCGATTCCCTCGCTATAGGCTTCTCCCAACTCAAACAGAGCATTGGCATCTCCGGCATGAGCCGCTTTTTTCAAGTACTCAACCCCTAATGCGGCATTTTGAGTAATCCCATCTCCATATAACAGCATATGCCCCAGCGTGGTTGTCGCTTCCGTGTTATGAGCCCCTTCGGCTTGTTCAAATAATTGAACGGCTCGTTCCGTATTTTTTTCAACCCCCAAGCCGTCACGATACATTTGTCCCAAATAATACATCGCTGTCACATCACCGGCATTGGCCAAATAGGAAAATTCCGAAAAAGCCGTCGGATATCGTTTGGCATTAAAGGCTTCAATGGCTTCGCTGAGGCCGGCCATGGCGGTAGAGGACAATAAAACGCTGCTTATAAGAACCGAAAATAGGGACAGTTTCATCGTAGATTCCTTTCTTGTTATCTCTATGTCGTATAGGTCATACTATACCACGCCTCAACGGGGTTGTAAACACTTTTTTCATCAGGGGTATATTATTTAGTCAGGTAGTTTTTAGGGTTGACGACTTTCGTCCGGTAGCGGACCTCAAAATGAAGTTGCGGAGATGATACACTGCCCGATTGCCCCATTTTTGCAATGGTTTGGCCTTTTTTGACGGTATCTCCCTTTTTAACAAGAAGCGAGTCATTATGGGCATAAGCGGTAATCCAACCGTCTTTATGTTTTAAAAGGATCAGATTCCCATATCCTTTCAGCTCGTTGCCGGCATAAGCGACAGAGCCGGCATCTGCCGCTTTAATAGCCGATCCGATTTTTCCGGCAATGTTGATGCCGTCATTGCTGGTTGTTCCATGAAGAGCACCGTAATCAGAAATAATTTTCCCTTTAACGGGCCACGCAAATTTTTTCTGGCTTTGGGAGGCCGGTATTTTGATGTTTTGAGGAACTTTATAGGCCGTTTTTTTGCTGGATTTTGATGATTTTTTGGCTGTTTTTTTAGTTTTTTCAGAGTGCCGGGGTGTTTTCTTTTGAACGTTGGTGTTTGTCTCTTCCTCCCCAAGCCAGCTGTCCCAAGATGAAATCTTTAAGCGGTCTCCGACTTTTAAAATATAGGGTTTTTTCAGGTTGTTGTCATGCGCGATGGTTTCAATGGAAATGTCATATTTTTTTGAAAGACTGTAAAGGGTGTCCCCCGAATGGACTTTATGGATTGTGTGCGAGGGAAATTTAAGATATTGACCAATCGAAATGTTAGAGGATGTCAGATTGTTTTCGGCCATGATGGCTTCTAGAGGAATGTCATACTTTTGGGATAAACTGTAAAGCGTGTCGCCACGGCGCACACGGACCCCCGGCGGAGTGCAAGCCGTTACACCCGCCAATAGGCAAATCAGTCCTATTTTGAGCCCTTGTATCACCATCATGTCAACATCCTATGCGGTTTTTGACAAAAAAGCAAGAAAAAACAGGAAGTTTGATTCTTCCTGTTTTTCTAGTTAACATCGTTTTCAAGAAAAACGACTTATTTCTTGGCTTGAGATGCCTTGACGGCTTTGTCCAAGCGCTCACCTAAAAGTGCACCCGGATTGATTTTACCATCAACGATTAACATCGGAACACCTGAGATATTTAAAGTCCGTGCGAATTCCTGGTTGGCTTTGAGTTTGCCCTTGATTTTATCACCGTTAGCATCGGCTGTTAACTTCTTAGTATCCAACCCTAATTTTTTACCCATTTCAATTAAGGCTTTTTCATCTAAGCGTTCTGTCGCCGCTCCGACAGCATCATGCATTTCGGCATATTTTCCTTGTTCTCCCGCCGCTAAAACATAGCGTGCAATTGTTTCGGAAGCGTCTCCGAAAATCGGGGTGTCAATCGGAATCCAGCGAATGTTTTTGCCTTCCGGTTTGGCAATCACTTCAGCCAAGGCCTTATTGGTCCGTTTACACCAACCACATTGATAGTCAAAGAATTCAATGATAACGAATTTTCCCTTAGGGTTTCCTAAAGAATAGTTTGTTTTATCATTGACGATTTTAGCAACCAAATCAGCCGGAGCCGTTTTTAATTCCTGAGGTTGGGCCGGTGCTTGTTTCGCTTGTTGCGCTTGATAATATGCCTCAACCGAATCAATTAACACCTTGGGGTTTTGCATGATGAATTTTCTCATTTCTTCTTCGTTGCCGCGCCATGCTTTCGGAGCCTTTTCCGGTCTATGGAATGCGGCTTTGTCCGCGGGGCCGCGCATCGGACCTCTGTCGCAAGGCGTCACGCCCAGGATAGTTGCAGAAATAATAATTGCCGAAGCCAGCATGGTTCCGCACTTCAACCAAACGGCCGGTTTAATGGTGCCGTCGGCTTTGTCATGGCAGTGACATCCTTCTGTTTCGCAACCACATTGGCAGGTATTTTCTGCTTTTGTGTTTTCTTTTACAGGTGTATTTTTATGTTTTTTCGTCATTTTTTTCTCCTCTATGATATAAGAACGAACAAAGATATAATCACTCTTGCTTTTTGTAGCAAAAACAAAATATATTTGCAACTAAAAAATACGATCATCATATAAAAAAAGCGTCCAAGTTATCCCTTGAACGCTTTTGATGAAACCCGGCAGGGTTTAGAACTTGTATTGTAAGCCGATACTTAGCATATCCGCATCCGAACGGTATTTGATATTCGGGCGCCCTGTTTGTGCTATGACATTTGTGTCAGAGCCGCGTGCCGTCACCGTCTTCAAAAAGATATGGGAATAGCCGGCATCTACTTGCCAATTACCAAAAGCATAAGAGGCACCGACAGATGTCCAAATTCGCCGTCCGTCCGGGATACGAGGCGTACGGTATAAAGAAGATTTGACAACGGATTGATCATAGGCGGCCCCTAATCGGAACGTCCAGTTGTCATTATATTTATAGTCGGCGCCCAATGAATAAAACCAGGTATTACGCCAATTTTCATTTGTTGAAGAAACGGCAGTGCCGGCCGGATAGAGAGCCATTTGCTCCGTTAAGAAGACATCCAGTGTTTTAAATTGGCTCCAACGTGTCCAACGTGCAGAGGCAGATACGGTCAACCGATCATTGATATCATGTGCCGCTGAGAACAGAACATATTCCGGCATCGTGACTTCAGCTTGAATACCATACGGAACATTGTTCAACGGACGTTGTTTGAGGTGTCCTTCAAGTTCATGGTGCATCTTTGAGCGATAACTGATACCGATACGTGTGTCTTGACGCGGTGTAAAGGTCGCCCCGACGGAATATCCCAAAGCATAATCATCTCCTTCCAAATGTGTTCCCGTACTGGCAAGGCTGGCGCTGATTTGTTCCACATTCAAGGCGCCGCCCAAAGCAATAGTGTCCGTGATTTTATAGGAGACACCCGTCGAAAGGGTATTGGCGGATACTTGCGAACGCGCCGCATGCATTTCACCGAACCATCCGTTATCATAATCGGTGGCTAAACCATAAGGGGTATAAAGCCCTATACCCAGAGTCGTTTTTTCGCCCATTTTATATTGCATAAAGCCGCTGGGCAATACTTTGGTGATGCGCGTATGGCCTTTGCCTGTATGGACAGGTGAAGCGGCCCCTTCAAAGTCACTGTGCAATGATACCATGGAAGCCGTCATTTGAACACCGCTGGTTTTATTTAAGGACATTCCTGCCGGGTTATAACCCAAAGCGGAAAAATCATCGGCATGAACGCCCATGCCGGCAAACGCTCGACCCATCCCTGTGGCAGAATACTCGTTGAGTTGAAAGCCGGCAGCCGAAGCCGTTTGGGCTATCAAAAGAGCGGTTATGGCCGTCAATGTCACGTGTGAAATGTGTTTCATAATTTTTCTCCTTCACTGTTTAGATGAAACAATGACTATCCTTTTATGTCAAAAAAGCGTATTTGGCAAAAAGAGAGGCGTTTTTTTTCTAAAATGTCATATTATTGTATCCGAAGCGTCATAATTGTGTCACAAAAATAAGGCTTGTATCTTACGTGAAAATCAGATATATAACTCTCTATCATTTATATTTAAGGAATCATTTATATTGTTAAGGAGAAAATATGACATACTTATTTTTGGTCATGGGATTGTGTTTATTGGCTTTTGGAGGAGATACGTTGGTGTCTGGAGCCGTCGGCGTGGCCAGGCGCATGGGTGTTTCCAGTCTGCTGATCGGATTGACGCTGGTCGGATTCGGAACATCAACGCCCGAATTGTTGACAAGCTTGGTCGCCGCTATCAAACAATCGGAGGGTATTGCTGTCGGTAATGTGGTGGGTAGTAATATCGCCAATATCTTGTTGGTTTTGGGTGCCGCCGCTTTGGTTATGCCGGTGCGTGTAGATTTGAAGGCCTTTCGACGAGATGCCGTTTTCTTGGGCATTTCAACGGTTGGGTTGATTGTGGCGTTGATTATGGGGGGAATCAATCGATGGATGGGATTGATTCTGGTTGGGCTTTTGATAGGATATGTTATTTATTCTTATCTGTCAGATAAAAAAGAACAAAAGGGAAAGTCGGAAAAGGTTGACGACACCGTAGCTAAAACACCGCTGTGGAAGCCGTTATTCAAGGCACTTGTCGGTATCGCCTTAACCATGCTGGGGGCCAAGTTGTTGGTAGACAGTGCTATTGTTTTGGCTCGTGATTGGGGAGTCAGCGAGGCCGTTATCGGTCTGACGATTGTGGCTGTTGGAACGTCGTTGCCGGAACTGGCGACCTCCGTTATGTCGGCTTTGCGCGGTCATAATGATGTGGCTTGGGGTAATGTCGTGGGCAGTAATATCTATAATGCGTTGTTTATTTTAGGTGTGGTGGCATTGTTTATGCCGGTTGTGGTGCCCTCCGGTATGAGTCTGGATGTGACCTTAATGACAGTGGTGACGCTGGTGTTAATCGGGATAGCGTTTTGGAAAAAAGAAATCTCACGTCCCATGGGGGTGTTATTCCTTGTGGCATATGCGACCTATGTCGGGTATCTATTTACACAAGGACAAGGCTATGTCTAAAACAATAGCCGTCGGGCTAAGCGGTGGAGTGGACTCAACATTGACGGCTCTTTTGTTGAAAGAGGCTGGATACCGCGTTATCGGATTGTCCATGTCTATTTACAATAAAGATATTCCGAATATGACGCTTGCCGGACGTTCTTGCTACGGTCCCGAAGAAAAACACGAGCTAAACGAAATCCGTGAATGGGGGAAAAAACAGAATATCCCCGTCTATGTGTTGGATTTATCAGACGTCTATAAACAAACGATTTTAGCTTATTTTAAACAGGCCTATTTGAAGGGTATTACCCCTAATCCCTGCGTTCAATGTAATGCTGAAATGAAATTTGGTTTGTTGTTAGAATCGGCACGAAAAAGCGGTTTGAACTTTGATGCTTTTGCAACGGGACATTATGCTCGGATTGAACAACAAGATAATCGATTCGTCTTGAAAAAGGGGATAGATGCTTATAAAGATCAAAGTTATTTTCTTTACCGTTTAACACAAGAGCAGTTATCTCAAACCATGTTCCCGTTGGGACATTTGACAAAAGAACGCGTCCGGGAAATGGCGCGTGAGCGCGGATTAGCCGTCGCCGAAAAGGCAGATAGTCAAGATTTTTATGCCGGTGATTATAATGATTTATTGCAAGAGCCCGCTCGGACAGGGAAAATTATCCTGACAACCGGTGAGGTCTTGGGAGAACACCAAGGTTTTTGGAATTATACAATAGGACAACGAAAAGGTCTGGGTATATCGTATCCACGGCCGTTGTTTGTTGTTGATGTGGATCCGAAGGAAAATGTGGTCATCGTGGGAACGGCCGAAGCCGTTCTGAAAAAATCTTGCCGGGTGGAGGCGACGGTATGGGGTGGTCTGATACCTCCTTTAACAGCGCCGATGAGGGCAGAGGTGAAGTATCGTTCGACAGGGCGTTCGGTCGGAGCAACGTTGACACCTGAAGCAGAGGGGCGCATTCGGATAGATTTTGACGAGCCTCAACGTGCCTTAACGCCGGGACAATCCGCGGTTTTTTATAAAGATGAGGCAGTCATCGGTGGGGGCATTATTGTTAAGGATACCCGAGGTTCCTAAAAAATCAAGTGGTTGCTTCGGTGATGTCTTTATTGCGTGGCTTAGACAAGACTCAGAGGATAGTTTTCAATCAGGCGATGATATTTCCCTTCGCCGTTATCCCGCGCGATACTTTGGTATAAAGTAAATGAATCGACTAAAAAATCCTCGGTATGAAATAAGTTGTTTGCCGCTATGTAAGCGCCGACCTCTTCCAGTGTCGTTCCGTTCAGTTTGCCGATATTGACATGGGGGACAAATTTAAATTTATCTTGATTTCCGGCCCCTGCTTTTTTGACGGCCGAATCGATATGTTCTTGAAATTCTCGAATGGCTTTATCCGGATCAATCCCAACCCAAATATGATGGGGTCTGTCTCCCGTCGCAAAATAGCCAATGCCTTTTAAGGCAATATGAAAGGCGGGAAAACGGACATACTGTAATTCCTTTAACAATTCCTCTCCCACGTGTTCTTCGATATTGCCGACAAAGCGCAGGTTGATATGCAGTTTTTCCGGGTTTCTCCAGAGGGTCCCCGGTAAATTTTTCTGTAGCTCTAACAACTGTGCTTTAATTGATTCCGGTAATTCAATCCCGACAAACAGACGTATCATGTAAAAAATCTCCTTTTCAAAACCCGTTTTTCAGTATATAATACTCTAACAGAAAAGGAAAGTAAAAAAATGACGAAACTAAAAGTGCTAGAGGTGCCTCATGCCATTCTACGTCAAACGGCAGAACCGGTTGAGGCCGTCGATCAGGAAATTAAACAGTTATTATCCGATATGTTGGAGACAATGTATGCCACAAATGGTGTCGGCTTGGCCGGAAATCAGGTGGGGGTGTTGAAACGAGTCGTGGTCATCGATTGTCAGGATGAACATGAAAATCCTGACCCTATCAAGTTGGTTAATCCGCAAATTATTGCTCGTTCGTCAGAGTGTGTCTGTCATAACGAGGGATGTCTTTCTGTCCCGCGTGAGTATGCCGATGTGGAGCGTTCGGCGGCCGTAACGGTGCGCTATCAGGATGAAAATGGTCAAGTTTGCGAGCGTTCGGCTACGGGATTGTTGGCGATTGCTATTCAACACGAGTTGGATCATTTGGACGGTAAGTTATTTATTGATTATTTGTCGCCGTTTAAGCGGCAGCGTTTGTTAAAACACTTGGAAAAGCGCCGTAAAAAAGAAGCGCGTATCGCCGAGGATCAAGAAAGGGATTTAAACGAATGAAGGTCATTTTTATGGGGACGCCGGATTTTGCAACAGCTATCTTAAAAGCTGTGGCCGCTCGACATGAGGTTGTTGCGGTTTATACTCAGCCGCCGCGACCGGCCGGAAAAGGCATGCGATTGACGAAATCTCCCGTCCATGTATTGGCTGAAGAGTTGGGTCTGAAGGTGCGGACGCCTCTTTCTTTGAAAGATGCGCAAACACAGGCGGACTTTCGTGCCTTGGGTGCGGATGTCGGTGTGGTGTGTGCTTATGGGTTGATTTTACCGCCGGCTATATTAGAGGCACCCCCAAAAGGGTGTATCAATGTGCATGCCTCGCTGTTGCCGCGTTGGCGCGGGGCCGCTCCGATACAGCGTTGCATCCAAGCCGGAGATGCCGAAACGGGCATCACGACCATGCAAATGGATGCCGGTTTAGATACAGGGGATATGTTGATGGTTGCCCAAACACCGTTGACACCGGATATGACGGCCGGGAAGCTGCATGATGTTTTGGCAAAAATGGGGGCAGACCTGATTGTTCGAACCTTGGATGAAGAACCGACACCATTCCCTCAGCCTTCCGCCGGTATGACTTATGCGCCGAAAATTCAAAAAGAAGAGGCAGAAATAGACTGGACTAAACCGGCTTTTCAAATTGAGCGGGACATTCGGGCATTTAATCCCTATCCGACAGCGTGGTTCCGTGTGGCCGGAGAACGTGTTAAGGTTTTTGCGGCCGAGGTGGCGGAAAAGACGAATGAGGCTCCCGGCACGGTTTTAGATGGGGGGCTCAGAATTGCTTGCGGGAACGGCACAAGCTTACGTTTGTTGGTCGTGCAACGGGCCGGTAAGCGTGTGATGCAAGCCGATGAGTTGCTGAGAGGTTTTCATCTGCCGAAAGGAACGCTGCTTTCATGCGCTATCGCTTAGATATTGAATATGATGGGACGCCCTTTGTCGGATGGCAAAGGCAAGAGCTTCCCCACACCGTGCAGCAGGTGTTGGAAGAGGCATTGCGGATTTGTTTGCGCTCTGAGATAACTATTTTCGGTTCGGGACGAACGGATACGGGGGTCCATGCGTTGGGGCAGGTGGCCCACTTTGACTATGATGAAGAGCTGGATACGTATCGAGTGCGAGAGTCTTTAAATGCTTTAGTGCGACCGTATCCGGTGAGTATTCATGCGCTTGAGCGGGTATCGGATGATTTTCATGCTCGGTTCAGTGCTTGTCAACGCACTTATTTATATAAAATTCAAAACACGCGCTTTCCGCCGGCATTGGATAAAAATCGTGTTTGGTGGTATGTTCACCCGTTGGATGTGCAGGCTATGCAGGAGGCGGCAAACTTATTGATAGGTCGTCATGATTTTTCAACATTTCGATCTTCACAATGCCAAGCCAAATCTCCCGTTAAAACACTGGACAGTATCACCGTAAGACGAGAAGGTGAATTGATTTTGATTGAGGTTCGAGCACGCTCTTTTTTGCACCATCAGGTGCGTAATATGGTTGGATCGCTTGTGATGGTGGGGAATGGTCGCTGGACGGTGGCAGACTTTCGCCGAGCGTTTGAAGCATGCGATCGTCAACAAGGCGGACAAACAGCACCGGCAGCCGGATTGTATTTTGTTTCCGTAGCATACTGAGAAATATCTTGACAAATTTATAGAACAAATTATACTCTATTTTAGAACTCAGAGTATAAGATGTTTGCCGAATATTAAGAAGGAAAAAATGAACGAAAAAACAGAATTATTTTTTAATAAACCCCATCATGGTCTTTTAACCGTGAGCGAAGAATTGATGAGCTATGATACGCTGATTTGGCCTCAAGATATGCATCATTTATTCATCAAGAATAATGTGATTGTGCCGCCGGTTTTAAATTTTCATGGATTGTTGGATTTAGAAAGTGTGAATTTAGCCGAGGCCGATGTGTCTCAATTACGTGTGATTAAGGGGGAGAGCGCCTTAAATTGTCTATCTTTTGTCGGCAGAAAACTCCCCAAATACTTGGATTTATCTGAAACACAGGTAACAAGCATCAATTTTCAAGGGGCGGATTTAAGCCAGACCAAGCAGTTGATTTTGCCTAAAACACTAAGAGATATGAACCTGATCAATGCACGCGTGATTCGTCCGATTAATCTTTCTCAGTGCACTCACTTGTGTATGATTTCAGTTTTGCCGGAAAAGGTGAAAGAACTTTCTGTACTTTGCCAGACACAGGCAGAACGGCGTTTGACATGGTTAGGAATTTCATTCCCTGTTTCCATGCGGCGTTGGATTATGCAGGATAAGACTATCGAACGGTCTTATGAATAAAGTCTCTGACGAAAACGTATTGCGTTTCGTTTGAAAAATTTCTATATTAGGCTGCATGGATACGTTCATATGGCCTTTTATGTTGCTGTTGTTGCCGTTGCCGTTTTTGGTGCGTCGCTTTCTACGACCGTCCGTGATTGACAATGAGACCGGTGTTGAGGCCTTGCGCGCGCCATTTTTTCAGCGGGCAACGCGTCTGGGATTGGTGTCAACCTCTTCAGCGTCCGGAGGATCGTGGCTGTTGTTGACGTTGGGGTGGATATGTCTGGTGGTGGCCGGCATGCGACCGGTGACAGTCGGGGAGGCCGTCGTCTTACCGCAAGAAGCACGCAACATGATGTTGGCTATCGATGTGTCCGGCTCGATGGCGGCCAGTGACTTTGATACGCAAGGTCGACAGATAACCCGCTTGGATATGGTTAAACGTGTCGCAGATGATTTTATTAAAAATCGAAGCGGTGATCGTATCGGCCTTGTTTTGTTTGGAACAGAAGCTTATGTCTATGCGCCGCTTTCGCTGGATACCGAAACATTGCGTCAGCTGTTTTCCGAGGTCGGCGTCGGTATTGCCGGAGACATGACCGCTATCGGAGATGCCCTGGCTTTAGCCGTTGAAAATACAGCCTCCGTCCCGGCAAACAGTCGAATTATTATCTTGTTGTCAGACGGTAAGTCAAATGCCGGTGTGGTTTCGGTATCCGAAGCCGTCGCGTTGGCACAAAAACATCAGGCCAAGGTTTATACGGTCGGCATGGGTTCGGATGCTCGGTCATATCAGGATTTTTTCGGCCTGCCGGTGTTGACATCGGGAGGAGAGTTAGATGAAGAAACTCTCAAAGAAATTGCGACAGCAACCGGGGGACAATACTTTCGTGCCAAATCGACAGCAGACTTGAAAACAATCTATGACACAATCGATGCCTTGGAAACGACACCGGATGAATCCCATGAGTTGCGTCCCCAAAAAGAGCTTTTCTACCTTCCTTTGACCGCGGCGCTGATCTTTTTGGGGCTGGTGTTTATTAAAAGGAGATGCAGATGATTTTTCTAAGACCATGGGCACTGATTTTACTGTTGGCTCCTTGGGTGTTTGTAAGGCTCAATCGACGCTGGCAAGACATAAGCAATCCTTGGAAGGATAAAATAGACAAGCGTTTGCGCCCCTATGTCATGGTGGCCTATCAAGGGCAAGGTGGTCGACGGTCTTCTTTCTTAATGACGGTGGTGTGGTGTTGTTTGTCGCTGGCTCTGGCCGGACCGGCTTGGCGAGTGGCCGAGGTTCCGGCGGTGTCCCGTCAGCCGGCCAATGTCATCATTTTGGATTTAAGCCCGGCTATGACAGGTAAAAATTTAACACAGGCTAAATTAAAGCTTTATGAATTGATAACACAGTTAAAAGGAGAGCAAGCGGGATTGGTCTTATACGGTTCCAAAGGATATGTGGCCGTCCCTATCACACCGGATTTAGAGTTGATACGTCAGATGATTCCGACTTTGAGCCCCGCCGTTTTACCAGAGTTGGCTGAGCGGCCATTGGCCGGCTTTGAAAAGGCCGATGAGTTATTGCGTCATATCAAGGCACCGGATGGGCGGATTGTGTTTTTGACAACGGGGGCATTAGGCGTGGATGAGTTGGCTTCAGCGGTATCCCGTTTGCCTTGGAAGATAGGCGTTTTGGGTATAGGAGAAAGCTCGGGGGCTCCCATTCCTCTTCCAAACGGTGGGTTTATGACGGATGAAACCGGAAAACCCTTGCTGATTCACTTGGATGCGTCGTCCTTGTCGCAATTGGGTGTGTACCAGGCCGCACGTCCCGACGGGGAAGATATTTCCCGATTGCTGGCTGAAACAAACTTGAAAGGAGAGCGAGAAACGGGAGAGATTTCTCAAATGACCGATATTTATCAAGATCAGGGAATATGGTTGGTTGTTTTTTCTTTGCCGCTGATGCTGTTATTGTTTCGTCGAGGCGTTGTTTTTGTGTTGGTTTTTGGGGTCGCCGGTCATGCCTCGGCCGATTGGTGGGCTCGTCCGGATCAGCAAGCGTATCAGTTGGAACAAAGGGCTGTTGAGGCTTATCGTCAAGGGGATTTTGTGCAGGCTCAGGAAAAATTTCAAAATGCTTATAATCGAGGAAATGCCTTGGCCCAACAGTATAAAATTCAAGAGGCAATCGAGGCATATGAGGAAGCATTACAGTATAATCCCGATGATGAAGATGCCGCATTTAATAAGGCGTATTTAGAAAAACAGCTTCCTCCTCAGGAAGGTCAAACTTCTTCGTCACCCTCATCATCTGATGGTTCGGATGAAATGTCCCGTCATGGCGCCTCGTCTCAATCCTCTTTGGAGCAATCATCTTCGGATGCTTCGGGGCAAGAGCCTCAAGACTCGGAGAGGGAGGAGATCAACGCGCAACAAGCACCGGATGGGGTTTCTCGTCCTGAAACGGGCGATTTAACACCGGAGAGAAAACCGACCGAAGGTAGGGTTGTGAACGAATCGACTCAGGATAATACGTCTATATCAGAGATGAATCCTCTTGAAAAATCAGAAGCCCAATCACAGAATAGTACAACCGAAGAATCGTCGCTCGAACAGCCATATGATTCTTCTTTTGACCAAGAGGATCGGTCCCTTTTAAATCGTCTTCAAAAAGATCCGTCTCGTGTCTTGCGGTATCGGCTTTATCAACAATATCAAGGGGGAAATATATGAAAAAATATCAAACGTTAAGTATCGTTGTCGCATTTTTGTTGTCAGCAGGTATGGCACATGCCGCTTTAACGGCGTCATTCCAGCCTTCCGCCGCGCGTATGGGGGAAAGTGTCTCGCTTGTTTTTGTGTCGGACAAGCCGTTTAAAGAAAAACCGGATCTGTCGGTTTTGGCCTCGGACTTGCATATAGCCGGTCAGCAACAACGCCAATCCTCTTCTTGGGTGAATGGTGTCGGCGGTACAACCTATGAACTAAGTTATACCGTTTTCCCCAGAAAAGAAGGCGTGATCCGGACACCGTCTTTTTCATTGAACGGCGAAACGGTTGCTCCGGCTGTTTTAACGGTTTCTGCCGCATCGGATCATCCGGATACCGCTCAATCAGATGAGGCTTCGGCCTCGCTCGGAATGACGTTAAGCGGTATGTTTCAAACAACCACGCCCTATGTCGGGGAAAGCGTTTTGTATACGGTACGCTTGAAAGATAAAGTAGGGCTTTTAGATGGAGAAATTCGACCGCCGGTCATATCCGGCGCAGAGGTGAGTGTGTTCGGTGAGGATAAAATTTACCAAAAACGGGAGGACGGACGAATCGTCACGATTTTTGAGCGCACATTTTTGGTGACACCGACACAATCCGGTTCCTTAACCGTCACGCCGGCAACTTTTTTTGGCGTGGTGCCGGAACAAAAAAAGGCAACATCTACACGTGATCCGTGGGACTTATTCGATACTTTCGGCTTGCTGGGACAACAAAAGGAAGTTTACCTGGAAACACCTTCCGAAACACTGAATGTTCAAAACAAACCGGCAAATTGGCAAGGATGGTGGGTGCCCGGCACCAAAGCCGTTCTAAAAGAGACGTGGCGTTTGCCGTCTGAAATTCGAGTGGGGGATGCTATTGAGCGAACCATAACATTGTCGGTCGATCACGTTATGGCCGAGCGCTTGCCGATACCGGTGCAAGCGGGAAATTCGACTTTGAAAGTCTATCCCAGTCCGGAAAAACGCTCGACGGTCTCGGGCCCGGATGGCGTCATAGGTACGGTCAGTGTATCGGTAGCTTTGGTGCCGACAACGGCCGGCTCTTTGACGATTCCGGCGGTATCCGTTCCCTGGTTTAATACTCAAACGGGAAAAAGGGAACAGGCTGAATTACTGGAAAAAAATATTGAAGTGATGCCGGCTTTAACGGTTTCCGGCGAAGAGGGACGTTCGTTGAAAACGACACTGGCTGACATGGAAAAAGAGGCTCGGCAAGTTGAACATTTGGCCCACGAGCCGATGGTACAGGTGATTGAAACGATTTCTATCCCGTTTGTTTTGGCGGCGGTGTTTGGCGGTGCCTTTTTTGGCGGTTTGTTGGTGTTATTGGGCATGCTGTTGTTGCAAAAGCGCCATCAAAAGGGTGGCTTTTCACCGATAAGCCGCTCCAAACAAAAGCATCAAAAGAAAAAGGCTCTCTCAGAGTTATATCCTTTTAAATAAAAAATAAAAAAAGCTCTTGACTTTTGTTTAAAAATGGTGTAAAAGCTTTGCACAAGTTCTATTATCGTATTTAAAAGCAAAGGATTCTAAACATGACCAAAAAGTGCATGATCACAGGAAAAGGCGTTCAAACGGGAAATAACGTCAGCAAATCTAATCGCAAAACTCGTCGTCGGTTTATGCCAAACTTGCAGGAAGTGGCTATTTACAGCGATATCTTGGGGGCACCCGTCGTGTTGCGTATTTCGTCTTATGGATTGCGGACAATTGAAAAAAACGGAGGTTTGGATACCTATTTGTTGACGACACCGGTATCAAAATTGTCAGCCGAATCTAAAAAGTTGCGTGCTCGTATCGAAGGTGCAAAAGCCAAGAAAAGCGCTTAATTTTTTTCCTTTTTTCTATATCTTCTTCCTCCCGACGCTCTTGTTTTAATAAGAGCGTCTTTTTCTTTATTTTCCGTTAAAAACGATACAGGCATAAAAAATGTGTAAAAGATGCTTTTTTTTCTGGAAAAAAAGAGGGTTTTTGGGTATAATACCGTCAGGTGGAATTTTTTTTGGCGAAAGGAACGGTTAATGAAGAACTGGAAACGTACGCTTTTAGTCGGCAGTATTGTCGGTCTTGTCTTCTTTGGCTGGTTATTACGCGGGTTCTTTTTACAGAATTGGAACTTTAACATCTTTAAAATCCGGGACTGGGCATATATTTGGACGGAATTTCGCTCAGGCTGGATTATTCAGTATGCCAGTAATTGGATTTTCTTTTGGGTTTTGGTTCTGGCTATTCCCGTTTTCATCTATATTTGGCGTGTCTGCTTACATGTTCAGTGGCGCAAGACCGTGGTGGTGTTCGTGCGTAAAGCCTTCTTTTACCTTAAAGGAGGAGAAAAAAAGATGGCGAAAGGCAAGGTGAAAATAAAGGCCAAGGCCTCCCATAAAAAAGTGCGTCCGCAACCGATGAATCGTTTGGGGCGACCGCAAACGAAAAAAGTGGGAAAAACAATGGATGCTCATCTTGAAGTGTCACCGTCTGCTCAGGCTCCTGTGGATGACTTGGGGGTGGAAAGTGCGTCGTCCGACGTCTCATCAGCCTTGTCGGAAGCTCGCCCTGCCTTTTTGAACGACGACCAAACTCCGCTGGATGATATCGCTTTGGAGGATATTCAACTGCCGGAACGGGTGCGATTGGAAGAAAACATTGCAGAAATTTTGGTAAAGGCCGGATATCAAGTCGTTCAAGATGTCCATATGGGCGCAGTCGATTTGGATTATGTGGCCGTCTCAAAAGAGCGTATTTTACTCTGTCGGGTGGATAAGGAAAAAGGAGATTGGTTGGCCGATGAGGAATTCTTTAACGGAGAAGAACCGCTGTGGTTTTCTGAAACATCTCATCGCACCAGTCCCGTGTACCAGTTGCTACAGGAGGCAAAGGCTTTGACAGAGCGTTTATCAAAGCAGGGTTTATCCCAAACCGTTCAGCCCGTCCTGATTGAAAAAGCAGGGGTCATTATCAATGCTGAGGATATGCAAAAAACGTTTGCTGATTTGGGGGTTTTGGTCATGCGTACCGATTTAGGGGGACCGGACGAGCTACCCAGCGTCACGGAGGCAATACCTCCGGCTTCTGAAAAAACGGATATAGATACTTTTGAGGCAATTCACTCATTGTTGTAGATAGAGGGGAGAAAAGGAATGGCTTTTAAACGAGATGAGGCATATGATGAGCAGGGAAAACATATCGCATGGATCGGATGGACATTTTTTTGGTCGTTCATCTTGTTGTTTCTTTCCATGCTGTTTTTCATGCCGTTCCAAATGTGGCTGCGTGAGGGACTAAGTGTTCAAAGTTTATCGGTGGCTATGGATTTTTGGAAGCGTAGTGCCAATCCGGTTAATATGCGTCCCTTGTTTCGAGCCTATATGGGATGGTATCGGACTTTGTCGGAAATGCAAAATCCGCACTACACGTATTATCTGCCTTTTCTGCCGTTTATTTTGACTTTTGTATTTTTCTTTACACGTCTTTTGATGAATCCGTATCGGTATATGCCGAATGTTTTTGGCGGCGGCCGCATGGCAGAATATGCCGATGTTAAAAAGATGAAGTTGTTTGATGGCTTTGTCATTGTGCTGGGACGATTTAAGGGAAAATTATTGAAGATGCCGGAAACGCTTTCGGCTTTGGTTGTAGCTCCGCCGGGAACCGGTAAAACAGCCGGCGTTGTGATCCCGACAATTTTGGAATCGCCGGGGTTAAGTATTATCGTAAACGACCCAAAGCCAGAGCTATGCTATAATACAACGGGTTATCGTGCCACACAAGGGCCGGTGTTTGTGATTAACTGGGGAGCAGATGATGATCCGGCTAAAGGTATTTATTATCCCAGCTGGAATCCGTTATCTCCGACGTGTTTGCCTCCATTGGGACCGGGGCGAGATATGTATATCGACTCGATGGTGTCGGTGCTGGTCGAAGAACCAAAGGGAGGAGCCGATCCTCACTGGTCTAAAACAGGGCGAAATGCTATGGCCGGTTTTTTACATTTTATTTCCAGCAAATGTGAACGAGCCAGGGCTAATGATTATTTCTTGAATAAGCTGAGTGAGGGCTCTTTTGACAAAGAAGATGCCGAAGTCTTGGAAACATATTATTTGGATATGGCTGATCCCAGTGCGCGTTTGGCTTTGGAAGCTTTGAAATCCGGCAACTTGACTTTGGATAACTATGCGCCTGTCGGTACCTGGGAAGGATTGCCGGAAAGCTGGCATGGCTCAGAGCCTTGTATCGCCATGATTTTGGATTGGTTAACGGATACACAAATGAAAATCTCGGCAGATTTGAAGCGGCGCGCGGATCAAGGTGATCAAATGGCGATGATGGCTGATCCAATGCGTGATATGTTGGATATCGCCGTAAATGAGGCAAATCGCTTTGGATACGCGCGGCGTGCCATGGTTGAAATGAATCAGTTAGCCGGAACGCCGGATAAAGAGCGTGGTTCAATTTTGTCGACAGCTTTGTCCGGAATCAGTATTTTTAAAAACTCGGCCGTGCGCGCACGGACGCGGTTTAGTGACTTAACTTTCCGCGATTTGCGAGGTATGGTGGATCCGGTGACCGGAGAAATGAAGCCTGTCTCGGTGTATTTATCCGTGAATCAGGTGGATGCTCGGACGTTAAATGTTATTACGGGTGTGTTTGTTGAGTTGATGAGCTCGTTCTTAATTTCTAATCCGCCGAATTTTGTGGGATCAGATGGCATCAAATCCGGTCCGTATCCGGTTTTGTTTGTTTTGGATGAATTTCCTCAAATGCCTAAATTAGCGGCAGTCAAGGACGGGCCGGCTGTCGGTCGTGGACAAAAAGTATCTTATTTACTGATTGGACAGGATTTAGGACAGATATCCGGACAGTATGGTAATGATGATTTGGAGACAATTATTACAACCACAGCTGCTAAAGTTATTTTGGCACAAAATAATGAAAAAACGGCTAAGCGTTTTTCGGAAATGATTGGGTCCAAGACAATTGAAGTGGCCAGCTCTTCTCGAACCGAAGGTGTGTCTAAAGACGTTAATCCTTTTGCGGCGAATGTGTCGCGTTCATTACAATCTTCTAACGTGGTCGGAACAGCCAGTATGATGAGTTTGGATGCTCTTAAACAATACGTTTTATTCCAAGGCTTTTTAAATCGACCGATTTTGGCGGATTCTCCACGCTGGTATTTGGATAAACGGATGAAAAAACGGTGTTCTATTCCAACGGCCCCCTTTGTTCCCTATTGGATCGTTGCACAACGTGAAGAAACGGATGAAAATGCCATGAAAACACTGATGCAAAAAGAACTGGAAGAGTTAAAAGCCGAAACAACGGACGCATAATACGCCTTGAGAAAGGAGCTGAAGCACGATGACCAACGAACCTCTGTCGAACAAAATTCTGGAAGCGTCCGAGTTGAATATAGATGAGGTCATGCCCGATTGGGAGGCTTTAATGCAAACCTTTTCGGGTGGAACAGAAAAATTAGAAGACTTGACACTAGAGGAGCAAGGTCAGGATTACTGGGAAAATTTGTTTAATCAAATGAATTTTCCAGGAATGGATTTGATGGCGGTCCCTTATTTTCCTCAGTCGTTGGATATTCGTGAGATTCATACACGCTATCGGCGTTTAATACGAGATTTTGTGCGCTTGCTCAGTTATCATTACACGAATGATTTGCGCTCAGCCGGTGTTTCGGAAGAAGGCTTGTTTTATATGAAAAAAGGTAAGCTGCCTGAGAATTTTACGGTGCATTTAAAATACCCTCTGGATTATGCAGGCAATTTGACATTTGAAAATTTGGTGTTTATGCAGGCTTCCCCCTTTCATGAGCTGATACATCTGTATATAGAGCGGCAGCTGTTAGGGCCTATGGGATTATTGACTCCCGAGCGTTTATATGTTCCCGTTCCTATTGGTAAAGTATATATTCCATTCGGTATGTTTACAGGATCCGGCGGAAAAAATAAACAAGATCGTTCGGCTATTGCCGGCTATTCGGCGATGGAGCTGCGAGAGTTGGCACTAAAGAATATGCCCGGGAGATAACATATGACACTGTTAAATAAATTACTCAAAAAAATGTATGAGGATTATGCTGTTGTTTTTCCGAAAGTGGATTCTATCAAGGTGCAACAATCCTCGTTAAAGCTGTTCAAAGCAGGCTTTCCGGTTATTCCGACAGATTATGTTGTTTTTTTAAGCATGACGAATGGTCTGTTTTGGAATGGTTTGACTTTGTTTGCCTTGACGAAGCAAGAGCGAGAAAAAGGCGCTTTTTATCATCCCGGCATTATGGACACATATGCCGGCTATCAGAAGAATACACTGATGCATAAAAAGCTGTTATTGGGATACGCACCCGAAGAGTTGATTGTTTATGCGGCCGAGGCCAAGCTCTATCAGATATTGGATCGGTATACCTATGAAGTGATATTAACGCTTCCGCGCTTTTTTGATGTGTTGTATTTTTATGCACGAGAACTGATGGAAAAAGAACCGCTCAAGGTTGCGGATAAGGAAGATAATCTTTCATCCATCAAGTAAAAGAACCTAAAGCATATCGTGTGATTTGTGATCATTTATAAGAGCGGGACAATGCTGGGTTAATGTTGTAAAAAAATAGGGCTCTCATAGAAAGAAGCGGGAAATCTGCCCGCTTCTTGGCTTGTTCTGTCGTTGGGACAGAGCGCAACTATGAACATTTTCTTGTCAAAGAACTCCACTTTCCTCCGCATGATTCACACTTGTCTCGCGTGTTCAAGCTACCGGAACTTAAAGTTGTTGGACATTTATAACAATAGCCTCCACTCATATAGCGCGGTGTTTTTGTCCCATCACACTTGGCACATTCGGCCGCGGTCGCTTTATAGCTAGATGACGTGCTGCAGCTGTAGCAATAGCTACCACTCATAAATCTTGGCGTGCTGCTGCCCTCACACTTGGCACATTCGGCCGCGGTCGCTAAAGCGCCACCTGAAACGCTGCAGCTGTAGCAATAGCCAGTGGTACTCTGGAACTTATTCGTCCCGCATATCGGAGCACAATACCCATTATCCATCATGTGACGTGGTGTGCCGCTGCTATCACACTTGGCACATTCGGCCGCGGTCGCTGAAAGGCCAGATGAAGCTCTGCAGCTGCGGCAATAGCCACCGGTATCTATAAATCCCTCAGGACAAAAGCCTTTCTTGATACAAAACCCATTTCTCATCTCGCGCGGTGTATTACTGGCATCACACTTGGCACATTCGGCCTCGGTCGCTGAATAGGCAGATGACATGCTGCAAGGGTAGCACCTGCCTTCGGTACTCTGGAACTGATTCGTCCCACAATCGGCTAAAGAAGCACAATATCCATTGTCTAACATCTTGCGGGGTGTGCTGCTGTCATCACACTTCGCACATTCGGCCGCGGTCGCTTCATAGCTCCATGAATCGCTGCAGTCATGACAGACACCGTAAATATCGCAGAATTCACCTGAAGGCAGTGTGGTGGTCACCTCGGTCGACTCAGGATTGGTGACAATCGTTGACTCGGGTGTGGAAACCTCGGTTGAGTCAGGATTGGTGACAATCGTTGATTCAGGGTATGTGGTTGTTGTCACCTGCGGAGTCGTTATCTCATAGGTGGTTGTTGTCACCTGCGGAGTCGTTGTCTCATAGGTGGTTGTTGTCACCTGCGGAGTCGTTGTCTCATAGGTGGTCGTTGTCACCTGCGGAGTCGTTGTCTCATAGGTGGTTGTTGTCACCTGCGGAGTCGTTGTCACATGTGTGGTTGTTGTCACCTGCGGAGTCGTTGTCTCATAGGTGGTTGTTGTCACCTGCGGAGTCGTTGTCTCATAGGTGGTCGTCGTCACCTGCGGAGTCGTTGTCTCATAGGTGGTTGTTGTCACCTGCGGAGTCGTTGTCTCATAGGTGGTTGTTGTCACCTGCGGAGTCGTTGTCACATGTGTGGTTGTCACGATATCTCCAGCGACAGAAGTCGTTGTTGTTTCATACGAAGTCGTGGTTGTTTCATAGGTGGTGGTGGTGGCATAGGTCGTGGTTGTTGCATAGGTTGTGGTTGTTTCAGGTGGAATACAATCACAGACACCGGGCTCTGTTTCCTGACACGTAAAACCTACCTCACTGCAATAACCAACGCAAGCGTTCACTTTATGACTGTAATAGCAGGAGCAGCCGCAGAAATCACCATTCATATCTGATGCATGTCCGGGGGGTGTTTCACTGACATTAGCTCCGGGCACAGCAATACATTCCGAATTGGCCGGACATCCGCTTTTATCGCATGTTCCCGGGTTAACGGGGTTTTCGCTGGGGGTGTAATTACCGCAATACCCAATGGGTTCGCAATCGCAATAGGTTGAATTAAAGCGTGAAAAAACAGGGTTGCATTTTTGGGATTTCAGAGCAACATCGCAGCAACCGTTATCGCCCCCACTTTCATCAGGAATATCTTGATTTTCTCCCAGTTGTACACAGTGTCCTCTCCATTCGTCATAAATTTGTCCTTCGGGGCAATCGGGAGAGAGCTCTAAACACGTATTCAATCGTTCATCAAAATATTCTCCATCGGGGCATAAATCTGCCCAAGCCGGGGTGATGATTGCAAAACATAAGCA
>CALXXW010000022.1 GCA_944392785.1 uncultured Alphaproteobacteria bacterium | reverse complement strand
GGTACAGTTGCCTCTTGTTTCTCGAGTCCATGCCTCTACACTCGTACCTTGGAATATAGCGGTCAGAGCAGAGCATGCATAACCACTGCTTTCTTCAATTGCCGCCCATTCTTCCGAGGTGCATTTTTCTTGGGGATCTAATAAGGACATATTTAGAGCCTGGCAAAAATTATTGGCGCTCCACCAGTACATGGCTTGAGTTGAGGCCGTATATTCTCCAACCGGTCGTGTGGTCGCCGGTTGACAAGTTCCCCGCTCCGGCTTTTGGGTGCAGCTTCCCCCCGTTGAAGTGGTATCCAATAAGCAATACTGATTGGATCCACAATCACTGTTGTCGTGGCAGCCGGCAAAACATGTCCCGGTGAAAGTATCGCAGAGCGGTGTGGGCTCAGCGCAGTCGGCATCCCGTTGACATTGGGCCGTCACACAAGTATAGGTATATGGCCTAGAGTTTCCGGATACCTGACAGGCCTGTCCTTCGGCACAACATTGTCCGCCACAAACAACACGAGGTTTGGGGCAATAATAACAACCATAACCATGCCCAGCCCAAACCCGTCCCCCATCACAAACGGTGCAGCTGTTGTCATCTAAGTCGGATTGCATGCTGACTAAGGGATTGCTCTCTGTCGGACAGTCAACACAGTTCCCGGCCCCTAACAAAAATTGACCAACCGGGCAACTACTTTTGACACATTCCTCTGTGGGCAGATCCAAATACTCCCCACTGGGACAACCGTCATTTTTTTCCTTTCCTTTCCCCCGGTTTTCTTACAAAAAACTGTCACAAAAAAAGGATCCTTTTTTTGTGACACTTTTTTCCCGGAAATCCGCGCCTTTTAGGCCCTCCCAATGAATAAGAGGACTTTATTCAATCCCGTTTAAAAATTTTTGAACAAAGGTGCCTTTTCCAAAGAAAAAAGGTATTATGGCGGTTTTTTATGATGTGATTAAACGGTTATACCTTCTCTATATATATCTTATTTCATCAATCGGCTCTTTCCGAAACGGTAGAGATAAAAAATATTCATTTTGAGAAAAAAGACTGGTCTTTTATGTTTTTTTTCGCTATACAAGACACATGATGCCTATTTTGATTTACACAGATGGTGCTTGCTCTGGCAATCCGGGGCCAGGGGGATGGGGAGCCTTATTGGTCGCCGGCGATAAGGAAAAAGAACTTTCCGGTGGAGCGGCACAAACAACCAATAACCGCATGGAGTTGACGGCTGTTATTGAGGCTTTGCGTGCTCTTAAAAAGCCCTGTGTTATTACTCTGACAACGGACAGTAAATATGTGGTCGAGGGGGTGACAAAATGGCTGCCTCACTGGAAAGCTCATGCTTGGCGTAAGGCGGATAAAAAGCCCCTCTTAAACAGTGACTTATGGCAAGCACTGGACACCCTTATCGACGTGCATCAAATTCAGTGGGTGTGGGTTAAAGGACATGCCGGACATCCCGAAAATGAACGTGTGGATGCCTTGGCATGCCAGAAGCGTGATGCCTTTAGTCAAATTTCTGTATCAGAGATAACTCCCGTATAATTTCCCAGAGTTGCTTTTCCGATGAATTCGGCGGCATAACAAGTCGCCAGTTTCGGGATGGCTCAATAAACATATAAACAGGTGCTTTCTGGCGACCTAATTCGACCTGAGCCTCGGGTGTTAAGAGATAACGACATTGACCGATTGTGGAAGATGTCGGCAAAGTGAACACTCTGTCATAGGCACAGTCATAACACACATCAGACGTGTAGGCAACAAGTGTTGGTCGAGATAACTCATTCAGACTTTCCGGGCAAAGGGGCCAATTTTGATCTGTCACCTTATTAAGGACAACCGCAACGCTGGCCCATATCAAAATGCCAATACTCGGCAACATGAACAGTAGACGGGCTTTTAACTGATGGACCGAAGGCATGCTGGGCCATAGGGATAGAATGCGCTTCCGACGACCTCCGATATATCCCAACAGCAGGAGTGTACAGCCACCTGCGATGCTCAACAAAAAAATGCCCGGAATCGGAGAAACATTCGGCATAAAAAAGGCGCTTAAATACGGCTTTGGCATGATCCAAAAAATACCGGCCAAAATCCATGAGCGTGACCAAGGCCTTACCAATAAAACCAACAAAGCGATGACTCCCAGCAAAACAGCCGAAGAGGTTTGACTGTTTGTAAAAGCCACAGCCGTTTCAGGATATAGCAACAAGAGACCAATCTCGACACCGATTAATATAATCATCCAACGACCGATATAACGCAGATGATTGTGAAATTCTGTCGAATTCCGAGGAAGAAAAATCGCCGTCCAAAATGGTAAAGAAATAAAGAGCAGTATGAGAGCTTGAAGCCACTTCCAAGGCGTCTGTTCCGTGGATGGTAGGGGTGTGGGAAAGTCTGTTGTGTTGCCCTCAATTTCATACCAGCCGTATCCCGTGTGCACCAGCAGCGATGGGAAAACAGCAGAGGAATCCTCCCTGATACGCGGCAAGACGATCCCCTCCCAATATTTATCCTTCAACAGGACCTTCGATACGTCGGGTTGCGGCGCTCCCCGCTGATAAATATGAACAAACTCAGGATCTTTGGGAAAGAGCAGTCTGACATGCCAAGCGCCCTCCTCCATGATAGATGTGTCCACCTGAATATGCGCCTGAGACGCGGGCATAGGAATCTTTTGAAAAGTATGTAAAATAGGCGCATCAGCCGAAGTGACAAAACTTTCGGTAGCGGGTAAAATCATCTCTAAATCATGTGTATAAGGCGTGCATGTTTCAAGTTGACAAAATTGTCCCGTTAACCGAACCGCCATATTGAAAGAGCTCTTTATTTTACCTAGTTGATATGAAAACGGGATAAGAAAAGAATGCGTATAAAAAGATTGAGAAGGATTTTTCGGGTCCGGAAGCGGTAGATATACGCGCCCCGATGCATTCTGAGACAAAAGAGTCACCTGGCTATCTGTAAAACGAAAACCCTCTTTTATCTTCGCCTCAACAGCGCCATAAATATGCTGTCGGTTGCGAACACCTGAAAAGGCGGATATAAGTCTGATTCGACCAAAGGGTGTATCCTCCCACTTTCCCATCCCGCGCAAGGCACCAGAGAACATTTGCTCCAACACGTTCAGGAAAGGGGATGTTTCTGATGTCGTTGAGGCTTTGTCTGGTGTTTTTTGATCGGCTGTCTCCGTTGAAAGCGTAGAAGTCTGAGATTGAAAAGTCTCACCCGTCGGCATCGACCTTAAAATCCCCATGGTCAACAAAGCGGTGACAATAACTATCCCTGTTTTTGTAATAAAAATTGGTCTCATAAGGACAGTATAACAAAAAAAAACTTGATTGTCTTCTAAAAAATGTGTACATTAAGCTCGTTATTTTTTCAACAATAAATGGAGGATATAATTAAACCGAATTTCCAAAGTGCTCATAACACACCAAATACGTCTAAAGACGGACTGCGTGTTAATGAGCAAATTATCGCACCACAAGTTCGTTTGATTTTGACGACAGGTGAAAACATTGGTATTATCTCAACACGAGAAGCCTTAAAAAAAGCAGCCGAAGAGGGTCTGGATCTGATTGAAATTGCACCGGGAGAGTTCCCCGTGTGTAAAATTTTGGATGCCGGCAAATATCGCTATGAAATGCAAAAACGTAAGGCTGAAGCGAAAAAAAAGCAAAAGGTCGTTGAGATTAAAGAAATTAAATTTACCCCCAACATAGGTGACAATGATTATGGCGTTAAAATGCGCAATGCACATCGCTTTTTAGAGGAAGGGAACAAGGTAAAATTTACGTTGCGTTTCCGGGGGCGAGAGATGTCATACATTGATTCCGGGATGGAGGTTTTACGCCGCGCTCGCGTGGACCTGGAAGATATTGCCAAGGTCGAGCTTGAGCCTAAATTAGACGGGCGTCAAATGACGATGATTGTGGCTCCCAAATAATTTTGACGACATCACCCATAACAGAGCGTTTTTATAACGCTCTTTTTTTTAGTTTGAATTTTTAGTTCAATAAAAATATGACTAAAAATCTATGGCTTATCAATTAAAAACATACTATAGTAGTCGTCTTTTTGTATCAACCATCATTCAGTTAAAGGAATAAAAATGATTAAACGACTATATTTTTGCTTTTTGTTTTTGATTTTTGTAAACGGCTTTAGAGTTTGTCCTTCACGAGCGAAGACATACGATGTTGACTTGAGTGGAGTTAGTGTTTCTGGAGGAAGTTTATCTGGTTTTGGGCGGGTCAATGTTAAAGGTTTAGGACTTAATGACGTTGATGGTTTGTTGAATGTTG
>CALXXW010000021.1 GCA_944392785.1 uncultured Alphaproteobacteria bacterium | reverse complement strand
CAACATTCAACAAACCATCAACGTCATTAAGTCCTAAACCTTTAACATTGACCCGCCCAAAACCAGATAAACTTCCTCCAGAAACACTAACTCCACTCAAGTCAACATCGTATGTCTTCGCTCGTGAGACAGGACTGAACAAACAAGCGCATATAATTGTATGTATAATAAGTACGTTTTTAACCTTCATAAATACCTCCCTTATGACTCTAAACGTAAAATACCTTTTTGTGTTAAATAATAGAAAATATGGGACTGAAGTATAGCAACTCTTAATTCAATTGAGAAATAAATATAATCTTAATTATTCAACTTTATTTAAGTATATTATGAAGTTTTAGTTAATTTTTGACAATAGACACCTGATTAAAAAGAATGAGAGTCGTCTTATTTTATAATTTTTAAAAGAAACCTCGGAGACACGTGATATAGGCCTCAACGCACGCTCCGAACTTAACAAAAAAGCCACCCCGGTGGGTGGCTTATGGCGGAGCGTAGAGGAATTGAACCTCTGCATCCCTTTAAGAGGATGACGGATTAGCAATCCGCTGCATTACCACTCTGCCAACGCTCCTGTTAGACGAGTGTATGGGGACACTATAACTGTTTTTAACGCTCAAGTCAAGTTTTTTATACGATTGTTCATAAAAAGTTTTGATTCTACAGTTGCGCACCCAGCTTTTCACCGCCCAGAATATGTGCATGCAGATGTGGCACCTCTTGCCCCGAGTTTTTGCCGACATTCAAGACCAAGCGAAACCCCTCTTTTTGAAGTCCCAAGTGATGTGCTACGGCGATAATTGAGCGAGAAAAAGCGGCCACTTCTTCATCTGTTGAATGCTCGACAAAATCCGGGTAATCCACGAACATTCCTTTTGTTATAACCAGAGCATGAATTTTAGCCTTTGGGGCAATATCATAAAACGCCAAAACCGCATCATCTTCATAAATTTTATGACAGGGGATTTCACCGCGCAAAATTTTTGCAAAAACATTATTTGAATCGTATTCCATGAAAAACTCCTTTAACTTCTTGTTTTTTTATTGCTCTTTTTGACTTCTTTTGATACAATAGCCCGTATGGAAGATTTATTCAATAAAAAAGGGCATCTCATGAAAACTTTTTTGATCAGCATGCTCATGGTGTTTGCAGTCAGCTGTGCGCGGGCGGAGCTTTATCTTGTCCCCGACGTGGCTGTATCGGCGGATTTAGCCAGCGTGACCATATCAAGAGAAGCCGCCTTTGCCAACGGACAAGTTGAAGCTTTTTGGCGTCTGATGAATAAATTGGCCGCCACCGAGGACATTCAGCGTCTCCCCATGTTTTCACAAAATGACATAGCGGGACTTGTCCAGGATGTCTCTGTACAAGAAGAAAAGACAACTGACACAAAATACATGGGAAGCGTCTCGGTTCGCTTTAAGCCCAAAGCCGTTCAAGATTTATTGACCTCTTATCAAATACCTTTTTTAATGAAGGAGCCGCCACATTACCTGGTTATTCCCATACTCCTGCAAAACGGGGAAACTCTGGTTTTTGAAGAGGACAATCCTCTCCGGCCGGTTCTAGCCCAAACATTTAAGGAAACGAAGCTTTATGACACAAGTTTTCCCATCGGAGACATTAATGAGCTGACTGCCGTTCAAACCTATCTGACGACCGGAGATGCCACCGCTTTATATCCTCTGCTTAAGACGTATGGAGCCGATCGTCTGCTTTTGGTCACCGTTGCTCAACGAGGAGCGCTGGTCCAGGTTCAATCTCTTGTTTTGCCCTCAACGGATAAAACAGACGGTCAATCTGTTGAGCAACAACACATTTTACCCGACGGATATCTGGACAATGCTCTGCCGCGTCTGACAAAAGAGTTGGTCGCCGAGATGACGCGGGGATGGCGCGCCGTTTATACCAATCATTTTGAAAAACCCAATTCATTTTACGCGATTGTGCGTATTGACAACCTGTCTGAGTGGCGTATCATCCGGGACGAGCTGAAGAAAGCGACCGGTGTTGAGGCTGTTTACGTTCGCGCCTATCGAGGCGATAGCTTATTGATTGAACTGACTTATAAGGGGACAAGCGAACAAATGGCTGCACATATTGCCGACAAGACGATTTTGTGGCCGCAAGTCCCGCATGATCGGGGTTTTTTATCTATTTCACTCAGGAAGGAGGACGCTCGCTATGAATTGCCTTTGGAATAAACGCACCCTGTTAATCATTGCCACTCTGGTGTTGCTGGGGGGCTTTTTATACGCCATTGAAAGCATTTTACTCCCTTTCATCTTAGCGTTTGTGTTGGCCTATGTTCTGCATCCGTCTGTTGTCAAACTGGAACGGTGGCATCTAAGTCGGGCAGTCGCCACCAGCATTGTTGTTGTCGGATTTTGTTTGTTAATCGTAGCCATTTCGTTAATTCTTATTCCGATTTTACAAACACAGCTGCTTGACTTTTTTGCCAAGATACCGGATACGACGACGGCCATTTGGGGGAAATTAAAGGGGTTGATTTTGTTAACGAGAGAAAACATGTCACAGGAGCAGTTGGCACGTATCTCTGAAGCGGTTGGACAAGCGGCTTTTACCTTTCTCAATTCTATCGGCACCAGTTTAAGTCGCGTTATTTCCGGGGGCTTTGCTATTTTTAATGTTGTCTCGTTAATTGTCATTTCTCCCGTTGTTTTATTTTATGTTTTAAGGGATTGGAATCATATTCGAACAACAATTACCTCTCTCATACCCAAGGACAAGGAGAAAGACGTGAAAACAATTTGGCAAGAAATCAATCAAACATTATCGGGTTTTATTCGAGGACAAGCTTTAGTCTGTTTTTTTCTGGGGCTTTTTTATGCGCTCGGGCTCAGTTTAGTCGGACTTGATTTAGGTATTTTAGTCGGGCTTTTAGCTGGTATTCTGTCATTCATTCCCTATTTTGGATTTGCAACCGGTGTTTTGCTCAGTATTTTATTGGCTCTGACACAGGATGCCAGTCTGGGCATGTGGATAGGATTGGGTATTGTGTTTATTGTGGGGCAAGTGTTGGAAAGTTATATTCTTACTCCCTACTTGGTTGGGAAGAATGTCGGCTTGTCGGCTGTTTGGGTCATCTTTGCTTTACTGGCCGGAGGCGTCATGTTTGGTTTTCTGGGGATTTTAGTGGCCGTTCCCGTCGCTGCCGTCATAGGTGTTTTGATACGACATACGGTTGCCTGGTATCGAACAACGGATTTTTATAAAGGAACCCTCAAAAAGTAATGACCGGTTTTGTACAACTTCCTCTTTCTTTGCCTTATCGAAAAGCCTTCGGCCGTGAGGATTTTTTGGTCGCTCCCAGCAACCGCGAAGCTGTTTCTTGGGTAGACAAGTGGCCCAACTGGCCCTATCCAGCCGTTTTGATTTACGGAGAAAAAGGTTCTGGGAAAACACATTTAGCCAGTATTTTTTCTGAGTATCATATTGAAGCCAAGGACCTCACTTCCGGTTTTTTACCTTATTTTCAAAAAAAAGTTGTTGTCGAAAACTTAGATGAATTAGCCAACGAACGCGCCCTATTTCATCTTTTTAATTTTATGGCCGAGATGGGTGGGTATTTATTGTTAACCGCCAGACGACCGCCTCAATTTTTATTACCTGATTTAAAATCACGTATGTTGGCTGTTCCCAAAGCCGCCATTTTAATGCCGGATGAGCATCTGGTTCGTTCTTTTTTTGAAAAGGCCTTTCATGAGCGACATGTCCTGGTTGAACCTAACGTTCTGGATTTTGCTGTTCGACATGTCGCCCGCTCCTTTCCGATTATTCATCAAGTCATTCGTTTAGCTGATGAAAAAGCTCTGGCCGGCAATCGAAAAATCACGATTCCGATTATCAAAGAAGCCGTTGCAGAGGCCAAAGAGGCACAGCCAACAAGGGGGGAAAACACATGAAGACAAAACTCAAATCAATCGCCAGTCTGTTATTGGGTATATTGGGCATATTAGCTTATCTTTCCTACCATGCTTCGGATCCCTCTTTTAATACGGTTTCCGACCAACGATCTGTGCATAACTTACTGGGTCTTCCGGGGGCTTATCTGGCCGATTTTTTATGGCAAGGATTCGGCTATATTGGCTTTTTGCTTCCGTTATCTTTCGTTGTATTCGGAGTTTTAGTCTGGTTTCAAGTCCCTCGTGTTAAGGCGCGTATCTACTTATTTTTACCGGCTGTTTTACTGGCTTGTTGGTTAGCGGCATCCATTGAACTTCCGCTGATGGCGTGGGAACGGACATTGATTCATGCCGGACGCGGCGGATTTTTGGGTTTCTTTTTGGCACGCTGGGGTATCTTACCCATTTGGTATATTCAAGCTGCCTTATGGCTTATTGTTTTCTGTCTTCTTATTTTTTCCTTTAAAGTACCGACGATTAAGCTTTTAAGCTGGTGCGGTCATGGCGGTTTTTGGTTAGGGAAGCACCTTGTTTCTTTATGTCCTCAGTACCATCGAAAGAAGACGCAACAGCCTTCCTCGACGCCTCGTCTGATCAAAAAGAAAGAGCCCGTTGAAAAAGCCTCTCGTTCAAAAGCGCCCCCGGCCGCCTCTTCCGACAAGCTATCCGGCGGCACATCTTCAGAGGGGAAAAACAGCTTTACACTTCCTTCGGCCACACTGTTAACGCCGCCCAAAACGACTGGGGCCACTATTTCCAAAGAAACCATGATACGCATTTCTGAAGCTTTAGAGGGTGTTTTACAGCAATTTGGTATTAACGGTCATATTGTTGGAGCTAATCCCGGTCCTGTCGTGACACTTTATGAATTTGTTCCGGCCTCGGGGGTCAAGACCTCTCGCGTGATTTCTCTGGCTGACGATATTGCACGAGAAATGTCGGCCATATCTGTTCGCATAGCCGTTGTTCCGGGCTCAAACACCATTGGCATTGAAATGCCCAATCCGACACGCGACATTGTTTATATTCGCGATTTGATTGAACAGCCGAAGTTTCAAGCAAATACCGGCGCTCTTCCTTTAATTTTAGGAAAAGATATTGGAGGCGTTCCTATTTATGCTGATTTAGCCAAAATGCCGCATTTATTAGTTGCTGGAACGACGGGATCGGGAAAATCGGTAGCCATTAACACGATGATTTTATCTCTTTTGTATCGTTTTACACCGGCCGAATGCCGACTCATTTTAGTTGACCCCAAAATGGTTGAACTTTCGGTTTATAACGATATTCCACACTTATTGACTCCCGTTGTGACCGAGGCTCCCAAAGCCGTCATGGCCTTAAAGTGGGCGGTTCGGGAAATGGAGGATCGCTATCGGGCCATGAGCCAATTAAACGTTCGCAACATTGATGGGTATAATCAGAAGCTCATTCAAGCTGCCAAAGAAGGAACGGTTTTGACGCGCCGAGTTCAAACCGGTTTTGACCCTGAGACGGGCAAGCCGATTATTGAAGAACAACCCTTTGATTTAACGCCCATTCCTTATATTGTCATGATTGTGGATGAGATGGCTGATTTAATGGGCCAATGCGGCAAAGAGGCCGAACCTCCCATCCAACGTTTAGCACAAATGGCTCGAGCGGTCGGCATTCATTTAATTTTAGCGACGCAACGTCCCTCTGTAGATGTGATTACGGGTATTATTAAAGCCAACTTTCCGACGCGTATTTCTTTCCAAGTTACGAATAAAATTGACTCTCGCACGATTCTGGACGAGCAAGGAGCAGAGCAGCTTTTGGGAAAAGGCGACATGCTCTATCGACCGGCCGGACAAAAGCCGCAACGCATACACGGTCCCTTTGTCAGCGATAGTGAAGTAGAGCGTGTTGTCAAGTTTTGGGCGGCACAAGGGAGCCCCAGCTATGTAGACGCCGTCATTTCCGAAACGGCTGATGGTCTCTCCGGCGCACCCGGAGCCGGAGGAAGCCGCGCGACCGAAGGAGGCGCCGGCGATTTATATGACCAAGCTGTGGCGATCGTTTTACGAGATAAAAAAGTTTCCACAAGTTATGTTCAACGCCGTTTGAGCATTGGCTATAACCGTGCGGCTGACCTGATTGAGCGCATGGAGCGAGAAGGTATCATTTCACCGGCCAATGCAACCGGCAAGCGTGAAATTTTAGTACCGACGGATAATGCCTAAGAAAAACAAGGGAGCCAAGCATGCCACACAACCTTTTTGGGATAACATTTTTAAGTTTTTTTCTGTTTACGGCAACAGCGCGAGCGGAGGTTGCGCCTGAGATTGATACACCTGGGACTCAAGCCATTTTAACACAAGTGGAAACAGCGTATAATGCCACCAAGACACTGGAGGCTGAATTTGCACAATACAACTCCAAAATGACCGAAGATTTACAAACCGGAACGCTTTATTTAAAAAAGCCCGGAAAAATGCGTTTGGTTTATGAAAAAGGCTCGCCTTTGGCTTTTTATGCGAATGATGGCTTTTTTATTTACCATGACAAATCGGCCGAAGAAGTTAGCTATTTTGAGCTGGATCAAACACCTGTTGCCTTTATTTTAAAAGAACATCTGTCCTTCAAAGATCCTGGTTTTGTCGTCACGGATGTGCAAGAAATTTTAGATGAATACTTCATCAGCATCCATAAAAAAGGCGCCAAGGAATTGGGCATTTTAACCCTTGTTTTTGATAAAGAAACCGGTCGATTAAAGCAGTGGGATATTTTAGACATGCAAGGGGTTAAATCAACCGTCTCTCTGTTTAACATAAAAGAAAACATTCCTGTTGACAATCAGATATTTTTATTCCATAATCCCTACAGTAATTCATAACAAAAGGAGACACGCATGAAAAAATTGATTACAGCTTTCATATTAACTGCCTGCGTCATGGCTTTCACGGGGGAGGCTTTGGCTCAGCAATCAAAGACGAAAATGCGGCGGCGGCGGAATCCGGTTGTCTGCTCATATACACCCCTTCAAGAGATGGTTCGTTCCGCTCAGAATGAAGAAGAAATCCGCTCGTTGGCGGAGCGTGGGGTCAATCTGGGTGAAGAAACACGTTGCGGCGGCAATTTATTACAATTAGCCATTCGTCGCGGTAATCCCAATATCGTGCGCATTATCCTAGAGCAAACCCCCTCTTTGGCGGCCTCATTGGTTCCGACGGACGACTTTGGCGACATGCCCAAAACGACGCCGGCGGACATTCCTTTGACGGCGTTTGCAGCCTATTATGCTCCAAACGAAGCCGTTATGAAAGAAATTATAGATAACGGGGGCGATATTTATGCCAAAGACGCCAACGAAAACGATATTTTTTGGTACATGGAGCAAAACCCCGTGTTAAGGAAATCGAAGATTGCCGATCAAATTGTTGAACGTTTTTATACCGTGCCCCAAGAAACGGTTAATGACGGCAAATCAAATACCCCTTCTCTGGCAGCGGAATCTATCGATTCTCCGTTGGAAGAAGCAGATACTTTTTCCTTACCGAAAAAGGAACAAACTAAACGGCGTGCCCCAAGAGAAATTGTTGAACCTCTAGAGGAGCTATAACACAGCTTAAGTTTACCTATATGAACAAATGATATCCTTCAGGAGTGCTTTGAAGCAAAGAATCGGCGTGAATGCCGATTTTTTGTTTAAGGGCATAGACATGACTTTCAATGGTGTGTGTTTCGATATCGGGACGATAGTTCCATACGGCCTCCAATAGTTGTTCTTTTGTCGCCGTATGATCCGCACACGTCACCAAATAAGCAATAAGGGCGCTTTCTTTTTCTGTCAAAGCAATCTCTCGCCCGTTTTTTTTATCCGTTAATTGGCGTTTATGTGCCGAGAAAAGAAAATCGGCTGTTTCAAACGTAATATCCGTGGCACGTGCTGACAAAAACACATTCAATCGTTGTCTTAACATATCCAATCGGATAGGGGTTTTCAAACTTAACGCTGCTTCTTCATGCTGACGGCCCAACATAATGATAGGGGCTTTTGTTTTTTCTGACAATAGCTCCACCATATCCGGCTCCAAACACAAAACAGCCTCATAGCTATCCCCTGTTTTGAATTTTTCAGCGTTCAAAGACGTCAAAGCATCTACAAGAGCTGTCCCTAAACGATCATTTTTTGAAAAAACACCTATCATTTATTTTGCCTTTTAGAAAAAAATCAGTTAATATGGTATTATTCATGATATCAATGTATCAGAAAGTTTTTGAAAATGACAGTATTATTTTTCTATCGTTTGTTTTTGTTCTTACTCAGCCCACTTATTTTAGTTTGGCTTTTTATCCGAATGATACAAGGGAAAGAGGATCGACGTCGTTTTAAAGAACGCTTGGGGTTTGCCGGGCACAAACGACCGGCCGGCCCTCTCATTTGGATGCATGGAGCCAGCGTGGGAGAATGCCTGTCCATGCTTCCTCTTGTCGACAAATTGTTAAAAGAGGACCCTAAACGCCATATCATGATTACCTCTGGGACACGCACATCGGCGGAGCTCATGAAGAAAAGGTTGCCGGCTCGTGCTTTTCATCATTATATACCTGTTGATTTTAAATCTGCCGGTCGTCGTTTTCTGCGCCACTTTAAACCGGATGCCGTGTTGTGGTTTGAATCAGAGTTTTGGCCCAACATCTTGACAAGTGTGCATGAGGCTGATATTCCGTTAATTTTACTCAACGGCCGCATTTCCGACAGATCTTTTTGCCGGTGGCAACACTTTCCTTATATCATTCGCTCATTGCTTCAACTTTTTACCACAACATTTGGACAATCTGCGGAGGATGCCCACCGTCTTGAGGTTTTGGGTGCACGAGAAGTCCTCTCTGTTGGGAATCTGAAATGTGCTGCCGCATGTGCGCCCTATCAACCCTCTGTTCTGAAAGAAATGCAGCAACAAATCGGGCATCGTCCTTGCTGGTGTGCGGCCAGCACACATGAGGGGGAAGAGATTCTGGTTGCCGACATTCACACAGCTTTAAAGAACATTTATCCGAAGCTTTTGACCATCGTTGTTCCGCGTCATCCCCAACGAGGCAATGAAGTTGAAGAGATTTTCCAGGGTAAGGATTTAATTATCTCGCGCCGTTCTCGCGGAGAAAAGATCAAGGCGACAACCGATATCTATCTGGCAGACACCATAGGGGAAATGGGGCTTCTTTATCGCTTAGCGCCGATAGTTTTTGTTGGTGGTTCTTTGATTCCGTTTGGCGGTCAAAATATGTTAGAGCCCATGCGTTTAGCCCGAACGGTTCTTGTTGGTCCTCACACATTTAACTTTCGAGAAATCATGCGACATGCCAAGAAAAAAGGAGCCATTATTGAAGTCAAGGATAAAATGGATCTATGCGGGAATTTAGTTTATCTGTTAAAACATCCGGAGACCCGACAGGAAATGGGGCATCTTGCGGAACAAATGGCCGTATCGGAAATGGGTGTATTGAATCGTGTTTATAGGGCATTGGAAGAGAGAATAAAAAATGCACGCACCTAAATTTTGGGATAAGAAAGAAAGCGTTTTAGGAACCATATTAAGTCCGTTAGGGAAGTTATATGCCTTTTTTGTGGCTCATCGATTTAAAACGGTTAAACCCTACCAAGCCAGCATTCCCGTGATTTGTGTTGGGAATTTATCGGTTGGAGGAACGGGGAAGACACCCGTCGCTTTGGCATTGGGTGATTTTTTATGGCAACAAGGTTGCGATTTTTTCTTTTTAAACCATGGTTATAAGGCGAAAAAGACGGGGGTTTTGGTAGATCCTCGAGTACACACGGCACTGGATGTTGGAGACGAAGCCCTCTTACTGGCTGAAAAAGCCCCCACCATTACGGACCCTCACCGTGATCGCGGGGCTCAAATTGCTGAGAATCATGGTGCAAAAGCGTTAATTATGGATGATGGTTTTCAAAATCCCAGCTTGATAAAAACAGTATCCTTTATCGTTGTAGACGGGAAGAAAGGATTTGGGAATGAGCGAGTTCTTCCTGCCGGACCTTTACGAGAACCCGTCTTAACCGGTCTGGCTCGAGCCGACGCCGTTATTATTGTCGGAGAGGACACCTGGGGTGTAGAGTTTTATTTAAAACGTCACCAACAAGATATATCTCTTTTAACGGGACACTTTATTCCGGAAAAAGAATCTCTGATAGCGCTGCAAAAGAAAGCTGTTTTAGCTTTTGCGGGGATTGGTGATCCGGATAAATTTTATGACATGTTATCCGAAAACGGCGTTATCATTCAACAACGTTGTTCGTATCCGGACCATTATCACTACACCCGTTTTGACATAGAAGAACTGATGCGTAAAGCAGATGGGCTTCCTTTAGTGACAACGACCAAAGATTGGGTTAAAATACCCCGTGAATTTCGCAAAAACATTTTCGTTGTTTCCGGGAAATTCGTATTTGACGATATCTCTGCTTTATCCGATGTATTGAAAGGAATAACCGAATGTCCAAACTAATTCGTCAGACACATCACGGTTTTTTCAGGACATACGCTCTTGATTTACCCATTGCTGTTGTGGTTGGTTTTTTTTGGTTTATTTTTCGGATATTACCTGTTGAGTGGGGCGGGAAGATAGGTGCCGCTTTTGGGGGGGCACTGGGACCGTTGATGAAGCGTCGTCATCAATATGCCCAAAGGAATCTGGAACTTGCTTTTCCGAATTTATCATCGGCTGACAGGCAAGCGCTTCTAAAGCGTATTTGGCGTCATTGGGGGCGTTTTTTTGCCGAGCTACCCCATGCGGCCCAACTTTTTCAAACAGCCAGCTTTGAGGGGCTAGAGCTTTTAGAAAAGGCGTCTTCTACGGGGAAAGGAGCTCTGATTTGTTCGGCGCACTTTGGAAACTGGGAAATAGCCTGTGCTCAACCGGTCGCCGGAAAATATCTTAACCCTGTTTATCGACCGGCCAACAATCCTTGGTTAGACAAACTACTGTTTCAACGTCGAAAAGGGATTTTGCTACCCAAAGGAGCTCAAGGCGCCAAAAAAATGGTTGAGGTCTTAAAAAACGGTGGCTTTGTCGCCATTTTATGTGATCAAAAATTCAATGAAGGCATAGAGATTCCCTTTTTAGGTATTCCGGCCAAGACACCGACGGCTGTAGGGATGTTGGCTTTACGCTTAAAATTACCCATTTTTATGTGTCGCACGGAAAGATGTTCGGACGGACATTACCACATTCATATTTCTGAGTTAATCCCGGCGCACACAGACAATCCAACGGCCGACATTGAGGAAACGACACGGCATATCAGTCGTGTTTTGGAAAGCTGGATTCGGGAAACACCGGAGCAGTGGTTATGGATGCATCGTCGATTTGACAAATCTTTTTACGAATAGTCCCTTTGTTTTTGACGCACATGATATTGCACAAAAGCCAAGGCAAATAACAATGGCAAAAAAGACTCTCCCCCTTCTTCAAGGATGTGTATCCAGGTTATCCATGGTTCTGTAATGGTCTCACCGACAGCCTTTCGATAATTACTGGGGAAACGATCCATGAATTGGGACAAGGCCCCCAATCCTCCGAAGCAGCAAATTGTCCAATACAGGGGATCTTTTTTAAAGAAACCGCGAATAATCGGCATCGTATACTGATAGACCAGCCGAATAATAACGGCCGAGACCGCCAGTATCAATAATCCGGAAACAATTTTTTCGGACAGAGGGTTATTCGGATTGGTAAAAAACCTGATTTTAATAGCTGTTGTATCTGTTTGTGTTAACCAATGCTGCATCCCCATTTCACGCAAGAGAGCCGTCAACCATAACAGCAACAACATGATATATGTTCCCTGCAGAGGCGTTTTCCAGAAATCCGAGATATGGCTCAAAGCCACGCCGAAAGCGATCCCATAAAAGACATAGGCAAAGCCTTCCAGAATCACATTATCTTCCATGGAAAAGTATCCAAAACGAGAGCGAAACCACCAAACGATTCCGGCCACACCCGTCAAGTAAACCAACATCAAGACAACCGAAATCGGATAAAATAAAAGCCATCGACGCATCATATCCTCCTTTATACTGCCAGCATACAAGGAAAGCATATCATATTATGACACGTGGCACAATTTATTTTTCAAACAGGCCCTATAAATTTTCCGCTTTAAGGGGGCGAGCCAACAAAGCCTTTTGCATAGCAGCGATATCTGCCTGATGATATAACACCTGCTCAATAGCCGACACAAGAGGCATATCAATACCCATCTTTTGAGCTCTGGACATCACCGCTTCCGTCGTCGGGAGCCCCTCCACCGTTTTATCCAAGGCATCAATCACGGCTTGAGCCTTTCCCGTTTTACCGATCTCAAAACCAAAGGAGTAATTACGGGATTGACGACTGCCGGCTGTTAACATTAAGTCACCGACACCGGCCAATCCAAGCACGCCGGAGCGATGGCCGCCCAAAGCGGTCGCAAAGCGAGCCATTTCGGCCAATCCCCGCGTCAACATAGCGGCTCGAGCATTATCCCCCAACGCGCATCCATCGATCATACCTGCCGCAATGGCAAACACATTTTTAAGAGCGCCACACACTTCTGGTGTCATCATATCCGTCGATGAATAGGGTCGGAAATACGGTGTCTGCAATGACCGGCAGAGACTAGAGGCCAAATCGGTTTCCGGCGAAGCAATCGTGACGGCCGTAGGACATTCTCTGGCAACTTCGGCAGCAAAACCGGGGCCGGACAATACCGCCAAACGCGCTTTGGGCAACACTTCGGAAGCAACCTCTGTCAACAACAATCCTGTTGTTAATTCAATACCTTTTGCACATAGCACCAAAGGAATTTCCGCACGCCACAAAGGCGCCATACTCTGTAAAACCGTCCGCGTGAATTGAGCCGGAGCAACCAACAACACCACCTCGGCCCAAGAAATGACGTCCGATATCTGCTGCGTAGCATGAATCATCTCCGGCAGACACGCTCCGGGTAAAAAAGGATTTTCATGCCTCTGATTAATATCCGCCACCACGTCAGGCTCTCGAGCCTGTAGCCATACTTCCTGCCCCGCTTTGGCCGCCGTCATGGCTAAAGCCGTCCCCCAAGCGCCTGCTCCGATTACTCCTACTTTTACCATTAACCTCTCCTCTCGTTTTTAAACGGCCTGAATTTCCTTTAATGCCATTTCTTTTGCGGACACATAGTCAAACTTTCCTGTTCCCAACAGCGGTGGGGTTTCCGTTGTAATAATGCGAGACGGCAGACCCAACTCTGTTATACCGGCCTGCTTAAACGCAGCACAAAGGCCCTCTTTTGTAATAGTCTTAGCCGTGGTAATCAGAATAATTTGTTCTCCTTTTTTAGCATCCGGCACGCTAACGGCACCGGATATAAATCCCGGCCAATTTTTTTCAATCACCATTTCAACGGCCAGTAAAGAGACCATTTCACCACCAATTTTAGCAAACCGTTTACAGCGCCCTTTGATAAAGATATAGCGTTCTTTATCGACATGCACAATATCTCCCGTATCGTACCATCCGTCTTTGGGTGGATCCAGCTGCAACGGCTTGTCATAGCGCATATATCCTTTCATAATGTTGGGCCCTTTTACCCACAATTCGGCTCCCTCTTTAATACCCTCCACGGGTTTAAGACGGTACTCAATACCGGGCAAGAACCGACCGACTGAATCTTTGCGTTGATGCAAAAAGGTATTGACCGAGATAAAAGGTGAACATTCCGTCGCACCATATCCCTCCAAAATACGGACACCAAACTTTTCGGACCAAATTTTACGTGTTTCGTCTTTCACTTTTTCAGCACCGGCCGCAACGATGCGCAAGCTGTTAAAGTCATATGGATTAGCGCACTTAGCATAACCGGCTAAAAAGGTATCTGTCCCAAAGAAAATAGTTGCCTTGGTTGCTGCTGCAATTTCCGGAATAATCCGATAATGCAGCGGTGTTGGATACAACACCGTTTTTACCCCCATCAACAAAGGTAAAATCGTCCCGGCTCCCAAACCGAAAGAGTGAAACATCGGCAAACAATTTAAAAATACATCTGTTGGCAATACGTCCAAGCGACTTGGTATCTGATAGCAGTTGGATAATAAATTATGATGCGTCAGGAATACCGCCTTGGGCATGCCCTCGGATCCCGACGTAAACAAAACAACGGCTGGATCTTCGGCATGTATTTTTTTTCCACGAGTCCGACGATAGAGGGCAGAAGGGAAGAACCCGCCAACAATCCCCAGCAATTTATCTTTTGTTGTCAACGTTGGCTTTAAATCTTCCAGATACACCACTCGAACGCCCTCTTTTTCAACTTCGGCCACCAAATTTTCTAACTTTGCCAACAGGACGACCTTTTTCGCTGTCACAATTGTTTTCAATCCGATGGTTTTACACGTTGCCACAACCTGTTTTGGTCCGGAGGTAAAATTAATCATGGCCGGGACTTTTCCGAAAGCATGTAGGCCCAAAAAAGTCAAAGCACAGGTATTGGAAGTCGGTATCATTACCCCTACGAAAGGATCGTCCGGGACCGCTCGTTGTATCAATCGTCCTAAAATAAAAGATTTCATAAAGACGACCCAGAACTTTTGTGGCTTACGCTCGGTATCCTCCAACACGGGTTTAAATCGTCCGGCCATTCGCATGGCATGGGCCAATGCTCGGAATAACGGTATGTTTTTTTCTGTCATATCAAACGACATATCCGATACAATATCATATAATCTTGAGCTGGATTGTTCCCGACGTTCGCGAGTTGTTAACTCTTCGGATAAATCATTGAAAAAGACGGGAGGCAATATATTCAATGTTATTTTAGGAAGCCAACGAAAATCTGCCTTTTTGCCCAACACCCGTGAAAACAAGGCGTGACTGGCACCATCGATTCGAATAGGCAAGACCGGCGCTTCTCCTTTAACGGCCATCATAGCGGGGCCCTCATAGATTTTCATCCGTGTATTGCCTCCTTCGATCAACCCTTCCATAAAGATCATACACAGTTGATCTTTTTTTAACTCTTCGGCCATATCTTTAACGGCGAAAGGACTGGTCGGATCTAACGGACGCACATCCACTAATGTTGTCATAAATTTGACGACTGTTTTATCAATCAAGCGATCGCTGACGGTAAACACGATAGGCTTTTCAATAAACGTTGAAATAAGCAATACATCCAAATAAGACGTGTGGTTTGTAATGATTAACGCTCTTTTTCCGGCTTTTTCCAGATTTTCCAAACCATGAAGCTCGACGCTGAAAACAGTTTTCAAGACAAACTTAAAGATCTTTCGTCGCATTTCTTTCGGCAACAACCGCACCATGTAGATGGAAACAAAGACATTGGCGACCGCAAACAAGGTTAAAACGTCCAGGACAGAAAATCCCAGGAAATGACAGCTCAAAATAATTAACAAAGCGACCAACACGACCTGTGCGTTAAGCAAGCTGGAGAACGCCATCATACGGCCCATTATTTTTTCGTTGGTTGTCAACTGAACCAATGTATACAAGGGGATTAAATACAAAGCCGTTGCCAAACCCAACAATCCTGTATCAAACACAACCCGCACCGTGGCCACATGAGAAAACAATTTAGCGACTGAGATATTTTCCAGTGGCATTCCTAACATTGTCTGACCGGCACACACCAAATCCAACATCACAAAAGACAACACCAGTCCGACCAGCGGTGTGTACGAGCCCAAAGCCTTCTTTTTTGAGAAATGGCCACACATCAGCGAGCCCCCTATATAGCCGATTGCGAAGACACCGGCAGACAAAAAGAGCACGACCGACCATCGGGCATGCATAATGGAATGCACATATTCGCCAGAGGACAGCAACACCACCACGGCGACGGCCCAGAACCAAGCGATTCCGACTAAATAAGCCCAACGATCAAATTGATGTTTTAAAACATTTGCTGTAAAATCAAAGACTTTGATGGGATTGCGTTCTATCTGGCATTGAGGATCAACCGGCGGCGTATCCGGCAAGCGACAGGCCAAGAAGACTCCCAACAGAGACAAAACGATTCCCAAGGCTAAAACAATTTGATATGCCACACTCCATTTCAGCATAAATGTCATTAAGATAGCGGCACCGGCGGCTCCCAAAACCGTCGTCATTTTCAACAGAGCATTAGCGACATTAAACTGATTCGGGCGCATCAACTGGGGGACCAGGGCATAATTTGCGACGCGCAATCCGGCACCCGAGAATCCCATCAGGGCCAGGATAAAAGTCAACAACCATCGAGAGTCTAAGAACAAACTCATAAGTGCCAAGGCCATAATACCGACTTCGATGAGGCGCCAACCGATTAAAAATTTCTTTTTTGAGACTTTATCGGCCACCTGTCCGGCGAACACGCTTCCCAGACAGAAACAAAAAGCATACAGAATAAAAGCCGACAAAAACAGGAAGGGACTTGGTTTTGTCATTTGATATGTGACAAAAAACAAAAAGACGCTCCGAATAAAGCTATCGTTAACAGACGAGAGCAAATGAGATTCCAACAAAGGCATAAATCGTTTATTGATAAAGAGTTGTCTAAACATATATTTTCCTTTTTGACAGTCAAAACATACCAAAATATATCATACCCGTCCCCAAATGACAAGTCTTAATTCACCCCACCCAGACTTTCGCCTATTTGCGTTGAGGCAAAAAAATAGCAAAAAATACTTTTTTATCTTTCTTTTTTAAAACGATTTTGTTATACTGCTGCCATAAGTTTGATCTGATTGAAAGGAAGACAAGCATGAAAAAAGCGCTTTTAATGTCGGTTTTTTGTCTGATAGCCGGCTGTAATCTAACACCACAAGAAAAATACATCCCAGAAGAGGAATACCTTTCAGAGGAAGAATACTTTTCGGCAGATAAGCCTATTGCTGAGACAACACCTTATATTCAAGATACAGGCGCCCCTTTACCCATGCCCACAACATATCAGGCCACCATGGATCAGCCTCAATATCTGTCACAAACGCAACCTTTTCCGCAAAACACCTCGCCGGCTTATCCTGTGACGGTTTCTTACCCCCAGGTTGCACCTCAACCCTTGCAGGTTCAAGCGCAATCAATGTATACTCAACCTTCTATGACATCCATGGTACAACCGGTTCAAGCACCGTCCGTGTATGTTTCATATCCTGTGATGCCGACGGCACAACCGGATCTGATGCCGATGGGTTATAATATTCCGGACGTTGTTCTACTTCAACATCCGAATGCGATAGCAACCTTTGTACAATGTGCCATAACGGATACCGGCTGTATCGCATCATATCAACAACAGGGGTATATTCTTCTGCAAAACAAGCCGCAATCTGCCGGATACTATTTGACACCGGCTGCTGCCGACTATCCGGGCGGACGTTGGGGCAGTCAAACAATCATGCCGCGGTGGTAAATGCTTTCCAGTACTTACGCCATTGCCTTTTCTGGTATTCATGCGCTGCGTGTCGAAATAGAAGTTCAACTGACGAATGGTTTGCCGGCTTTTTCCATAGTCGGTTTAGGCGACAAGGCGATAGCCGAAAGCCGAGAGCGTGTGCGTTCCGCATTACATGCCATAGGTCTTTCTTTACCGAGCAACCACATTACGGTTAATTTAGCTCCTGCCGACCTTGTTAAAGAGGGAACACATTACGATTTGGCCATTGCCATGGCATTAATTGGAGCCATGGAGATTGTCCCGGCGGACCGCCTTCGTTCTTTTGTCATGATGGGAGAGCTGGGCTTAGACGGGACGCTTCGTCCGGTTTCCGGTATTTTACCGGCCAGCGTTGCGGCCTATCGTCAAGAGCTGGGTTTTATTTGTCCGGCTTCTCAAGGGGCCGAAGCCTTATGGTCCGGGAACACCAGCATTTTAGCACCGAAAAATCTATTAGAATTGATCAATCATTTCAAGGGTTATCAACAATTATCGCCCCCTATTGCCACTCCGCCTTCTGAAGCAACTCCGTTATTGGATTTCCAAGACATTAAAGGCCATGAAACAGCCAAACGCGCTTTAGAAATTGCGGCAGCCGGAGGACACAATGTTCTGATGATTGGTCCACCCGGCTCGGGTAAATCCATGTTGGCCAGCCGCTTTCCGTCTATTTTACCCAAATTGTCAAGCAGCGAGATACTGGAGGTCAGCCAAATTCATTCTATTGCCGGTCTGCTACAAGACGGACACCTGATTACGACACGCCCTTATCGAGCCCCACATCATTCTGCTTCCATGCCGGCGATGGTTGGAGGTGGCCTTAAAGCTCAGCCGGGAGAGGTTTCTCTGGCCCATCATGGTGTTTTGTTTTTAGATGAGCTTCCGGAATTTAAGCGTCAAACCTTAGAAGCCTTACGTCAACCTTTGGAAAGCGGCGTCATTTCCATTGCGCGGGCCAATGCCCATATTACATATCCGGCGCGCTTTCAGTTAATTGCCGCCATGAATCCCTGTCGATGCGGTTATCTGGGGGTTCCGGGACACGAATGCGCCCGAGCTCCGAAATGTGCGCAGGAATATCAGTCTAAGATATCCGGTCCACTTCTGGATCGTATTGACATTCAAATTGATGTCCCGTTGGTTGCCCCGTGGGAGTTAGCTGAGTTATCCGGCAAAGAAACCTCAAGCACCATTCGTTCTCGCGTGGAAAAAGCCGTTTTATACGGGCAAGAGCGTTTAAAAGACCGCCAAGAGAAAGCAGTACAAAATGCCTTTCTTGACAGTCGTCTTTTGGAACAAACAGCTCCTATGAGTGATGATGCTAAAACCTTTTTAGTCACTTCTGCCCAAAAATTAATGCTTTCCGGTCGCGGCTACCATCGTGTTATTCGATTAGCCCGCACGATTGCTGATTTAGAATACCAAGATGTCATTCAAAAATATCATATTGCCGAAGCTCTTTCTTTCCGGCGGCCGGCCTATGGACATGAGGATTAAACATGTTGTATCCCTTAATAATGACGACAATAATTTTGGGAGTAATAACGATTTGGCTCATGATCCACAGCTTTCACCAAGGCAAACTTTTACGTTATGAGCAAGCCTCTCTTCATCGACTGGATGATACTCTTGCCACCTCTCCGATTGGTTTTTTTCAGCTCTTTCATGAAAAAGGAGATTGGAAAAGCGCCACGTCCCGTCGACTATGTATCCAATTAAACCTGGTTCAAGAACATGAAACGCTGGAACATATTGCTGAGATTTTTACACCGGACAGCGCCTCTCGTTTTTTAGCAGCGACGGAGACGTTGCTTCAAGAACAAACCCCTTTTGATCTGCGCGTAGAGACCATTTTAGGTCATCGCAGTTATCATATTAGCGGTCGTAATCTTCCCGAGAAAACAAGCGCTGTGTTGTGGTTTCAAGACATCACAGCCTCTCAACAAGCTTTACTGAAGGCTCAAACGATTCGCGAGCAATTATTGTCCGAAAGAGACATGTTTTTAGAGGCCTTAAATCACATTCCCCTTCCACTTGTCATCGCTGATCAGACAACCAACATTTTATTTCAAAATTTACCGCCGGATAACAAGATGAGCCAAGCTTTAGATAATTGGACAAGTCTTTCTTTTAACACGCCGGACAACACGTATACGTTGATGTATTCTCAAGATCAAACACGAGAGAACCGTTTAATAGCCGAAGTGGCCGAGCGAGATCGTTTTTTTCTGACATTGATACAAATCCTTCCCATTCCGATGGGGCTGTTTGATGCACAAGCTCGTTTAACGTCGTGGAATCAATCTTTTGCCAAACTCTGGCATTTAGAGGCATCGTGGTTAAAGAAAGCACAAACCTATGAATCTTTTTTAGATATCATTCAGGAAAAGAATCTACTGCCGCGCGTGACGGATTTTGGGGCCTATAAAAGACAACAACAAGACCTTTTTTCTAATTTAATCGATAAAAATGAATATTTTATCTATCTATCAGACGGGCGCGTTTTAATGCGTCAAATGATACCCACCTTTCAAGGAAGCATTCTGTTTGTCGACAGCATTCAAACAAAAATAACTAAAGAGGGTTGACAGACATTTTTTTATATGCTAGGATGCCGACAGAGGGAACTCTTGACAAACATAACAAGGAGGAAAAAATGACCCAACAAAAACATATTCTTTTTAGTCAGAAAGAAGGGATTGAGTGCTTTTTATCTGGTATCCAAAATGTTGTTGTCGAGAACGGAGAAAAGAAATTTCCTCAACCGGAAAAGGGGATTCCGACGCATTTATCTCCCTTGTTTCAAGATAACGCGCAAGAGCAAACATTCGTGTTGATGAAACGGGGGAATAACGGCAACGCGGCATAAAAATGACCCGTCTTTTAAAAAAAGCTTGCTTTTTAATTGGGTTTACTGTATAAATACCGTGTGATGCCGATTTAGCTCAGTTGGTAGAGCAACGCATTCGTAAGGCATCGCCAATCAAAAAACTTTTCTTATTTTTCAATAGCCTGTTTTTGTAAACTCTCAATTTAGGACTTTTTTGGGTTCTTTTTGCCCTATTTTTAAATTTTATTTTTTAAAAAATTTTGCATAGACTATTGACCTTACCGGAGTCTTTTCAAAAGTAAATAACCTTGTCATTTTTGTTCCCTTTCCACCCTCAAATCTTTTTCTGTCATTAGAGTGTTATTGTCAGATTTTACCTCTTTTGCCATATATGAGCCCCACGCTATATTATACAGCGGTTCAACATGCACTTTGGCTGATTTGACAATTTTTTGAACACCTTTATTCAGGTAAACAATCAACCTGCAAAGTGTGCAAAAATGAACAGATTCAACCTTTAACATAAAATGATAGTGCCTGTTCATTCCTGATTTTCCCATCTCTTGAAAACCAATAAAAGGATATTGTTCCGATTGCTTTAGATACCATTTTCTGCCTAATATCTTCCGGTAAAGCGTTCCGAAAGCAACCTTAATTGCCTTTTTAGCCTCATTTTCCGTAATATCATCCTTATTAAATTGAAAGGTTAAACAGACATTGTAATTTTGGGCCAAATCAAGCATCCACTTTTGCATTTCCTCTTTAAACTTTTCATCTTGCCGGTTCATATAGCCTCCTATTGAAAAATACTCTGATTCATATTTTCAACGAACTTTTGTTTATAATCCGTCATAACATGTGCATAGCGTTTAACCATATCCATTGTGTGATGTCCT
>CALXXW010000020.1 GCA_944392785.1 uncultured Alphaproteobacteria bacterium | reverse complement strand
CAAAAAACTGTCACAAAAAAAGGATCCTTTTTTTGTGACAGTTTTCGGGACCATTTGATGATGGGATAAAAATAGGTATTATCCTATTGATAATTCGTCATAAAAATTATGCTTGACACGGTGGGGTAGATGTGCTAAAAAGTTGTCACAAAAAAAGGATCGTTTTTTTGTGACACTTTTTTCCCGGAAATCCGCGCTTTTCAAGGCTATTTTTACTTGATAAACAGAACATCTTTTAACATGCAAATAAAGCCATCACATGAACGTGACGGCTTTAAAAAAATCAAAAATATCTTCTATCAATCTTCACCGAATCGATTGTCAATCAACTTGATCAGTGCCTGTATAGCTGCCTCGGCATCAGACCCATCGGCTGTAATGACTATCCTCTCCCCCAAGGGTATCGCCAACATCAGCAATCCCATAATTGACTTACCCGACGCTGATTGTCCATCCTTCTTGATAACCGTAATTTCAGATTCAAATGACTCAGCGCATTTGACAAATGCTGCCGTCGCTCGAGCATGCAATCCTTTTAAGTTCTGAATTTGAATCTCTATGGCTGCACGCATTCTTTAGGTATCCATCTTGAGCAAGTGCGACGCAATGTTGATATATTTACGGCCGGCCTCTTGAGCCGCTAAAACCGCATCATTCACACTTTCCGAACGCTCGCGCATCAATTTGACCAACATCGGAACATTCATCCCCGAAACAACTTCTATATTACGCTCTTCCATGATGGAAATTGCCAGATTAGACGGTGTCCCACCAAACATATCTGTAATGACAACAACGCCATCCCCCGTATCAACCGCCGATGTCTTTTCCAAAATCTCATGCCGCTTTTGTTCCATGTCGTCTGTGGTGTCAATCCCCACACACGCAACGTTCGTTTGTGGCCCAACAACATGTTCAACAACCCGCAACATCTCTTCCGCCAAGTGTGTATGCGATACTAAAACAACTCCTATCATTTTTTCTCCTTTCCTTTAATCAATCACCTTTAGCGCTCGGCGATTGTGGATAACATCCCACGCTGTCAGAACTTTATCCAACAAAGCAGAATCTTTCTCCCAAAATAAAATTTGACGCACTGACACATTTTCAATTTCAACAGAGCTTGAGCTCAAAGGCAATCGCGGCGGCTGTGTCGTCTCCAAAGAAAAACACGCCTTCAAAGCAACTCGTTGCCGATTCGGAACTTCTTGCAACAGACCCAATCCTCGCACCTCAAGCAACCCAATCCCTTCGGGCAATGCCGACACAGATAAACCGCCATCCTCACCACACGTCACCACGGAAACATCATCCGCAACAAGCCACCAACCTCGCCTGATCAACTGCAACGCTAAAGTGGACTTACCACTGCCGGACGCACCAACAATCATCAGCGCATCTTTACCATCACAAACCGTCGTTGCGTGTATATGCATCATGATTCCTTTACGGTTTGGCGTTCTCGGCGGGAGTCGAACCCACGGCCTCAGGATTAGGAATCCTGCGCTCTATCCTGCTGAGCTACGAGAACTTCCAAAATAAAGTCCTACTTAGAGGCTTTTTGTTCCGTCTTTTCGGCTGTCTCCGCTGCTGCTTTATCGGACACCAGATACTCCGAAAACATCCGAACAATGGCTAACGCAACGATTATTAAGGCAAGCTCCAAAATAAAAAAGCTAAATCCCGCACGGAATAAATCCACAAAGCTAGCCAAAATACCTATAAGCAACAACCCCGATAAAACATAATAAATAGCCTTTGCAAAAGGACGCAACATCGGTGCTAATTTCTTTATTAATACCGGTTTTAAGCTTAAGACTTCTTTTAATTGTTCAACGTTCAATGTCATGTTTTTCTCCTTTTCTCTTCACTTTTTACGCATCGTTGGAAAAGCTATAATATCACGAATAGACGTATTGCCTGTCAAGACCATTATCAACCTATCCAAACCGACACCCAATCCGCCTGTGGGCGGCATACCGTATTCAAGCGCTGTGACAAAATCTTCATCCATCATATCGGCCTCTTCATCCCCCTTGGCCGCAGCCGCAACCTGTTCTTCAAAACGAGTGCGCTGATCCAACGGATTCGTCAATTCCGAATAGGCATTACATATTTCCCATGTGTTGATATAGCTTTCAAATCGCTCGACCAAACGCGGATTATGACGATGCTCCTTCGTCAGAGGAGACAAAGACTTCGGATGATCAATAACATGTATGGGTTGAACTAAAAATTGTTCACATTTATCCTCAAAAACAGCCGCCAAGGCATGGCCCCAATCCGCATCATCGGCTATGGCAACATTTAACTGACGAGCAGCTGCTCGGGCCTCTTCATCCGTCATAATCGAAATAAAGTCAACCCCCGTGTGTTCTTTTACTAAATCAGCCATAGAGCAACGCGGCCACGGACCTTTTAAATCAATCTTATGCCCTTCCATTTCAACCTCTGTCGTCCCATTAACCGCCAACGCAGCTTTCTCGACCAATTGCTCCACCAACGTCATCATGTCCGTATAGTCGTTATATTGACGATACACCTCCATCATCGTAAATTCAGGATTGTGACGCGTATCAATGCCTTCATTTCTAAAATTACGACCAATTTCAAAAACGCCGGGCAAACCGCCGACAATCAAACGCTTTAAGTATAACTCCGGTGCAACACGCAAAAATAAATCCATATCCAACGCATTGTGATGTGTCACAAAAGGCTTGGCCGTTGCCCCTCCCTTGATAACATGTAAAAGAGGTGTTTCAACCTCCATCAGCCCTTGATCAAGCAGATATTGACGAATGGCCGTGATAATTTGGCTTCGCTTAATCAGTGTCGTCGTTGTCTCTGAATTCATAATCATATCCAAATAGCGTTGACGATACTTGGTATCCGTATCCGTCAAGCCGTGATATTTTTCAGGCAACGGCAGCAAAGCCTTGGCCAGAACGGTAATTTGAGCCGCATTAATGGACAGCTCTCCTCGTTTTGTACGACGCACTGTTCCCTCAACGCCAATAATGTCTCCAATATCCAGCAAATCCAATATCTCCAATAAAGCTGGAGCACTGTGTTCTTTAGACGTATAAATTTGCACTTTACCCGTCGCGTCATAAAGATCCATAAACATACCCGAATTACGAATAGCTCGAATACGACCGGCAACTTTGACCACATCCGCCGTTTGGGTATCCTTTTCAAGAGAGGCATATTTTTTGTTCAAATCCAAAGCCGTTGCCGTCGGACGATAAATTTGCGGATACGCATTGATGCCTTTTTCTTCCAGAGCATGCAATTTAGAAACGCGTATTTGGCGTTGTTCATGCCCTAAATTTTGTGTTTCTGTCATAAACATTTCCTCATACCATAAGATTGATTTTTGATTAATTTAGCCGTTTTTTTTACTGATGTCAAATATTTTAGATGACAAATACAAAAAAAACCGTATAATAACAGCTATGACACAACCCATTTGCCCCTATTTCAAGCGCTGCGGCGGTTGCCTTTACCAAGATATGTCGCCGAAAGAATACGCGCTTATGAAGCAGCACTTTATTCTGCGTGCCTTTTCCGATAAAGGATTGACGCCCGAGATAGAGGAGATCCGACAAGTCCCCATCGGGTCGCGGCGACGCGCCTCTTTTTCGTTCGAAACCGGAAAATTAGGATTTAACGGATTTAAAAGCCATACCGTCATTGATATTCAACAGTGTCCAATCTTAACGCCCGCCTTATCAACATTTTTACCAAAGCTCAAAAGCTTCGTTTCGTTTCTATCGGGCAAGGGAGACGTATTTGTGCAAGAGAGTCCCTTTGGTTTAGATATACACATCCATCACGGAACCCATCAGCCTACGCTGGCTTTTTTGGAGCAGGCTGCGATATTTGCTCAAACACACCCGATTGCTCGTTTGATATACAATCACACGCTAATTGTCGAGAAAACAAAACTGCCATTTCCACCTGATGCCTTCTTACAACCCTCAGAGGCCGGAGAAAAAATCCTGATTGACCTGATGCTCTCGTTTGTCGGAGAATCCCAAACAGCCGTTGATCTTTTCTGTGGAACAGGCACCTTTACGCATCCTCTTTTAGAAAAGGGTCTGATCGCACACGGATACGACTGCACGCCGGAAAGCGTCCAAACACTGGGACGCTATGGCGTGGTGCGAGACCTATTTCGGAACCCCCTATCACCGGAAGAACTAAAAGACATTGATCTGGTGGTTATGGATCCGCCTCGTGCCGGAGCAAAAGCTCAAACAGAAAATCTGGCCCTTTCAAACGTTCATAACATCATTTTAATTTCATGTAATCCGACCACGGCCGCTCGAGACGCCAACATTTTAATAGGGGCCGGCTTTCGTATGGGGAAAATCACGCCCGTCGATCAATTTACTTTTTCAAATCATATTGAAATTGTATGCGATTTTCAAAAATAATATTTTGATTTTAATGTATTATTACAGCTATTATTTTTGTCAATGATTTATAAACATATTTCGCCCCTCTGAGGTATCATTTTATCATTGATTTTTCTGATTTTTACGATATAATAGAGTTCACGTTTTATGTGAAGGAGACTTTTTCATGGCACACACTGTGGTGGAACAAGAAAAAAATTATAATATTCTAAAAGATGCTGCCGGCGATATCATGATCTTAATCCGCGCACGCATGGAGGATGTAGAACAGCCTAAAATTGTCTATAATGGAGCGGAACATGCCTTGCTTTACCGCAATTCTCACAGCGCTATCGTCTTAGATTATATTCATCCGAACGTGCGTGAACAATTGGAACGAACAAGCTCTGTTCTTGTTGTAGAAACACGTGATAATTCCGTCATTCGGGAATATAATGTGCCCATGACTTTTTTAAAGGAAATTCCTCTACCAAGCTCATTAGAGCGTATCCCCTCTTAAAAAATGTCCGCGGACACCTCTCCTCCCATTTATAGCCTAAAGAATGCCTTCTTGACTTTCGGAGTACATCCGTTATTTAAAGGATTGGATATTCATATCAAAAAGGGTGATAAAATTTGCCTGATTGGTCGAAACGGCTCGGGGAAGTCGACTCTTTTAAAGGTGATTGCGGGCCTTTTAGAGCCGGATGAGGGTGAACGTTTTATTCAACCGGCAACCAAAATTTCCTATATGGCTCAGGAAACACACTTTGACACATACCAAACGCTACGTGATGTGGTGCTTTCCGGTCTTGATGATCGTGGAGCCGAAACAGATGAGGAGTATAAGGCCGATATGTTGATCTCTGAGCTGGGCATTCACGCCTCTCAGTCTCCTCAAGTCGCCTCGGGAGGGGAATTAAAAAAAGCCGCCTTGGCGCGTGCGTTGATAGGAGAGCCCGATATTTTATTACTGGATGAACCAACCAATCATCTGGATATCGCTACCATTGAAAAGTTAGAGCAAACTCTACTCAATTTTGAAGGAGCCGTCGTCGTTATCAGTCATGATCGGCGTTTTTTGACAACTGTCTCAAATGCAACAATTTGGCTAGATCGCGGGATAGCACATGAACACGATAAAGGCTATGCTCACTTTGATGCCTGGCAAGAGCAAATTTTAGAACAGGAAATCATTGCTCAAAAAAATTTAAACAAGAAAATTGAAGAGGAAACCGAGTGGCTTCATAAAGGCGTGACGGCTCGCAGAAAGCGTAATATGGGACGCCTAAGACGTCTGCAACAATTACGCTTGGAACGTAAAGAACAAATTTTACAGGTTGGCTCCGTTAATCTTGAAATTGATAAAGGGGATATTCGATCTAAGATGATTATTGAAGCAAAGCATGTGTCGAAATCCTTTCAGAATCGTGAAATTATACATGACTTTTCCATTCGTGTCCTCCGAGGCAATAAAATTGGGATTGTTGGCCCTAACGGTGCCGGAAAAACGACACTTATCAAGCTGATGACCAAACGATTAGAACCTGATACGGGTAGCGTTCGACTGGCCAAAAACCTGGAAGAGGCTTATTTTGACCAACAGAGAATCCAGTTGAATCCACAAAAAACCTTATGGCAAACCCTATGTCCCGATGGAGATCATATTTTCGTGCGGGGACATTACCGTCATGTTGTCTCGTATTTAAAGGACTTTCTATTTACGCCGACACAAGCACAATCCCCGGTCGGTATTTTATCCGGTGGAGAAAAAAATCGCTTGATGCTGGCGCTATGTTTGGCCCGTCCCTCTAATTTTCTGGTCTTGGATGAACCGACAAACGATCTTGATATGGATACACTGGACTTGCTGCAAGAGGTTTTGGCCGAATATGAAGGAACTATTTTAATCATCAGTCATGACCGTGATTTTTTGGATAAAGTAGCTACCTCTCTTTTGCACCTGCGCGGAGATGGCAGCGTCATGGAATATGTTGGAAGTTATTCTGATTTATTAGCCTCTGAAAAAAAATCGGCTCAACGGGAACACTCTAAACAGATTCCCAAAAATCGCCTGCCAGCCCGCCCCTCAGAAATAAAAGCATCCCCAAACAAGCCTCACAAACTCAGCTTTACGGAGCAGCATCTGTTTAAAAATCTACCACAGGAAATTGATCAGCTCACCCAACAGGCAACCGCTCTGGAAACACAACTGTCCGATCAAGATTTGTGCCAGCGAGATTTTAAAACCTTTCAAGAAATCGCCACTCGTTTAGGAGCCTTACGCACAGAAATTGAGGCAAAAGAAAACAAGTGGCTAGAATTGGCAGAACGTGCAGAAAATGAATCCTCTTAAGCAGACAACCATAGACTCTGATTGTAAGCCGTCTGATCGTCAAACAAAACCAAAACTTGTATGACCCTCTTGAAACCAAGCGCAGCAACTAATCCATGAAATCCGGTTGCGGCCAAGATGCCCCCTCATTCAGGGCCGGCAACGTTTCAATATCAACCGCCTGTTGAGGTATAGAAGGAAGAGTTATCTTTTCAGCATTCACCTCCCATGCCGGCGGTGTTTGTGGTGCTATACAATCCACCACCCAAATATCATACACCGGATGCTCCATAGCCGAAAGCGCCGGATTTGAAGAAAACATCCAACCGTTGAAGACAACCGTTTCCGCTCCATTTAGTCCAACTTCCGAAATTTTCAAAAAAGCGGCATTTTCAGGTGTTTCCTCAGGTGGACGCTTCAAGCATTTTTCGGCACTGATTACCAAAGCACCGAATTGATTTTTGGATCCGATATCCACCTCAGACATCTGAGTACGCCCCGTAATCTTATCAACGCCGCGCAAAAGGACACTGCTCGCCTCAATATCGGCCGCACAGACCATTCCGGGCACAGTCAATAAAATCATTCCGACAAATAAGGTCTTCATATTATACCTCTACTTGGTTGACAAGAAAATAAATTCTGAGACGTTATCCTCTAATGATTTATAATTCTTGGTATTCATAATCCTGGAGTTATTCTGCAAAATGGCTTGACTTTTCCCCGGTTCCAAACGAACATACTTATCCCCCATGATACCGACATCAGCAATACCGGCCACTGTATCTATCGGCAACTGAACGGACGGATCAATACTGAGGTAGACATCTGCCGTATAATCTTTCTTATTGAGCTTGGTCGCAACGACAGACCCAACTTTAATACCTGAAATTCGGACATCTGAACCGACTTCCAGACCACCGATTTTCAAAAAATTAGCCGAAACAGTATAGCCTTCCACTTTCTTGATATCAACGCGCGATCCGGCAAAATATAAAAACAAACATGCAAAAATAAGAACACAAAAACCTAAAATGGTTTCAATAGGATTTTTTTTCATTCTTTCTCTCCTTTACTTTCTGCTGATTTCACGGTCAAACGTCTCTGATACTTCGGATAAGGTCCGATCTTTTTGGATCGCCTCTCGCTCTTTCTTTTCCCGCATAAAAGCATTGACTTTATCCAGCAATTCGCCCAAAATTAAGGCATCTTGCGTATACCCCAACGTTTCACCGGAAACTAACATCTCTTCCTCGGCCCCCGGTAACAGCTCTAAATGCTTAGCCCCCAACAATCCGTCTGTCTCTATAAGAACAGAGGTATCCGTCGGCAATTCAATCGGCCGATCAAAGGCCATTTCTATTTGCACACGATATCCTCCAACCAAGCGCTGCGCGACGACTTCTCCGACACGAATACCGGCCACACGGACATCGGCGCCATTCATAATGCCATCCGACTTCGCAAAGTCGGCAAACAGATGAAAGGCGGCATGCTGTTGGCGTACACCGGATGCCGCATGAATGAAAAGTGTTAAGACCAATAAAACACAGGTGACAAGAAACCCCACAAAGATTGCTTTATATTCTTTCATCAAACATCCTTTACAAACGATATGTTATATCTAATGTGCCATACATTAAAAGGTCTTGTCAAGCGTTTCTTACAGCTTTTCAAAAGAATTATTGACCCAAGTAATTTTTTGCGCTACATTATGCTCATGCGCCAAATTCGAGTAATGATTGGTTTTATATTGTTGATGCTGTTGATGGCTCATCCGGCGGCCGCTTTTTCGATTATTCGGGATACCGAGGTTGAAAGTGTTCTTTTGTCCTATGTCCAACGCATTTTTAAAGCCGGTGGCCTTGCGCCGCAAAACGCCAAAGTGATTTTAATCAATGATCCCAGCTTAAATGCTTTCGTCGCCGGAGGACAAACCATTTTCATCCACACCGGCCTTCTGATGCAAGCCAAAAGCGTTGATGATGTCATGTTTGTTTTATCCCATGAAACCGGCCACATTATCGGAGGACACGTCGTGCGTGGTTATGAAGAATACAAAACCGCTCAGAAGACGGCTCTCATATCTACCGTTATCGGCGGCTTATTGGCCGCAGCCAGCGGTCGCCCCGATGCCGGCGTAGCCATTATGATGGGCAGTCAAGCCTCTGCCTTGGGCATGTTTACCAGTTATCGTCAAAGCGAAGAAAGTGCGGCTGACAGAGTCGCCGTGGATATTATGCGCAAAATCGGATATTCCATGAGTGGCTTTCAAAACGTCATGACAACCATTCGCAAACAAGAACGACTGAATACATACGAAGATGATTCCTATTTAAGAACACATCCCTTAACCCAAGCGCGTTTAAACGATTTGGCCTACTTTTTAAAAGACCCTCTCCCACTGCACCAAGATGAGGCTTTTTTGATGAGTCAAGCTAAGCTGTTTGCCTTCTTATCCAAACCAGAACAAACATTGAATAAATACCCGGGTTCCAGCCGCGTGGATAAATATGCTCGAACCATCGCCTTATATCGACAAAACAAGCTAGAGCCAGCTTTCAAAATGCTGGAAGAATTGATAGAAGAAGAACCGACAAACCCTTATTTTTATGAGTTAAAAGGGCAATTCTATTTCGAAACATCACAGATTCAACAAGCTATTAAGGCTTATCAAAAAGCCGCGGAATTAAAACCGAATGCACCTTTAATTCTGCTATCTCTTGCCCAAGCTCTTTTAGAGACAGATGACATGCATAATGCTCAACTGGCCACGCAACACCTTCAAAATGCCGTGCATCGAGAACCGGACCTGAGCAGTGGATGGCGGCTTTTAGCTATCGGGTATGGACGGTTGGGAAAAAATCAATACATTCCCTATGCCATGGCAGAATACTATTGGAGTATCGGACAGGAATCAGAGGCTCGTAAGGAAGCCAAAAAAGCATTAAAAAGTCTTCCGGAAAACACCGCCGCAACACAACGCATGCAGGATATTTTAGGAGGAGCAAAAGAAAATAATCCGGAAAAATAAAGGAGGTCATAAAAGACCTCCCTCATTCTCAATCGTTTTATGTTCCTGAATTATTCGGCATCCGCCTTATCGGCCGCCTCCGTTGCGACCTCAACCGGTGTTTCCGGTTGTTTTACAGCTGCTTTCTTTGAAGAAGCTCGTTTAGCCTCCTCTTCCGAACGAGCAATGTTGACACGAATCGTTTGTGTCACATCCGGATGCAAAGATAAAACGACATCAAAAATACCCATGTGCTTAAACGGCTGATTCAAAACGATTTGACGGCGCTCAACATGAAAACCGGCTTCACGAATCGCATCGCAAATATCACGACCGGTCACGGAACCATATAACTGACCCGTTTCAGCCGCTTGACGAATAATGGTCACGGAAAGACCCGCTAATTTTTTCGCCATTTCTTCCGCATCGGCTTTTAACTTGAGGTTATGGGCTTCATATTCCTTCCGTTTAGATTCAAAGAACGCCATATTCTCTTTTGTTTTGCGCAATGCTTTTTTTTGTGGGAATAAATAGTTGCGTGCATAACCGTTTTTAACGTTGACAACATCACCCATTTGTCCCAAACGCTCAATACGCTCTAATAAGATTATTTCCATTGTTTTTCCCTTTCAATTAATCGTTGTTATCAAAAGGCAACAAGGCAAGAAAGCGTGCCCGTTTAATGGCTCGAGACAAGCTCCGTTGATGCTTGGCACATGTTGCAGAGACTCGTGAAGGAACCATTTTACCGCGTTCTGTCACAAAACGGCTCAACAACTTAATATCCTTGTAATCAATTTCTGACGTTTTATCGGCACAAAATTGACATGTTTTCTTATGACGAAAGAAAGATCCTTTGCTTATTTCAGCCATTATACTTCGCCTCCCACTTCGATTTCGAATTTATCTTCTGCTTTTGGTCCACGGCTCTTGGCCTCTAACATCACGGATGGACCATCTTCTAACTTGTCTACTTTAACCGTCAGATAGCGTAATAAATTTTCATCCAAACGCATCAATCGCTCCATTTCAACAATGGCAGCCGCCGGTGCGTCCACATTCATCAAAACGTAATAACCCTTACGGTTTTTTTGAATTTTATAAGCCAAGGTACGTAGACCCCAGTCTTCACGTTTCGTCACTTTGCCGCCCATATTTTCAATGATGCCGGCAAATTTATCTGTCAACTCTGTGACTTTTGCCGGAGTCAAATCTTGACGCGCGACAAAAACATTTTCATAAAAAGGCATGTATACCCTCTCCTTTTGGATTTTCTCGTTTCGGTTTATGCGCACTAATTCCCCATGAATCAATGGCCTGAAACATAGCCCCCGTCCGATTAGCAAGGGCAAGGATTGTCGGATGGAGGGTATTCTACATGATTTTTCCAAGAAAAGCAAGTGTTTTTTTATTATTTTGTCCGCCTGCGACTACGAACCCCTCTTTTTTTATCCGGTTCATCAGGAGTAGGTAGAGCAAACTGCGCTTTTTTGACAGGTTGCTGAACACCCGAAACGGCTTGTGGAGTAGATGAAGCAGCGGATGCCTCTGCCTTTTTGGGTGTCTCGTTTGATACTGTTTCGGACGGAGCCAACGCATCTAACTCTTCTTGTTTACGTTCCTCCAACAACAAGCGACTGGCAGAATCCATCTCTCCCATGATACGAGCACATTCTTTCTTCCCAACAAAATCGTGCTCCAATCCGATTAAATGCGCGGCATAGAAATAAATATCTTCACATTCGCTTGCCGAAAACGTAAAACGATACGGCTTAATGTCGACAATGCCGCCGGCCTGATAGAAACGAGCACAATACGTCTGACAGGGTGTTTCTTTGACCAATTGTAAAAAAGAACGCTGTCCGTTGACAAGAACAGTCGCGTAATCCACTCCTACCTCAACAACCACGACGCCGTTATTCAGTTTTTCACCCGCATGCCCCAAAAATTCGTTGCCCATCTGATCCCGTAATAAAACACTTTGATCCTCGATTTGAATCAGACGATATGGTTGAGACTGTTGCACACGCTCGCTTTCCAGCAATGTTTGACAATCACAATCCATTTTTTCTCCCGGTTCTTGTACGGCACGCACCAAAGGCTCACAGGTCCAAGACTGCTGCATCATATAACGAAAGCCTTGTTGCGGCGGAATACGATTTTGGCGCACCAGGTGTAATAAGCCGATATTTTCTTCACCCGAAGGACATCCCAAAAGGGCCGCACGCCAATAGTATTGCAGACCCTCTTTTGTATTTTGCGCAACCCCCAACTGCCCCCAAGTGGACAAAAATCCTAGGATATTATTCGCAACAGCCGATCCTAACAAGGCCCCCTTTTGCAACAGAGGGACACCAACCCGCGGATTAAAATAAGGAGACCCCTGGGTCGTATACAGCCGTCCTAAATTTTCGGAAATAGCCGCTTCATCGGCGCCGGTCAATCCCTCATCTTTCAAAGCCGTTGTAAACACCTCTAAGGCTTCGGAAAAACGACCGGCGTTTAGATGCCCCACCCCTGCTTTTATGAGCGCCGGCGGATACCCTAACTCTTCGGATTTTTTACAGTAAAGCGCCGCATATTCATGAGCCGGATAGCGTTGACACAATTCAAACAACGCTCGACGTAATTTATTCTTTGAGGAAAACGGAGCCCACTTATTCCAAGCCAAATCCGGATCCGAAAAACCACATAAATCATAAGGTGATGTCTCCGGAACGGTTTCGGCTAATTGCAGTAATTCTTGACACGTCTCTTCGTTGGTCTCTCGCACATTTTCAGCCCATGCGGATGAACTCAGCAACCATCCGCCCATAACCAAACCCATCAGTATTTTCATCGGCATACTCTTCCTCCCTTTGACTCTTTATTGGCACTGTATCAAACTTTTATGACAGATACAAGCTTTATTTAATTGACTTTCGGGAAAAAATCGTTTATGTATGTAATACTATTCCGTATAACTTAACGAAAGGAGAACGTTATGACACAGATAACATTGCCCCCCAACTATCGGCCATCATCCAAAGAAGAGTACATGAATGAGATGCAGCTGGAGTATTTTCGGCAAAAGCTTTTAGCCTGGCGCGAGGAACTTATCCGCGATTCAGCGTCGACTTTACAAGAACTCAAAGAAACCAATTTAAATGAAGCCGATTTAAATGATCGTGCCAGCAATGAAACGGATCAATCTTTAGAACTGCGAACAAGAGACCGTATGCGGAAACTGATCAAAAAAATCAACTCTGCCTTGGATAGAATCGCAGCCGGAACATACGGTTATTGCGAAGAAACAGGCGAACCGATCGGTTTGGCTCGGTTAGAGGCTCGTCCCGTCGCAACACTATGCATTGAAGCACAGGAACGTCACGAACGTAAGGAAAAAAACTTTGCAGAAGAAGAGCAATAATCTCTGGCGCTTGACAGGAGGGTTTCTATTGGCCTCCCAGTCACCGCAGCGACGGCACTTATTAGAGCAGGCACAGCTGTTTCCCGAGGGGGTTGTTCGGGTAGATATAGATGAATCGCCTCAGAAGGGGGAGCTCCCTGCACGCTATGTCAAACGAATAGCGTGTGAGAAAGCTTTGGCGGCGGCGATGGATCATCCCAACACATACATCTTAGCCGCTGACACGGTTATAGCCGTCGGAAGACGCATTCTACGCAAAGCTAAAACCGTAGATGAGGCACGTGAAAAACTATGCCTTCTTTCCGGGAAAAGGCACCGTGTGATGACGGGCTTTTGCGTCATAACACCGGAAGGGCGACAAATAGCCAAAGTCGTTCAAACGGCCGTTTTGATGAAACACTTAGATGAAACGGAAATCGCTGCCGTTCTGGCGTCGGGAGAATGGCAAAATGTCGCCGGCTACCGAATCGAAGGGGTTTTATCCACATTGATCAGAGGAATTGTCGGTTCATATCCCAACATCATCGGTCTGCCGATTTTCGAGGTTTCTCAAGTTTTACGCGGATTATTGCAAAAAAAATGAATCGACTGATTTATGATGAATGGGCGGGAGAGGAACGCGCCGTTTTCTTTGAAGATAATCGTCCGACAGAGCTTTTTATTCAAAGGCATCTGACACTCAATTTGGGTGAAATCGTTCGGGGACATATCATCAGCTATCATCCGACTTTACGAGGATATTTTATTCGAACAGATAAGGAAAAAGATGTTTTTGTTCCAACGTCTGAACCTCATACGGAAGGAGAAACGGTTTATGTCCGTATAACGAAAGAAGCCAGATCGGACAAGGATGCATCCGGTGTTTTTTCAGAAAATAAGCACGTCGGCTGTCCTCCCTTAAAACAAGTATTAGAGACGTTATTTCCCGAGGAAAAAATCCTACCGGCCGAAAGGGATGAGATTGATACCGTCATGATGCAGGCTTTAGCCGATCAGGTACGTCTTCAAAGCGGAGGCACACTTCATTTTGAGCAAACACATGTTTGCCATACGGTTGATGTGGATACAAGCTCCAGTCGTGGTCAATGGCATCAAATTAACACCGAAGCCGTATCAGAAATTTTACGTCATCTGCGCTTACGCCATATCGGGGGCTTGACTTTAATTGACTTTGCCGGGACCAAAACAACAACGACCAGGCGATCGTTAGACCATGTTATCCAAGAAGCGGCAAAAGCGGATCATATGCTGAGTATCGGTGGCTGGACTCGCAGCGGACTTTATGAGCTGAAGCGTCGCCGAGAAAGATCTGCTCTGGCTGATTTATGGAATACACCGGAAAATGCTTTTTATCGTATTTGCCGTGCCGTTAAAGACTTACCCCATGCGCTTTGTGTGCACGCTCATCCCAAAGTGGTAGCTCTCTTGGAAAGAGTCCCATATATATCGGCCATTCCGGATTTTGGTAAGGATATAAACGCTTTTGAGATAAAGGAAAAACCATGAACCATTCAGATACACCTATTTTACATCAATACTGCCCTATTTGCGGTAAAAACAGCTCTTTTGCCTACCGACCCTTTTGTTCAAAGAAATGTGCCGACATTGACCTGGGACGTTGGTTAAAAGGCAGTTATGTCATCCACACGAATGAAATGCCGGAAACAGAGAATATGCCCCAAAACCTCTCTGAAGAAGCAGAAGACATTTCCACCTTTCCGGCGAAAAATACCACGGAATAATGAACCATAAAACTTTTTATTGAACCAACCCATCGGTTAGCGGATATCTTCTAAAAAGGATACGAATGACACAACGCCAACTCTTGCCGCAATTTATCAAGACGGGCTATTCATTCCCATGTCATCGGCAACTCTCCGGCACTCGCTAACTCCTCAGCCACCAAGGGCCCCGCTATCGGATAGACGGGACAAAAGTTAGAGGATTCCGGCACGCATGCGCTCAAGCAGCTCCAAACGAGTAGCATGAGGACGTGCTTGAATCTCCGAACGCTCTTTCTCCACATATTTTACAACCTCCACCTGTTTTTCAATAACCTGTATTTTACTGTTCGCTTTTCCTAATTGATAGGATAAGACGGCTATCGACAAGCCACTTATTCCCCATAAGCCCAGCCAAAGACTTTTTGATAGCATCATGATTTTCTCCATAAAAAAAACCCGCGCACACGTCGGGTCTTTACAAAGAAAATCTAGCACATTTTTAAGAAAAAGTCAAGGGTTAAATATACTTTGGGAAGCCATTCGGCTATGCCTATCAAGTGTTAAATTCAAAAACAAGCCGGAAGAAACCGATAATTTCATTCTGCTTTAGACGATGGCCGCACCTTTGGGAGGAACAAGTTTTTCCAACCGACTCTCTTTCCTTCCCATAAGGAAAGGGAGAAGAGCTATGAAAGGAAAACTCTTCTCCCCGGAAAAGATAGGACATCTTTTCCTCTATGCGATTGGGGTTTGTTTTTTTTGGATCATTTTTTTGTGAGCCCAATCGCCACCAGGTTATCCCTTATATAGGTATTTCCAAAAGCATATGCAACCCCTTTTTAAAAAAAAAGATAACTTGCACAGAAAGCCATCTTCACCTATCTATATAACGGGCGAAAAGAAAGTCGCCTTGATGAGGGCGACTGGAAGTTGAGAACTACAAGAGAACATAGTGCGTGTATTAAAGATAAAATATCCTTTATTTCACGACCTTCCAGTCGCAAAACGACTAAAAGGTCTTCGACCCAACTCTCTTGGAGGTTCTCACCCCCCGAACCGGACATCACCCGGCTCGAGTATCATCTTAGCAGCGAAAAATTCTTCTGTCAAGGGAAAAATAAAAAAATAATAAAAATCCTCCTCTTCGGAAAGAGGAGGATTCCTTTCTATTCTATGAAGTTTATTCCGACAGCTTAAACGTCGACAATAACTCCGCTGATTTTTGTGCGTTGCGCGGGTTAATCATAGCATTACGGCTATATCCTGCATCGACATGGATAATCTCACCCGTCACACCGGAAGCCAAATCACTGCACAAATATGCTCCTGTTCCACCAACATCTTCAATGGTCACATTCCGACATAAAGCCGAATTATTTTCGGTCCAACCTAAAATTTGGCGAAAATCACCAATACCGGCAGCAGCTAATGTCCGAACAGGTCCGGCAGAAATAGCATTGACACGAATATTCTGATGTCCCAAGTCAAAAGCAATAAAGTGGATGGAAGCCTCTAAGGCTGCCTTAACAACACCCATCACATTATAATTCGGGATGTAGCGTTCCGCCCCTAAATATGTCAACGTTAAACAAGCACCACCGTCCGGCATCAATTCGGCAGCCCGTCGACAAACATCCGTGAAAGAATAGCAAGAAATTAACATGGAATTACTGAAATTGGCAGCCGTCGTATCAACATAACGCCCTTTGAGCTCATTTTTATCCGAAAAAGCAATCGCATGAACCACAAAGTCCATTTTACCCCATTTATCCTTAATCGTCTGGAAAGCTGCATCCATAGAAGCAGAATCTAACACATCACAGGGGATCATAATATCAGAGCCAATAGACTCAGCCAACGGACGAACCCGTTTTTCCAAAGTTTCACCTTGATATGTAAAAGCCAGCTCAGCCCCCTGGTCAGCCAACGCTTTTGCAATTCCCCAAGCGATAGAGTGATCGTTTGCAACGCCCATAATCAGCCCTTTTTTACCGGACATAATACCTGTTTTCATTGTTATTTCCTCTCGTTATGTTAAAAAACTGTTTTATTGTATACCCGAAATGCATACAAAAATCAAATGACACTTTTATGACAATTTTATATCTGCTCTATTCAACAGAGAAAAGACTAAAAAACTATCGTTTCCCCTTCGGGGTTTAAAGACCTAAAAAAAGGCTTACTCATGCTCATTTGAATTCCAAGACAACCTATGGAACAACAAGGGACCGCGGGATGCGGATTTGCTCGAAGATTGTTTATCCCAAAAGGCACTACTCGGCATCCGTTCAAGCATAAGCTGCCGCTCATATATTCTTCTTATTCGCTCTGGGTATTTCAGCTCATGACTTCTGTTTGTCGTCTGTCTTTTTAATTTTACTCCACATTCCCTTTAGCTGACTTTAATTGACCGCAGGCCGCCATAATATCCTCACCGCGTGATCGGCGAATCGGTGCGGCAAACCAATTTTCCTCCAATATCTTGGAAAAACGATGTATCGTATTGTTGCTGCTGGGTTCAAACGGAGCCCCTTCCCAATAATGGAAGGGAATCAAGTTAAATTTAACCTCAAGCCCTTTAACCAGCGTCATCAATTCCCGCGCATGTTCCGGCTGATCATTGATACCTTTTAACATTACATATTCCATCGTGATGAATTGCCGCCGCTCGGAACGACGCTGATATTCCCGACAGGCTTCAATTAAAGTCTTCAATGGAAACTTACGATTAATCGGCATAATCTGATTACGGATCTCATCATTCGGGGCATGTAAACTAACCGCCAGCTTCACTCCCAAATCCGCTAATTCAGGTATGTGGTCTGCCATACCCGCCGTCGATACCGTTATCTTGCGTTTAGAAATGGCTATACCGTCACCATCCATTAAAATCCGCAAAGCCTTTTTTAAATTCTCAAAATTATATAGAGGCTCACCCATTCCCATCACAACAATGTTAGATAAAAAACGAGTCTCATCCGTCGGTGTTGGCCACTCCCCATAACTATCTCTGGCCGTCATAAACTGCCCAACAATTTCTCCCGCCGTTAAATTACGCATCATTTTCTGCGTCCCGGTATGACAGAACTTACACCCTTGAGCGCATCCGACCTGAGTGGAAATACACACGGCTCCCCTATCGGCTTCCGGAATATAGACGCATTCCACTTGTTTGCCATCTTGGAAAGCCATCAACCATTTACGCGTCCCGTCAACCGACGTTTGCTGGGTCACAATACGGGGATGCGTGACAGTATAAAGGCTGGCCAGCCTCTCTTGAAAAGGCTTGGCCAACGTCGTCATTTTTGAAAAATCCGTCTCACCTTTATTATAAATCCAATGCCAAATTTGTTTTGCACGAAACGGTTTTTCACCTAAACGCACTAATTCATCTTTCAGCTCATCAAATGACAAGCCTATGAGTTCTGTTTTCATTTATCTATCCTTACTATTCACGACCGCATGCTTTTTGTATGGCTCGATATGCTTTGGAAAAACCCTTCAGAGAAAAGGTATCCGTCGTCAATGTTCCACGCCGAGAGGTCCCCTTCAGCACCGCCTTATTTCCGGCTCGCATCGCTTTGACCAATCGCGCATCGGTTGGAGCATCCTTTGCCCAAGCCGTATCGGCACTGGTCACCAAAGTGAACGGCTTGGCACCGTCAATTGAAAAAGTCGGTCGAGACCCCTTTTTATAAGTATATCCCGCCGCAATATTTACCACATCAAACGTTTTATTGCTTAGGCGATGTGTGACCATCAAAAAAACATCATCACGAATCTTGTATTTCCCTTGAGATTTTATTGGCTCGCTGGCCATATAACAAATTTTACCATCATCGTCATTAAAAACATATGCCGTCCATGCATCAAAATTACCTAAAATCTCCATATTATTTTTAGCCGGAGCCGCTATTGCTCCTGTAGTCATCAACAATAAAGCTAAAATGCAGAGCCCTTTTTGTATTATCATGTTTGTCCTCCCTTTCTTATTTTGCTAGTCTACCGAATTTTATCACAAAAGGCAAGTGATAATTCCAATTTAAATACTTCCGTCCAATGAAACATGGCTTTCCAGCTTTTCAAAACGCCTTTGAAACTCAAGCCTGACGAAATTTTCTTTTTGTAAAAAAAACTTGCTTTTTAAAGTTTTTTTAAGTAAACTCGGGTGATAAGTTAAGACTTAACGAAGAAGAAAAGATGATGGAAAACATTAAAGAAACAAAATTGGCCGATGCTCTGTCTGAGAGATATTTAGCCTATGCCATGTCAACAATTGTCGCACGCTCGCTACCGGACGTGCGAGATGGGTTAAAGCCCGTTCATCGGCGTTTGCTTTTTGCCATGCGGCAACTCAAACTTGACCCCAATACCGGCTTTAAAAAGTGTGCTCGGGTCGTGGGGGATGTCATTGGTAAGTACCACCCGCACGGAGACACCTCTGTCTACGAGGCCATGGTTCGTTTGGCGCAAGATTTTGCCGTACGATATCCTCTTGTCGATGGTCAAGGAAATTTCGGCAACATCGATGGAGATCGAGCAGCAGCTATGCGCTATACCGAAGCTCGATTAACCCCTGTGGCTTTGGCTTTGATGGACGGACTGGATGATGATGCCGTTGATTTCGATAAAACATATGATGGAGAAGAAGAAGAACCAACCGTAATGCCGGCAGCGTTTCCGAATTTGTTGGCAAACGGGGCTTCCGGTATCGCCGTAGGAATGGCAACCAATATCCCGCCTCATAATGTCGGTGAAATCTGTGATGCTCTTTTGTATCTGTTAAAACATGCGGACGCAACAACCGCTCAATTGATTGACTTTATACAAGGGCCCGATTTTCCGACAGGCGGATTGTTGTTCGAAACAAAAGAAAATATCATTAAGGTATATACGGAAGGTCGCGGGGCTTTAAAAATCAGAGCCAAATGGGAGCAAGAAGAACTTTCTCACGGACAGTATCAAATTGTTATCACCGAAATTCCTTATCTGGTGCCGAAATCTGAGCTGATTATGAAAATCGCCAAGCTTTTAATGGAAAAGAAACTGCCTTTATTAGCCGATATTCGTGATGAATCTTCCGATGTTGTTCGGATTGTGTTAGAGCCAAAATCTCGGTCCGTCCCGCCGGAGCAGTTGATGGAACATTTGTTTAAACACACAGATTTACAGGTTAATTTTAATCTGAATATGAATGTGTTGGATGCCGATCATACACCTCGGGTGATGAGTTTGCGTGAGGTGCTCATCGCTTTTTTGAAACACCGTGACCATGTTTTACAACGCCGTTCACGTTATCGTCTTGATAAAATCGCACGGCGAATGGAGTTATTACAAGGATTCATTATTGCCTTTTTGAACTTGGATCGTGTGATTGAAATTATCCGGAATGAAGATGATCCGAAACCGATTATGATTGAAGAGTTCAGTCTTTCCGAAGTGCAAGTAGAGGCTATTTTGAATATGCGCTTACGCTCTCTACGCCGTTTGGAAGAAGAGCAACTCAAAAATGAGTTTGAAGAGTTAAACTTGGAAAAAGCCGGCTTAGAGGCGTTGTTGGTAGATGAGGTTTTGCGAGCGAAACGACTTTCCGAAGAAATCAATGATATCAAAAAACGCTTTGGTCAAAAAACGGCTTTGGGGGCTCGTCGTACTTTAGTTGTTGAGGCTTCCGATACGGTAGATGTTCCCATTGAAGCTATGATAGAAAAAGAGCCCATAACCGTCGTCTTGTCACAAAAGGGGTGGATTCGTGCCTTAAAAGGTCATGTAGATACGACTGATTTAAAGTTCAAAGATGGCGATACATTAAAATTTTCTCTCAAAACCTACACAACGGACAGTGTGATTTTATTTGCCAGCAATGGACGTTTTTATACTATTTTAGGAAATAATATACCGGGCGGCCGAGGCTTTGGAGAACCGATACGTCTTTCCATTGATTTACCCGAGAATGCCGAAATTGTAGCCCTATTTGTTTATAATCCTGTCGAACGCTTGCTGTTGGCCTCCCAAAAGGGGAAAGGCTTTATTGTCGCAGCTTCAGAGGTTGTGGCTCAAACACGTGCCGGCAAAATTATCTTAAATGTCGCAGACGGAGATAAAGCTATCATTTGCCGCCCCGTCACAGGAGACCATATTGCGGTCATTGGCACTAACCGTAAGATGATCGTTTTTAAAACAGAAGAAATCCCAACAATGGGACGCAGCAGCGGTGTTATTCTGCAGAAATACCAAGAAGCTCGTCTATCGGATATCAAATTTTTTAACTTGGCCGAGGGCTTACCTTTTGCTTCCGGTAATGGCGTCAGAGTTGAAAAAGCGATTGATTTATGGTTAGCAAAACGCGCCTCTGTTGGTAAATTTCCTCCGGTTGGTTTCCCGCGCAGTAATAAATTTGATCGAGACTAACGCACTCTCAAAAGAAAACTTCATCCCATAAAAAAACACCTGATTTGGGAAATCAGGTGTTTTGGTGTAAAAATCTAGGACCTATTTTTCATCGGCCGCAACAGACATCTTAACAATAATATCTGGATTGGCAACGGCCCCATTGTTGGCTGAAGTACCCGCTTTAATCATATCCACAAACTCCATCCCTTCAACCACTTTACCGAAAACCGTATACTGATTATCTAAAAAGCGCGCATCTGCAAAACAGATAAAAAATTGACTGTCTGCCGAGTCAGGATCCATCGCTCTAGCCATGGAAACAGTTCCGCGGACATGCGGTGTTGCGTTAAACTCAGCCTTCAACTTTTTACCCGAGCCCCCCATTCCTGTTCCGGTCGGATCACCCGTTTGTGCCATAAACCCCGGAATGACACGATGAAATTTGACACCATTATAAAATCCTTGACGTGTTAATTCTTTGATTCGAGCCACATGATTAGGTGCAACATCCGGTAATAATTCAATAACGACACGACCATAATCCAAATCTAAATAGAGTGTATTTTCTTTATCCATAGCTTTTGCTCCTGTTATTATAAAAAAAAGAGTTAAAATAAACGCGCTTAATTGTTTCATCGCTCTGCTCTCCCTTGGTTAAGATGCCTATTCTTTTCTTGTGCCCTTTGCTGAAAAAGCGTTGTTATCTTTTGGATACTGTCATCGCCACGAATACTGACAAAGGCGCGTAAAATATCCTGTCCGGAGGCATCTTTTCCAACGGACAAAATATGTTGTTGATACCGCACATCCGCATAAGACAAATCAGATATAAAGCGTTTTAAATTTTCCTTTGAAAAACACGTGACATCCTTAACAAATGTTGGATGCTTTCTTTGGCCGTCAAACACTTCTTGCTCTTGCCAAGCGGATCGATCACGCCAATCAAATTTTTCCGAAAAATCTCTCTGAGGATCGGATGTTGGATGAATATCCGAAAATGCCGGATTAACACCGGGAACAATCATTTGAATTTCATCATCATGCAAATGCGGGGGCTTAGAAAATACATGTCCGGCCTGACGAGCTTGTTCGAATAAGGTCGCCATTTTTTCTCGTGACGCCGCATCAACAGCCAAGAAGGTGCGTGTCACGCCGCCATGTTCTGTATCAGCCCGAACATGCCAACGACAAGAAATTCCCTCTTTTTCCAAAGCTCGCTCCACGGCTTGAATCGCTTCTTTGGGCTGATTAGAAATTTCCTTAACATACGTCATGAAGGGGCCCTTTTGTCCGACAACCTCGGCTTCCTGCCATTGATCTCGATTCCGCCAATCCAGAAATTCCTCAAGAAAAGAAGACTGGACATCTTGCAGTGTCTTAAGAAGCATCTATTCCCTCTCCTTTCACGGTAGCATTCATCGGGACCAAAATATCCGCCTCAGAAGACGTCCCTGTGGGAGCCGCTCCCTGACGCAATCCCAGAATACCCCCGATCACAAGCCCCAACAGAAACAATAAAAAGATATTCGTTTTTGTTTTTCTAATACAAATACTTCTTTTCATCTGAACCTCCTAACTGTCATGCCATCACCAGGCATAGAATAACTGATTTTCTTGAGAATGTCAAAAAAATTACGAGACATTCCCATGGATGGAAATTAATGCCCCCGACGATAAGAGCGCTTTGACTTTTTCTTTTTAGCCGAAGCTACCCGTTGCGTTTTCGATATCCCCGTCTTATGGTGAAGACAAGCCCGACACGTACAAGGTGTATGATCCGCCATATGAGAAGCATGCTCTGCCTTCTGACACGTTTCACAATGACCGTGATGGTATTTAAGTTTTTTCATCAACCAAGACCGAGGCTTTTTGAACAACAGTAAAGGCGACAATAAAACCAGAACACTGGCACAAAAAGGGCAAGGGCACATTTTCTTTTTCTCCTTTATTCATTTGTTGAAGTCAAGTTTATTTCATCAGCCGTTTCCTTGGCAACCGCAACCGATGCGTCACCGGAAGAGAGCTCAATCGCCTCTTCCTCTGTATCCGACTCATCAATATCCGTGATACATGTTGCCGAAACAACCTTCTCATCCTTATCCAAGCGGAATAAAATAACACCCATTGTCGAACGCCCGGCAATACGAATATCATCCGTACGCATCCGTATCAGTTTACCTCCATCGGTCACCAGCATAATATGTGAACCGGCCGGGACCGGCATAGATGCAACCACGGCAGCCGCACGTTTTCCTTCATCTGTTTTGATATTCACAACCCCCGAAGTGCCGCGAGATGTAATCCGATACTCATAAGCACTGGTACGCTTACCATACCCCGCTGCTGTTAATGTCAAAATGAATTCTTCTTCCGAAGCCATATGATCAAACTCTTCCGATGTCAACGTCATAGAGCTGGTAGCGTTTTCATCCGATGTATCACCTTCGTCTACCCCTCCCTGAGCACGACGACGGGCAGCAGCCTCCTTCAAATAAGCATCTCGTTTGTCAATATCTGCTTTAGCATGCTTGACAACGGACAAAGAAATCACTTCATCTCCGCCGCCAAGCTTCATACCGCGAACACCCGTTGAGGCACGAGATTCAAATACGCGAACATCATCTACCGGAAAACGGACGCACTTGCCGTTCTTAGATGCCAACAAAATATCTTGATTTTCATCACAGATAGCTACACCTATCAGTTTATCACCTTCATCCAATTTCATAGCGATTTTACCATTCTGATTGACACGCCAAAAATCGGATAACCGATTACGCCGCACACTACCGCTTGAGGTAGCGAACATAACCGTCAAATGAGCACAAGCTTCCTCTGTTTCGGGTAGCGTCAAAATAGTTGAAATTGTTTCACCTTGTTGCAACGGCAACAGGTTAATCAAGGCCTTTCCCAAAGACTGCGGGGAACCTTCCGGCAAACGATATGTTTTCATTTTATACACAATGCCGCGGCTGGAAAAGAATAACAAGGGGCTATGTGTGCAAGCCACAAATAAATTTGCCACACTATCTTCTTCCCGAGTAGACATACCGGAACGCCCCTTTCCGCCACGATGCTGAGCACGATATGTATTCAGTGGCACCCGCTTAATATAACCTGTGTTGGTCACGGTGACAACCATTTGTTCTCGAGGGATTAAATCCTCCATATCTTGTTCGAATTCAGCATCCTCTATGGTTGTGCGGCGTTCATCCGGGAATTGTTCTTTCACGGCTTCTAATTCTTCACGAATAATGGCATAAATGCGTTCATGTGAACCCAGCGTTGTCAAATAACCTTTAATCATCCCGGCCAATTCGCCTACTTCACTGTGAATTTTATCCCGTTCCAGACCGGTCAAACGATTAAGCTTCAAGTCCAAAATAGCTTTAGCCTGCGCCTCGGATAACAAGTAAACGCCGTTTTCAACCTTACGATCCGGTTCATCAATCAGCTGTATTAAATTTTCCACATCCGATGCTTCCCAACGCGTTTCCATCAAGCGTGTCTTAGCCGATGTCGGATCCGGTGCTGTTTTAATCATCTCGATAACTCGGTCCAAATTGGCAACAGAAATAGCCAATCCCACTAAAACATGAGCACGATCACGCGCCTTGTTCAGTTCAAAAATAGTCCGCCGACGCACCACCTCTTCACGAAAACGGATAAACGCATCAATAATTTGCTTTAAATTCATTAAAGCCGGCCGCCCGTTATCCAAAGCCAACACATTCATACCGAAACTGGTTTGCAAAGGTGTATACTTATAAAGCTGATTTAAAACAACATCAGGATAAGCATCTTTTTTCAGCTCAATCACCACACGAACGCCCTGGCGATCCGACTCATCCCGCAAATCGGAAATACCCTCAATCACCTTATCTTTAACCAACTCGGCAATGCGTATAATCATCTGCGCCTTATTGACCTGGTAAGGGATTTCGGTCACGACAATAGCCGTCTTATCTTTTTTAATTTCTTCAATAGAACAGCGCGCCCGCATAATAACCGAGCCACGCCCTGTTTGATAGGCCGAACGAGCACCTCCTCGGCCCAAAATAATACCGCCCGTCGGAAAATCCGGACCAGGAACGTATTGCATCAATTCTTCAATCGTGATATTTGGATTATCAATTGCGGCAATACAGGCAGATACAACCTCACCTAAATTATGGGGAGGAATATTCGTCGCCATACCAACGGCAATACCGCCCGACCCATTAACCAAAATATTCGGGAAACGTGCTGGCAATACCTCGGGCTCTTGACAAGTTTCATCATAATTCGGACGAAAATCTACTGTATCTTTATCAATATCTTCCAACAATAAATGAGCCGGCAAAGCCAACCGTGCCTCAGTATAACGCATCGCTGCAGCCTTATCCCCGTCCATGGAACCAAAGTTTCCTTGCGGAGAAATAAGCGGCACACGCATCGAAAACGATTGGGCCATACGAACCATAGCCTCGTAAATTGAGCTGTCTCCATGCGGGTGATACTTACCCATAACATCCCCGACAATACGTGCCGACTTACGGAAGGGTTTGTTATAATCGTAGCCATTTTCATTCATAGAGAACAAAATACGACGATGCACCGGCTTTAAACCGTCCCGAACATCCGGCAGGGCACGTGAAACGATGACGCTCATCGCGTAATCCAAATAAGACTTTCGCATTTCATCTTCAATCGCTGTCGGGAACACATCCACGACACCGGTCTGAATTGCTGTTTCTGTCAGTTCTGTCATCTCTTAAATCCTTTTATTCAAGTTTGTTTTTTACTTGTATGTCAGACTAGCATTTTATTCCCAAAGACGCAAGAAAAAAAAGCACTTTTTTACCAGAAAAAAGCACTTTTTTTATCTTTTCTTCCTTAGGAAGAGGTTAAGCCTTTTCAAGGTACCAAGCCACCGTTTTCACAATGCCGGTGTCAAAAGTTTCCTTAGCTTTCCAGCCTAATTCTTTTTCCAACTTTGATGCATCAATGGCATACCGAAAATCGTGCCCCGCCCGATCGGCAACGAAAGTGATTAAGTCGGCATATTTGGCACCATTTAAACGCGGACGCATTTTATCTAGCAAAGCACAAATCGTATGCACAATTTCCAGATTGTTGCGCTCATTTCTTCCGCCAACGTTATATGTTTCACCGGCTCGTCCTTGGTGGTATATCAAGTCAATGGCTCGACAATGATCCAAAACATATAACCAATCTCGCACATTGGTTCCTTGACCATAGACAGGGATTGCCTCCTCAGCCAAACACTTACGAATAATTGTTGGAATTAGCTTTTCCGCATGCTGCTTGGGACCATAGTTATTCGAGCAATTAGAGGTCGTCGTATTCATACCATATGTGTGATGATAGGCACGCACTAAAAAATCCGAGCTTGCTTTACTGGCAGAGTATGGACTGTTCGGCGCATAAGGTGTTGTCTCTGAAAAAAGCCCATCCGCACCCAAAGCACCATAGACCTCATCCGTTGAAATATGATGAAAACGAGCCAAGGCATAGTCAGGCTTATACACACCGGGAGCACTCATCCAATGTTGACGGGCGGCCTCTAGCATATTAAACGTCCCCAAGATATTTGTTTCAATAAACGCTCGTGGTCCGGAAATAGAATTATCCACATGGCTTTCTGCAGCAAAATGAATCACACCACGAATGTCATATTGTTGGAACACCTGTTTTATAAAATCAGCATCACAAATATCCCCTTGAACAAACGTATAATTAGACAATGAACAACATTCTTTCAAATTGTCCAAATTCCCCGCATACGTCAATTTATCCAAGTTAATGATATGCAGCTCCGGATGAGCGGCACAGAAATACGGCACAAAATTCGAACCGATAAAACCGGCCCCACCCGTGACTAAAATCGCTTTTGACACTATTTATACTCCCGATAAACCTTTTCCAGATAAGACTTGTAAGGACTATCAACCAACGTCTCAAGCAGCATACCTAACTGATTATAGTCGATAAAACCCCGACGGAAAGCCAATTCCTCAATACAGGCTATTTTAAGCCCTTGTCGTTTCTCAATAATTTCAACGAATTGACTGGACTCCATCAAGCTTTCGGGCGTTCCCGCATCCAACCACGCATTGCCGCGACGCATCGGGATAACCGACAAACGCTTTTCTTGAAGATAGAGATTATTTAAATCTGTGATTTCCAACTCACCTCGCGCAGACGGCTTTAATGTCTTGGCTTTCTGAACCACATCCGGAGGATAAAAATAAAGACCGACAGAAACATAATTGGACTTAGGATGCTGAGGTTTTTCTTCAATAGAAATCGCCTGATTCTTATCATCAAATTCGATGACACCGAAACGTTCGGGGTCCGCAACATGATAGGCAAAAATCGTTGCTTGTTTCCCGATATCTTCTTCAACGGCATGACGGAATGTATGTGTTTGTTCGCCCATATAGAAAATGTTATCGCCCAGAATCAAACAGACTTCATCATCTCCGATAAATTTAGAACCAATAATAAAAGCCTCGGCAATTCCTTTGGGCTCCGCTTGGACGGCATAGCTGATATTCATTCCTAACAGCGCTCCCGTGCCCAATAATTTTTCAATATGAGGAGTATCTTGCGGTGTTGAAATAATCAAGATATCTCGAATCCCAAACAACATAAGTGTTGATAACGGGTAATAAATCATCGGCTTGTCATAAACCGGCAAAAGTTGTTTGGATATTGTTTTTGTCAGTGGATAAAGACGCGTACCGCTTCCACCAGCTAAGATAATTCCTTTCATGTTCATCCTCTCTTCATAGACATTAGACCATCATTGGTAGAAATGAGTATAAACTATCTCATCTTGAATAGCAACAAAAAAACCGCTCGTTTTTCAAAACAAGCGGTCTTTTTTTGTAGTCGATTATACAACGACTTAACGTGAGTAGAATTCGATAACCAAATTCGGCTCCATCTGCGTCGCATACGGAATATCGGCCAAGGACGGTACGCGCACAAACGTCCCTTTCATTTCTTTGGCATCGACGCTCATGTATTCGGGGACTTCGCGATCTGTCGCGGCCATCGCCTCAATCACAAAAGCCATTTCTTTTGCTTTATTACGAACCGCAATTTCATCTCCCGGCTTGACCATATAGGACGGAATATTCACCTTCTTACCGTTGACCAGCACGTGCCCATGGCTGACAAACTGACGCGCGGCAAAAACGGTCGGAACAAATTTCATACGATAAACTATTGAATCCAAACGGCACTCCAAAATACCAACCAAGTTTTCCGAGCTGTCCCCTTTACGGCGAATTGCTTCGGCATAGTATTTACGCAGTTGCTTTTCGGAAAGGTTCCCATAAACACCTTTCAACTTTTGCTTTGCGTGCAATTGTACCCCATAATCCGTTGGTTTCTTACGATTGGCCCCATGTTGACCCGGACCATAGTTTCTTTTTTCAACAGGGCTATTCGCTTTTCCCCACAGGTTAACACCTAAACGGCGCTCGATTTTATGTTTTGCATTAAGTCTTTTCGACATATTCTACCTTTCCTTTGTTGTTCCCCGATAGTCATTTATCCTATTGATAAAGCGTGATATTTGGCTCATTCCAAACACCCACATTCTCAGGGAGTGTTCGGATTATACTTTCTTTTTGCGTCTGTGTCAAGAAAAAAAAGCATCTAGAACTGACTTTTATCCCTAAGATTCGTATAGCGTTTGCGAATACAGGCTATAGCCGTCCAATGCACCCCTTTTAAAATCTCATAGAAAACATAACGACCTTGTCTTTGACAAGAAACAAATTCATCATCCTTCATTTTTTTTAACAGCTGAGACACTTTTAAGGGCGGCAACCGTAAATGCGCTGCTATATCACCCACCGTGCTTTTTCCTGTCACATATAGGTAATCTAAAATGCGCATTTTATCGATATGCGCAAACAACTTAATACGATTAGCAACCATCGTGGTGTAGTCTTTCGGTAAAAGAGCCTTATAGTCCTCTTTCAAAAAATAAAAATTATCCGTCATATAGCCGAACAGCTTGCGAATACACACAAAAACAGAAGCCGGATATTCCTCACATATCCGGTAATAGATGAAGACACCGTGCCGTTCTGTCTGAACCAAATGAGCTTCCCGTAGCTTTTTCAAGTTTTGAGAGACAATCATTTGTTCGACGCCTAAACCTTTCGCAATACCCGAAACAGGTGAGCCATCATTAACGTCTAAAAACTCTAAAATCCTCAGGCGCAACGGGTGGGATATATACCCTATCCCACGCGCTGCCTTGATCATGATATCTGTTGGCAAAATCTGCTCTGACATCAATTCACCTGAGATTGCTTCAAAAACGCCTTAACGGCTGTATCAAACTTCGCTTTTTCTGCATCAGACCACCCCAAAACATAGGTATCTCCCATGCAAATCAAAGGCGTTCCCAAACGACGTTTGTCCAGCTGAAATTTATCGGCACAAGCCATCAATAAGGTCATGTTCTCCTCATCCGCTATATTTTTAAAGGAAACCTCTAAATCAGGATACTGCTGTTTAATGTAAAAAGCAGCCTGATTACAATAGGGACACATATCCTTCGTAAAGAAATAAATCGTATTCTCCTGAATCAGAGACTTTTCGGGTTTCAACAACAACATCGCACTACCGAAAGCAACAAGCAGTAGCAACAGCGATAGTAATATACCTTTTTTCATATCTTCTCCTTTCTATTCAATACAACAATCAACCGCTTTACGCACAAATGATTTTAGGCGACCGAATGTAGAGGTATTATCGGCGTCGGCATCCGTTTTTTCTTTTTTCTTAGGAGCCACTTCCAACTGAGCAACGGCCTTTTGAACCACGGCCGCATCATCCGGTTGCCAGGCCACACCCTTGACGTCTACCAAGTTCATATTAAGTCCCCAGAACAAGCAATACAGATCATATGCCTGATTGAATAAATGATAGGCCTCCTCTTTATTTCCCATGGATTGCTGTTTTGTCCCGACTTCCATCAATCGCATGGAAGTGGCCAACAGGTGTTTAGAAATACACCACACCTCACCTTCATAAGCCGGAATAATTTTTTGCATTAAATTTTTGCGCATCTCACGAATATCTTCGATGGTATCATAAAAAGCGGTTTTCCCAGTCTTAGCACCGGAAAACATCAAATGCTCCTCAATCGAAATAAGGTTCATAATGGCAATCGTCAAATCTTGATCCGAAGACAAATCCTTAGGATTTTTTTTCTTCATATTATCAACACGTTCTACAAATTCTTTAACACTTTCTGCTTTTTTCATAATAACTTCCTATATTGACCATGTTAAACACCCACTTGCCACCATTAAAAACAAAAGCGGCAAAGCGACTTTTTCAAAAGGAAAGTGGGCATGTCCCCCATTCTTTTCTTTTAAAAAACCATAAAACTTCTGTGATAAAAGATACAATAAAGATCCGCCTAAAACAGAAGCTAAGAAAGGATCCAAATACAACACATATGCTATCGGTTGCGGCGTATAATCTAAATCGCGAATATAAACCCCCATCACCAATCCCAATGATAACAGTATTAATATGGCATCTCTACCCCAAAAATACCACTTTTTTTATCAAACCACCAAATACTCCAATAGCCTAACAACGTCAAAAAAGCACCCAGCCACAATCCCACAACACAATCACTGATACCCAAACGCCTGGCCACACTCAAAGAGGCCCCAACCGCTACCGTACAGACGACGCAAGCGGGGTTGGCTTGGGCGCTCTTGGCGATCCACAAAAAGGACAAACCTAACAGACCGGCATATCGTTTCATTATCTATCTCTTTTAATATATATCAAATACAATATGTATCATATATGATAGGTGTTGTCCTGTCAATACTTTTTTTAAACAAAATAAAAAAATTTTTCATTTTACTGATTTTTAAAAACAATATAAAACTTTTATCCTCCAAAAACGGCTTTTGTAAAAAAAATAAAAAAAAGACTTGCATTTCCCAAAAAGTTCCGCTATAATTCTCCCGAAACGGCCGATTTAGCTCAGTTGGTAGAGCAGTTGATTTGTAATCATCAGGTCGTCTGTTCGAGTCAGACAATCGGCACCATTAAAAAAACACTCCATGACGGAGTGTTTTTTTATATCTTATATCATTCGTCAAACGGATCGCATCATCCCCTATCCGGTGACCCAACCTAGCAGCTCAACAGTCACCCGTTTATCCACTCTATCAAGTCTAAATTGATAAGTGACGGCCCTGACCACCCTATCCCTCAAGCCATACATGAAGCGTTAAAGGGATACACCTGCTCAGGTTTCACAACTCAAAGCGCCAGATAAAACGCACCATTATTGGATCAGTTCTACCCGATCAACATCAACTTCTGTTGAAAACCAATCTTTATCAATCTCACCATACAGACGAACCTTATCGCTTGGTTTTACATCCGTTCCCATCCAATCTTCTTCTTCGATTTCAACGGTCATTTCTCCGCTTGGGTCGACAAAAAGATATTTATCCTTATATTGACGCTTCTGAATATTCCCCTCCAGTATCACGGGAGCATCATCACGCAAGGTCAAGGCCTCCGCCACCGAAATCGGCTTCGGAGCATCATGATCCAAAAACGCTGCCTGGGCAGAAACGCTCATCAAAACACAAGTCGTTAACATCAAGATTTTCCTCATATATCCTCCTATAAAAATATCTCACAAGGTGAGTGTAGCACACTCTTTTTAAAAGGACAAGCCCTATTTTCAGAACAAAAGAATATAAGAGATATCTCTATCATTCCCTTATCCCCAATAGGCCGCCGAAAGCCATATACGCTATTCAACATCCTCTGATTAGGGAAGCATACAAACCTTTGTGGTCCATCATCTCATACAACACAGGTTGCTTTCAAGCGTTTCTTCTCTTGAAAGCAACCTGTTCATCTAAAAAGCTCTGTTCACTCTCTTTTTTTGAGAGGGGTCCTCTAAGGCATCAAGACGCCTTTTTTATCACAAGTCCCTTTTTATCCGCCGAAATATAGACCGTATCGTTATCACGGATTTTACCCTCCAACAACTGGATGGCCAAGGGGTTTTCCAGCTCCTGACGTATCAGTCGCTTTAAAGGACGAGCCCCAAATTCGGCATCATATCCGTTTTCTGCCAACCAATCTTTTGCCTTATCATCCAATTGCAGGTGAATATGTCTATCTTTCAAACGTTCCTCTAAATGATTGAGCTGAATATCAACAATCGATCGGATGTCTTCCTTTTTAAGACGATGGAAAATCAAAATCTCATCAAGACGATTGATAAACTCGGGTCTAAAGAACGACTTCAAGGTTGCTTGAATATCATCATCACTACCACCCGCTCCCAAGTTAGATGTCATAATCAAAAATGTATTTTTAAAATCTACCGTCCGTCCTTGACCATCTGTCAAGCGGCCATCATCCAGAACTTGCAATAAAATGTTAAATACATCCGGATGCGCTTTTTCCACCTCATCAAATAAAATAACCTGATAAGGGCGTCGACGAACGGCCTCTGTCAACACACCGCCTTCATCATAACCGACATATCCCGGAGGCGCACCAATCAAGCGTGCAACTGCATGTTTTTCCATGTACTCCGACATATCGATCCTTAAATAAGCCGACTCTTCATCGAATAAGAATTCCGCCAATGCTTTAGCCAGCTCTGTTTTCCCGACACCGGTCGGCCCCAAAAACAAAAAGGAGCCTATGGGACGATTAGGATCTTTTAGGCCCGAGCGAGAACGTCTGACAGCATTAGATACGGCTTGAATCGCTTCATCTTGTCCAACCACTCGCCGAGCCAAATTCTTTTCCATATCCAATAATTTTTCACGTTCGCTTCCCATCAATTTATCAACAGGGATACCTGTCCATTTTGAAACGACACCGGCAATAATGTCAGGAGTCACGGTCTCTACGGCCGTGTGAGCCTGCTGATGAGCCGATAGTTCATTCAGCTTCTTTTCCAATTCCGGAATTTCTTTATACTGTAGCTCTCCTGCCCGTTCATAAAGTCCGTCCCGTAAAGCTCGCTCAACTTCAATACGCGCTTTATCCAGTGTCTCACGCAAACGACCAGCCTCTTGAATACTACTTTTACTGGCGCTCCAAGCTTGTGTTTCATCGGCCGACTGTTTTTCCAAGTGCTGAATTTCTTTTTCAATTTTCTGCAGGCGCTCTTTAGAGGCGGTATCCGACTCTTTTTTGAGAGCTTCTCGCTCTATTTTCAACTGGACCAATCGACGATCTATTTCATCCAAATGTTCCGGTTTAGAATCTATTGCCATCCGTAGTTTACTGGCGGCTTCATCCACCAAATCAATTGCCTTATCCGGCAAAAAACGATCCGTAATATAACGGTTAGACATGACGGCAGCAGCCACCAACGCCGCATCCGAAATACGTACCCCATGGTGCAACTCATATTTTTCCTTAATTCCACGCAAAATAGAAATCGTTTCTTCAACCTGAGGCTCATTCACGTAAACCGGTTGAAAGCGACGTGCAAACGCCTGATCCTTTTCAATATATTTCTGATATTCCTTCAAAGTCGTCGCCCCAATACAGTGTAATTCTCCGCGTGCCAATGCTGGCTTCAACAAATTAGAGGCATCCATCGAACCGCTTGTCGCACCAGCGCCAACGACCGTATGCATCTCATCAATAAAAAGAATAATCTGTCCCGAAGCCGCTTCAACTTCCTTTAAAACAGCCTTTAAGCGTTCTTCAAACTCCCCGCGATATTTGGCACCGGCAATTAATGCCCCCATGTCCAAAGCCATCAAACGCTTGTGAGCCAAACTTTCCGGGACATCTCCGTTGACTATTCTTAAAGCCAACCCCTCAACAATGGCGGTTTTACCAACACCCGGCTCTCCGATTAAAATCGGGTTATTTTTTGTACGGCGAGACAGAACTTGAATGGTATGACGAATTTCTTCATCTCGACCAATAACAGGGTCTAATTTACCTTGCATGGCTCGCTCGGTATAATCCATCGCATATTTCTTTAAAGCATCAAATGTATCTTCCGCCGTCGGCGTTTCCGCTGTCCGACCTTGACGCATGGTATTGATAACCTGATTTAATCGATGAATATCTACACCATAAGATTTATGCGCTAAAACAGCCTGTAAAAGCCGTTCAACCGTAATATAAGCATCTTTGGCTTTTTCTGAAATTTGTGCTGCCGTATCTAATACGCTCAAAAAAGAGCGGTCTGCCGAAATTTGAACCCCGGCACCATCGACGCGAGGCAAGTCAGCCACATCCTTTTCCACCGCCTGACGGACGGCCTCTACGTCTGCACCGCTTTGGGCCAGCAACGAAGCGGCCATCCCTTGTTTATCCTCTAGCATCACTTGTAATAAATGCGCCGGCATCAAAAACTGATTGTGATGACGAACGGCTAAATTTTGAGCGGCTTGAATAAAGCCTTGACTGCGATCTGTTAAATTTTCTGGCATGTGTTCATCCTTTCTTTTAAAGAAAACATAGGTATTTATGCCCTTCTTTTCAAGAGGGACATCAAAAAAAATTCACGCGCTTTCGTCAATATGATAGTGCTGTCTTGTCTCAATCGACAATTTTAAGCTTAGCCGATATTCAACCTATTATATCTGGTATCGTTTTTATCCAGCCTGTCAACAGGCTGCTGCCTTTTGTCTTTGATATTGCAAAAAAAAGAACTTAATCATCGGCAGACGTCAATGTGTCATCTTCGGGATGACTGCCTTCCTCCCCTTCCGAGGAGGTATTCTGTTCTTTAATCTTTTCAATTCTAGCCTTAGGAAATGCTTTCAGAACAGCTGACACCAAGGGCTGTGTTTTAACCTCGGATAAAATTTGATTTTGATGATCCGTCTTCATTTCATGTGCTGTTTTAGCCCCGCCCTCACTCTGTTCTTGAATAATCCAGCGTTCGCCTGTTTCCTTCAACAGAAACTGTGCCAGATCTCGCGAGAGGGTTCGTGGAGTCCCCTCAATAAAAGAGCACTTAATAAGCCCCGGCTCTATTGATATCGGGCGAATATAATTTTCTATATTAAAAGCCAATAGGCGTTCACAACGCTCACGCGCACATGATGCTATTTCGGATAAATCTCGAAAGGTGCGTTTTCCCTGAGGAGTATTTGACGATAAAGAGGCCAGAGCTGGCTCAACCGTTTTTGTTGGCGTCAACACATTGACGGAAGCTTTTGATTCTTGGGATCTGGCAACAGATACCCCCTCTGTCAAGGAAGGACGAGAAACCTCAACTAAACCGTTTTTTTTTATGTCTTGAATCAACTGAACGGGAGAAGGCAACTCACTCATATACGCCAATCGTATCAAGACCATTTCTAATGCTTTAAGGGGATAATCCGCATATTTAATTTCCTCAACCCCTTTGAGCAAGACTTGCCATGCCGCACTTAAAGTCGCAACCGACAAGGACGAGGCCAAAGCCTTACCTCGCGCCTGTTCCGATTCGGGAACACTCATGTCTTCCTCCAAGCCCGTTGGGACAATTTTAATACGTGTCAGCCAGTGCGTCAACTCCAATAAATCTTGCGCCATGACCAGAGGCTCTGCCCCACATTCATACTGACGTTGCAGCACAGAGAGCATCTGCGCCATATTTCCACCCATCACAGCCTCATATAAATCAAACAAAGCCGTTCGATCGACCAAACCCAACATATGTCGGACACCCTCTACCGTCAGGTTTTTATCCAACTGTGTCAAAGCTTGGTCTAGCAGCGACAATGAATCGCGCACAGACCCTTCACCGGCACGAGCAATCAGGTGCAAAGCAGCCTCTTCGGCCATCCCTCCCTCTTGAGAGGTAATCTTTGCCAAATGAGCCGCCAGAGTCTTTTCATCAACTCTTTTTAAATCAAATCGTTGACAACGAGACAAAATCGTCACAGGAACTTTCCTTACCTCTGTCGTAGCAAAAATAAATTTAACACGCTCGGGAGGTTCTTCCAGTGTCTTCAACAAGGCATTAAAAGCAGCTTTAGACAACATGTGAACTTCATCGATAATATAGATTTTAAAACGTGCAGATACCGGATTATATTTAGCACTTTCGATAATTTCACGGACATTATCAACGCTGGTATTACTGGCGGCATCAATTTCAATAACATCTATATGGGCGTCATTGGCAATATCTTGACAATGTTGACACCGGCCGCAGGGATTAGGTGTCATACCCCCCTTTCCGTCCGGCCCTATACAATTAAGCCCCTTCGCGATAATCCGCGCCGATGTCGTTTTTCCGACACCGCGAATACCTGTCAACATGTAGGCATGCGCTAATCGATTGGTGGCAATCGCATTTCGAATTGTTTGGACCAAAGCCTCTTGCCCCAACAAATCATCAAAAACCTGAGGACGGTATTTGCGTGCTAAAACTTGCGAAGATGATGCCATACCTATTTCCTGTCACAGCTGTTTATTGAAAACAGAAGGGACGCGACCCGCAACACAAAAGCTGGGCTGCTTTCTTCCGAACCTGACCCGCTGGCCAAAGGCTACGTCCGCGCCCTTCCGAGTCGGATTGTATCAGAAATCCCCCCAAAAGTCAAGAAAAAAGAAACAAGAAAATCTGTTATTTAATCAACTGTCGAATTCGATCCGTCATAGCATAAAAACCGTTGCGACGTGTCGGTGACAAATGCTCTTCCAATCCCAGCCGTCGGAAAGCAGAGAGCAAATCCAAGTCATGCAATTCCGCATCTGTTTTACCGTTAACCAGTGTTAAGATGATTGCCTCCAAGCCTCGCACTATATGCGCATCACTGGCTGCTTTAAAAAAGTGACGCCCCATCGCATCTTGCCAATGTGTCAACCAAACCTGGCTCATACACCCCTCCACTTTATTTGCCGGCGTTTTATCCGCCTCATCAAAGGGAGGAAGTGTATCCCCCAGCTCAATTAAATACTGATACTTCTCTTCCCAAGATTCAAGAAAGGAGAAGTTATCACAAAGCTCTTCAAACGTCATCCGTTAAAGCCCCTCTGTCATCACCATGCCGGCGGCCATATCTGACAACGGCTGACCGTTAATACTGACTGTGTCTGTGGTGATTTGAACGGCAAACGTATCCAGAGTATTGCCTTCTTCATCAACCGTCCGTTTCTCTGTCATAAACGGACGTAAAAAGTCCAGTATACCTCCTTGCGGCGTGCAAGACAGTTGTTTTAAGAGCTCGCCTTTCTCCGGATTCGTTTTAGCAAGCTCTTCAGCTTGTTTACATTGGACTTCATTGACTGTGGGAACAGGCGATAATTTATCCATGTTGACAATGGTCATGGTCAAATCTGCCGTCATGCTCCATTGGTCCTCCAAGGCATAGGGTTTAAGTTGCCCCTTCAAGCGAATAGCACCTTCCGCCATAACCAAGGCCGCCTCCGGTATTTCAAATGTCATCGTTTTAAACAATTCATCGCGTTTGGCCAAGGTGTCCGCTGCACCGGAAACATCCGCCTGATATAAATCCAACAATTGCGCACGTGTCGCCCCCTTTACGACGATTTGCAAAAAGACATCCTTCGGCGTCAACGGACTGTTAATAAACGGAGCATTTGACGGAAATGTAAAATGATTCATTTGAACGGTCAATGTGGTATCGTCTTGCGATGATATGCTTATCTTACCATCCGTCGTGACGGAAAAAGGAAACAGCGCAGACAACACACTCATCTGGGGCAGTTCAAGAGAACCTTGAATACTATCGGCCGAGGCGATTTGCGCCCAGTCATCCGATTGAATATCCGCATTTTTTCCGCTGAACATTGCCGAAATATGGGGTAAAAACAGGGAAAACTGTGCCGTTGTCAACTCTACACCCGTACCATCTATCGAGCTGGCTATATCCATCTTTTGATCTGACAATGCCCGCAGTAATCCATCGGCAACCAGCGAGTTGACTTTCAAATCAAGTGCCGCTGGAATAGTAGCGCTTAATTCTTTGATATTCATAGACTGCTTCGTAATCAACTGTAATCCCGGAACAATGTCATTTTGATTGATAAAGGACTGAGCCGAAACGGTAATATCCGGGCTCAACGCCTGAAAGACTTGTCGCATGTACTCCAAATCATTTGAGGTCATGGCGTATTGGGCATGATTGGCAAAATCCCCCTGGCGCGTGAGGGTTATTTTTTGTTCGGGAACAAGACCCCCTTTATGCTGGCCGATATCTTTCAACTGAACGGCCGGCACAATAACTAAAAAATTATCCTTTTCCGATTGGACCTCTATTTGCGGAGCCTCAACCGCCAGATTAGCCAACGACATCGGTTGAAACAACTCCTTAATTTGATCCGCTGTCGGCACGATAACCGCCGCAGACACCCCCCAAGAAATCATTGTCGTCATCAACAGAGTATTAAATAATGTTTTATTCATCTTTGTCTCCTTATCATATCCATACTGATGGTCTTTCATATAAGGCAAGTATCTTGCTTGACAATGAAAATGTCAATAAAAAAATGCTTCTTGTTGCTTTTTTACCCGGAAAGTGTTATACTTCCATTATGTTTAATTGGAACATTATTTCTTTCAAAACGGTCGAAAGTACAAATGATACCGCCCGTCACTACCCTTGCGGAACGGCGATTATAGCCGAACGTCAAACCCGAGGACGCGGACGTCATGGACGCGTGTGGCAAAGTCTGGAAGGTAATTTGTTTCTCTCGGTCGTATTATCCGACTGGGGAGCCAAAACACCATTGTTGGCTTTTGTGTTCGGGTTGGCTGTTATTGACGCTCTGCCCGAAATACCTTTGCGCCTTAAGTGGCCAAATGACGTTCTGTGGGACGGTGCCAAAGTGGCCGGTATTTTACTAGAACGCATCGATGATCGTGTCATTGCAGGTATCGGCGTTAATTTAAACCAAGCCCCTATAAATCATGTGCTATATCCGACCAAGGCTCTCGGTGGTTTTTTAACGCCTCCGGAATTAGCCAATCGGATATTGGCCTGTTTAAATACCCTTTTAACACACGTTCAAAACAACGGAACGGCCTGGCTGCTTGCCCAATGGACATCTAAAGCATCCGGCTTGGGACAATCTATAACGGTTAAATTGCCGACCGAAACAATAACCGGCATATTCAAAACACTATCACCTGATGGCGCCTTGGTTTTAAGCTTACCCAACGGAACAGAAAAAAACATCAGCGCCGGGGATATTTTTTTATAGGATAACATAATGGAAAACATTCAAGAACAAATAATCATTCCCACCGACAAACTTGTCTTTATTCCGCTGGGCGGCGCAACAGGTGTCGGTATGAACTTTTTTTTATACGGCTATCAAGGAAAATGGCTGATTGTTGATTGCGGCATCGGCTTTCCGGGAGATGGACTGCCGGGTGTGGATGTGCTTTTAGCCGATCCGGCTTTCTTAGCCGACAAAAAACAAGATATTGTAGGCCTTGTTATCACACACGCTCACGAAGATCATATCGGTGGTGTCGCCTATCTCTGGCACGATCTGAAATGTCCTGTTTATGTGACACCGTTCGCAAACGAGCTGTTGGAAGACAAACTTAATCAAGAGGGGCTGTTAGGTCGCGTTGACGTGCATGTCGTTGAACAAGGGACCTCTATCGATCTAACACCCTTTGAGGTAGAATTCATTCGAATGAATCATTCTCTCCCCGAACCCAACGCCTTGGCCATACGCACGCACGAAGGCTTGGTCGTTCATACCGGAGATTGGAAATTGGATGCCGATCCGATCTTAGGACAGCAGACGGATTTTCAAACGCTTGAGGCTTTGGGTCAAGAGGGTGTCCTTGCCATGGTGTGTGATTCGACGAATGTATTCGGGACACGGACAAGCAAGACCGAAGCCGATGTGGCGGACACCTTGACGCAGTTGATTTCTGAGTATCCGAACAAACAAATTGCCGTTGCTTGCTTTGCTTCCAATGTCGCACGGATGGAGGGCATTTGTCGAGCCGCCGCCGCCAACCATCGAGAGGTTTGTCTGTTGGGACGCAGTCTGTGGCGTGTGGAAGCCGCCGGCCGTGCAACGGGATATTTTAAGGACATTCCGGCCTTTTTATCAGAAGCCGAAGCTTTAGAACGTCCCATCGGTTCCGTGTTATACATATGCACGGGATCTCAGGGCGAACCGTTCTCTGCTCTCAGCAATTTAGCCAGCACAATGCCTCAAAAAAATTCTGTTTACTTCGGGGCGGATGATGTCATTATTTTTTCTTCTCGCGTCATTCCCGGAAACGAAAAAGCTATTGCTTTATTACAACGCCGCTTAAAGGCTAAAGGCATTAAAATTATTACGGATCGTGAGGCTTTGGTCCATGTTTCCGGTCACTATGCCGGTGATGACTTGAAAAAAATGTATACACTGCTTAAGCCTAAAATTGCTCTACCCGTGCATGGCGAGGCGATGGAATTGATGGGACATGTGGAGCTGGCTCGTCAGTGGGGTGCCAAAGCGGCTTTTGCCTTGGAAGACGGCGAAGTCATAGAGTTAGATGATACACCTCAGATTATTGGTGAAGTCAAAGCCGGTATTCTGGCCGTTGACGGGAAGCGTATCATTCGTCTGGATGACGAGGCTCTGCGAAAACGAAGAAAAATGATGGATGACGGTAGTGCTGTCTTAACCATTGTTTTGGATAAAAAAGGAGTTCTGATGGGAGAACCTCAATTATCAACCTTTGGACTGGTAGAGCAAACCGAGTCGGATAAAGAGGCTCTTATACTTCAAATCAAGGAAAAAATTGCAGAAATTAAACCTGACCAAATCAACAATAATGACCTGATCGAAAATCATATGCGACAAACAATTCGTCAATTTTTAAAAGAACACTATGGCAAAAAACCCGTTCTGGAGATTCACCTGGTGCGGATTTAGACCAGATTGAATCGACGAATAAACGCTCACAAAAAAAGGAGCCTGATAGCAAACAAAAAACTCCTTTTTAAGAAGGCGACTGATATTTCTATGATTTCAACATCTTGAAAAAGGTGCTGTTCGAGGGGTATTGAAAGAGAATCCTAAAAGCTCTCAGCCCTTATATCTCCGGTTGATAAACCCTCCACATCATCTACAGATTTATTTTGACTTTAAATGGACAGCATGATATATTATCGCCATGGATGATATTATTCTGTGGGATTGGGATAACACATTGGCGGATACGTTTTCTGCGATATTAGCCGCCCAAAATGACATGCGCATGCATTTCGGCCTGGCGCCGTGGACACCCAAGCAAGCCAAAGAAGGGATGAATGTCTCCGGTAGTCAATTATTGACAACTTTATTCGGTCCGGATAAAAGGGAAGAAGCAAGGAGTGTCTACCTGAACGCTTATCAGAAACACACGGACCAAGTCAAACTAAAAGACGGTGCTTATGAGGCCCTGGAAACAGCCAACAGGCTTGGTTTTTGCAACATACTAGCAAGCAATAAAAACGACTTGTTATTGCACCGAGAGGTCGCTGAGACAGGACTAACCTCTTGTTTCTGCCGAATAATCGGCGCCGGTATTGCCGTCGCGGATAAGCCCGATAAACGGTTTGTAGAAACAGCTCTTAAGGGGCTTTCCTTTAAACAACTCATTACCATTGGCGATAGTCGATCGGATATCATGATGGCTCGCCGATATCCTCATGCCATCGCGATTCTGGTCGGAACAGATATCTCCTCTCCCGAAATACAAGCAACACCGCCGGATTACGCTTGTGCCACTTTAAGAGACGTGGAAGCCCTTTTGGCAGAACATCACCTAAAGGAGCCTTCATGAGCGCCCTGTATATCGGTATTATGACGGGAAACTCCATGGATGCCATTGATGTGGTTTTGGCCGATTGGAATAACGGGACATTGTCTCTGAAAGCCCAAAAAAGCACGCCTTTTTCTCACGACATGATTACTCTGGTACAGCGTGTGCGGCACAAGATCATGAGCGGCATTTCAATGGCAGATCTCAATGCCTTACCCTGTTTTCGCAACTTACATGATACCTATGTTCATCAGATAGCTCAAGCCGTTATCGAGCTGATACAGACACATCATATCAACCCCTCTGACATCAAAGCCATATGCTCGCATGGAAAAACACTCGATCATTGTCCGCCTTCACGCGCACGTCAATTAGGATGTCTCCCCTATACGCTGCAAATCGGCTCAGGACAAATGTTGGCCGACTTAATTTCTAAAAAATTGAAAGCCTCTATCCGCGTCCTGTATGATTTTCGATCAGATGATATCATGAATGGCGGTGAAGGTGCTCCTCTGGCACCGCCTTTATCGGCTTTGCTGGCACGTCAAGAGGGCGTCTTAAACAAAATTGACTATAACGCCGGTAATACATCCAACCCAACGATTATTATAAACGGCCAAGCTCTGCAAAGTTGGGATGCCGGCCCCTGCAATGAATTTATCGATGCCATTGTCCGATACCACACACGGGATACATACGATCGAGATGGTCAATATAGCTTAAAAGGTTTTTTAGATGAAACTTTACTGCAACAGCTTTACGATTTGGGACGTTCCTACTATGAACAGCCGCCACCCAAGTCCGGAGATCCGGCTTATTATCACTGTGCACGGATAACAGCTTTTCAAAAAAAAGAAAATTTCAATCAGGCCTTGTATACAGCCGCTTATTTCGCCGGATATATTGCCGCATTGACGCTGCGTTTTGTGTCACCGAATATCAATATGCCGACAGAAATTTCTCTATACGGCGGCGGTTGGAATCATCCGATTGTTCGCCAAACATTTGAAAATTTATTGATGGGAAACGGATTTATCCTTCCGGAACACAAACCCGTCTTTCAAAGTATACAACGTCGATTTACTCGAAAACCGCACGTTTATTTCAGTCCCCTTCAAAAAACGATGGAAGCTCTTTTATGGGCGGCCATGGGGGTGGCTTATGATGAACAAAGACCTTGGACACAACCCGCGCTTACAGGTTGTCAACAACCAAGCATTTGCGGGATGGAGGCCTTTTCTGATCCGACTCGAACACTGTATTTAGATTGCATGAGTCGTGCCTCAAAAGGATGGCAGATAAAAGGCAAAGTGAGCACCGAATTTTCAGCAATATCTTGACAAAAACAATACCCCATGCTAAACTACTTTCCACTTCATTTTGTTCAGAAAGGTTGCCTTCATGATTTTATTCAAGAAAAAACATTTTTTGCAAGCGATTCAAAATAACGATGTCGAAGCGTTAAAAAAACTAACGAATCATCCTCAATTTGATGTCAACATTCGCTATCCGCGCCTTGTGCAAGATGAAGGAGACCATAGCGATATAACAGTTTGGGAAAACGGTCTATCTCTGGCCTTGTGTGCCGGTTCTTTGGATGCCTTTGAATACCTATTAACAAAAACAAATATCTTTCAACGAAACGTTTACTATGAAGAGGGGGAAAAAACAACCTATCGGTATGATGAGGGCAGAAGCCGTATTGCCATAACGGAACATTATTCTCGGGTCGTTTCCTTAGCGGAATTACCAGAGTTTTTGCTCAATAAATCACCCACCCCCGAAAATCACAAAATAGCCGTTGCCATGTGTCATGTTCTGATTCATTTCGGTATTTACCCTCGCATTAAATCTACCGATTTATTAGAGTTTATTCTAAAGAACCGTGGCCCGTATTACTCCGCCACGGAATCTGAAGCATCAAAAAAAGTCATATACCAAATGAGGCAAGATTTGATTCAACGTCAATTGGTGCAATATCAACAATCATTATGCCCCTTAAAAAAAGTTTTAAAGCGGCCGGATTTAGGGCTTTTATTGGGAGATATACAGTTATTGACCCAGAGCCTCTACCCGACCGAAGACTCAACCCGTTCAACGTCAAGTTTAGATATGGCATACCAAACGGTTGAATTCCTCTATTCGGCGTGGCAAAAAAGAGCTGACTTTGACCCCTCTCGAGATTATCCTTTATTCATAGCTGCCTTTTTTTCGGGCTTCAAAGATAAATTATCCTCCCAAAAACAGGCCGCTGACTTAAGGCTTCAACTGACCTCCGTCGTGGGGCAACGACTGGCATCAGAAGCCATACTCATCATCCAAAAGGCGGACAAAGCGAAAAATGACAAACAGATTTTAAATTTGTCTCCTACTTCAGCCCTACTGCTCATGGCAATGGAGACTGCCACCTTATTCAGACAAGCTTGTCAGCATGTTTCCAAGCAAACAGCATCCGTTTTACCGGAACTTCAAAAAGGGGCACATCGTGTACGCTTATGCACTCAGATGCTGGCATCAAATACAGAGCTGCCCAGCGGAACAAAGGCTCTGTCCAAGGAACTATTTGAATTGTATAACCGGACTCACTTGTTCTATAATATCCAGAGAGAAAAAGTGCCCGTCACTTGTCCTATGGCACACCCTAATCTATCCACGTGGTTAACTCGTCATCAGGAACATACCCGTTAATTTTGAATGACCGCATTTGTGTCGACGGCCCTATTAACTCAACTTGATTTTTGAAGGGATGAGAGCCAACATCCTCAAAACACCGCTTGAGGTGTTAAGACCCCGAAAGTGATACCTGCCTCAACAGGAATCATGTCGGATAACACAAGACGAATATAACTGATAAACCTGCTTTAAACGACGCAGAAAAACAGGACAGGTGCTATGTACAGCCGCCCGAGCCGGGCACGGTTCGGCAATCAAACGGTTGACATTCTGAACAAGGCGTACTTTCTCCGGTAAAAAACGACGTTTAAAGGCATAGGTGGATGCGCGAAGAGCCTCATCTGACGAGACATCATACCCTATAGTCGCCAACATCTCAACAGGAGAACAGACATCATCCGTGTGCCGAACTCGCTGTCTCGCGGGCCAAAGTCCCAATCCTTCTGCGGCCAGTTGAGACCACGGAAACGCCCTTCCCGGATCTGCTTTTCGAAGAGGCGCTATATCCGAATGCCCAACCAAGTAGGCCGGCGAAATTCGATAACGTTCCATTATCTCTTTCAACAATTCAATCAACACCTTGATTTGTTTCGGTGCATACGGTGTTTGTCCCAAGTTGGGATGATACAATTCTATACCAATACTCATGGCATTTAAATCTCCCTGGAGATCCCGCCAATGACCCCGACCGGCATGAAAAGCCACTCTGTCTTCTGGGACACAACGCACCACCCTGCCATCTTCATCAATCATATAGTGTATGCTTAGACCCTGTTCTTTTAATACCGTCAACATCTGGGATACGGGTAAAGCAAAACTGTGCAAAACGACAAGGCGAACCTCTTGTTTTCTGGGAGCCGAAGATAAAAAAGGATATTCTTCCATGTGTTTCATCCTTGACCTTCCTGCATTTTATGTAATGTTTCAACAGCATCATAATCCTCTTTCGGCGGCGTTATTTGGGACATCAATATCCGGTATCTTCGGCGCTGCTCCCAAGAGGGAGCAACCGTATGCTGCCGTTTAAGCACTTCTTTTAAATTCCCAAAACGCTCCATCCCTTTCTCTGTCAAAGGAGAAGCGACTGAGGCAATTTCAGATAATGCCGCCTCCTGACCTCCGCAATATGACACGACATCACATCCGGCAGCCAGAGCTTGTTTTGTACGCTCAGCAAGTGAACCGGACAACGCCCGCATCTCAATCGCATCAGAAAATAAAAGCCCCTGGAAACCGATACGCCCTCGAATAATCTCTTGAATCCCTCGAGCCGATAATGTCAACGGCAGCGTATCTACTTTAGGTACTTGAATATGTGCCGTCATAGCGGCAGGAGTCAAAGCTGCAACGGCTTGAAAAGGCCTTAAATCCTTTTGAAAATTTTGTGCATCATTCGATAAAACGGGCATTTTAAGATGGGGATCGACGGATACATTCCCATGTCCCGGTAAGTGTTTCACACAGGGGATAATTCCCGCTGTCAGATAGGCCTTTACCATTTCAACCCCCACTTGAGCTACCACATCCGGATCTGATGAAAAGCAGCGACTTTTTAAAACCGCATGAGTTGTCGGATAAACCACATCCAAACAAGGAGCAAAATTCATATTGAAGTGAATACTTCGTAAATCGTCAGCGATAAGTTGAGCATGCAAACGACTCATTTCTTGTCGCTCTGATGAAGGCAACGCCCCTATCGCCGCCGCTGCCGCATATTCATCGAACTCCGGAGGCGTTAAACGACAAACACGTCCACCTTCTTGATCCACCGCGATCAGGACATCTTCCCGTCCTATAACCGTATAAATTTCCTCGGCAAGATGCTTCACCTGAGATCGATTCCTGATATTACGAGAAAACAAAGTAATACCTAAAGGATTTACTTTTTCCAACAATCTCTTCTCATACTCGGTCAAGACAGGACCGGCTACGGAGAGCATAACAGCAGCCATAAGTCTCATATACACCCCTTTTATTCCGAAGGAAGCATATCATGTTTATATTCATCCTGCAAGAGCGAAAGAGATTCCCATCAAAAACTTTTTAAAAATAATTCTTGACTTTTGTCTTAAAAAGGTATAGAAGGGTTAGCTATCGGAATGTAGCTCAGCCTGGTAGAGCACTACGTTCGGGACGTAGGGGCCATGGGTTCAAATCCCGTCATTCCGACCATTCTAAAAGAAGGCGGACTTGTTCCGTCTTTTTTTAGAATGAGTCCGGCGGGTGATTTGAACAGGCGAGGAAGCATGTTCGGAACGCATAAAAAAGGCGGACGGAAGTACGCCGGTTTTGTGAAACAAAATTTTTAAAGTTAATGTCCTCAGGACAGCCCT
>CALXXW010000019.1 GCA_944392785.1 uncultured Alphaproteobacteria bacterium | reverse complement strand
GATCAAGCGTAAGTATGAACACTTAACCCAAATCGCCGCTAAGAAAAAAATGGTCGCTATCACCGCCTGTATGCGAAAAATCATCATAACCTTAAATGCCAAGATGAAATCTATAAATACTTTCAATCACTTATAAAATAAATAATACTTATCCTCATTTTTTTTATTATCTGGGTTGATGACGGCGAAGGTGATCCAATCCTTTTGGCTGAACGAAGAACGGCCACCTTTAATAAAAGGAAGAAGATTTTCTTGGTTTCGACACCAACCATCAAAGGCTTGTCTAACATCGAGCGTGAGTTTGAAAACTCCGACAAGCGATATTACGTCGTGCCTTGCCCTTACTGTGGCGGATTTCAAAAACTGGAATGGTCGCAGATACGAGCTGAAGGCGAAAACGTCTTTTATGAGTGCGAACATTGTAACAAGCTCATCGGAGAACACTACAAAACGCAGATGCTTGCAAATGGACATTGGCAAGCGACATCAAAAAGTGACGGTATAACGGCTGGATACCATTTGTCCTCGCTTTACTCTCCGGTTGGGTGGCTGTCTTGGAAAGAATGCGTTGATATTTACGAAAAGACCAAGAAAAACCCGAGTTTGATACAAGGTTTTCAAAACACCATCTTGGGTGAAACGTTCGAACAAGAAAGCGATGCACCTGAATGGCAACGTCTTTATGAAACAAGGGAAACTTACCCAATCGGGACAGTTCCAAATGGTGGCCTATTCCTTACAGCCGGTGTGGATATTCAAAAAGACCGTATCGAATGCGAGGTTGTGGCATGGGGACGACAAAAGCAAAGTTGGTCGGTGGAGCATTTTGTTCTTGACGGCGATACGGCAAAACCTGACGTATGGCGACAACTTCAAAATGTGCTTCATAAGGATTATCCTCACGAAAGCGGCATAACAATGCCCATTCGGGTGATGTGCGTTGACTCCGGTTATGCAACTCAGGACGTTTATAACTTCGTCAAACAGTTCAACCAAGCTGTTTGGGGTGGGTCCGGTGCAAGAGCCAGTCAGCCTCATACAGTTGTAGCGATAAAAGGACAAAGCCGAGATACGGCGATGATCCTATCCACTTCAAAAGCCGACACGAAGAAGAAAGGCTTAAAAGTGTGGAATGTGTCCGGTCCGGTGATTAAAACCGAGCTTTATCGCTGGCTTAAAATGGAACGGGTTGGCGAAAATGCAACGGATTTTGGCAGATGTCATTTCCCTCAATACTCTGAAGAATACTTCAAACAGCTGACCGCTGAACGACAAGTCGTGAAAATCAGCAACGGCTATCCGAAACCGGCATGGGAAAAAGACCCGGCAAGACGAAACGAAGCCTTGGACTGCCGAGTTTATGCTCGTGCCGGAGCTGCAATTTATGGTCTTGACCGATTAAGTGAAAAGGCATGGCAAGAGTTGGAAGCCGTTATTCCGGCCAAAAGCTCGGCTGTTCCGGTTCAAAAGAAAAAACGATTTATTCAAATGCAACCAACAAAGGTGGATAATCCATGGTTATAGATAAAGAATTACTCAAAACACGATTGGCTGAGGCAGAAGAAGCCTATCATAAGCTCTTAATCGGAGCTAAGGAAGTTTCGGTTAATGTCGGCAATTTCGGTTCGGTAACTTATAACCAAACCTCACGAGCGGCTTTGGAAAGTTATATCTCAAGTCTAAAATCTCAAATTGCGGTGGCCGAAGGTAAAACGACAACCTCTCGCAGACGTATGATAAAGGTAGCATTTTAATGACAGATACATCACATAAATCAGCCTCGCACTCTTTAAGAGAGATTGCTTCTTGGCTCCCCGGACGTGGGTCGGCGGACAGCGACCTATTACCGGAATTAAATACAATTGTTGCCCGTTCAAGGGATTTGGCCCGTAACCATGGTGTGGCTTCGGGTGCCATGCAAACCTTATCCGATAACATTGTCGGCACAGGGTTTCGCCTGTCAGTCAAGCCGGATTATAAAGCATTAGGTAAAACCAAAGAATGGGAAGAAGAATGGCAAGTAAAGGTGGAAGGTCTTTGGCGATCGTGGGCAGAAACATTTAACTGTGATGCGGCCAAAAAGTTAAACTTTTATGGATTAACGACACAGGTTTTCAAGTCCTGCCTGATCAATGGCGAGGCTTTGGCTTTGCCGTTATGGTTGAAAGACAGACCTTTTTCAACAGCCATACAGTTGGTAGAGCCTGACAGATTATCAAACTCCAACAATGTCAGCGATACCAAAACACTCCGAGGTGGTATTGAAATTGATAAGTATGGAGCCCCCATTGCCTATCACATTCAAAAAGACCATCCGGGCGATTATTGGACAGGAACTGCGTCTTGGGAGCGTATTTCGGCTTTTACTCCTTTTGGCCGAAGACGAGTTCTACACGTTCACGATATCAGCCGAATTGGGCAAAATCGTGGAAAGCCTGTCCTAAGTGCCATTATGCCGATGTTCAAAATGCTCGATCATTATGAGCGGTCAGAACTGCAGGCCGCCATTGTGAATGCAATGATTGCCGCATTTATTGAAACGCCGATGGATAATGAAGGCTTAAACGAACTGTTCGGTGGTTCAAGCGATGAATACTTGAATGCCAAAAAAGATTGGCAAGTTAAGTTAGAGGGTGGCTCGATTATTCCGATATTCCCCGGAGATAAGGTCGCCCCATTTACCCCGTCTCGCCCGAACTCGGCATATGGTGCTTTCGTTGAAAACTTGCTCCGACACATCGGAACCGGATTAAACATTCCGTATGAGTTGCTGTTAAAAGACTTCTCAAAGACCAATTACTCGTCCGCCCGTTCTGCCTTGTTAGAAGCTTGGCGATATTTCAACGGTCGCCGTCAATGGCTGTCCGATTACTGGGCAACACCGGTTTATGAACTATGGCTTGAAGAAGCTGTCAATAAGGGACTGGTTGATGCTCCGGACTTTTATGAGAACCGCTACGCATATACAAGATGTAAGTGGATCGGTCCGGGTCGTGGTTGGGTGGATCCTGTCAAAGAGGCACAAGCCTGCCAAATCCGAATGGAGATAGAGCTTTCAACATTAGAGGCCGAATGTGCCGGTCAAGGCTTAGACTGGGAAGAAGTTTTAGAACAAAGAGCAAGAGAAAAAGCCAAACTTGCTGAATTAGGTTTAACATTAGGAGAAAACCATGAAAGGAACATAGAACAAGATGAAGAAAAAGAGGTATCGGGGAGTATCTGAGACGTGTTTTCTGTTTTATAAAATAGCAAAAATGCAAAAAAATAAAATAGGACTTGCTTTTATGTTTGTTTTCGGCTATATTGGAGTTATAATCCATTTTAGCCGAAAGGATATCTTATGTATCAAAGAACTTTATCACGTCATCTTGACCGATTAACTAAAAATTTTCCAGTATTATTAATTACCGGTCCTCGTCAGGTTGGTAAGTCAACTTTATTAGAAACATATATTTCTGATAAATATAATCGTGTTACATTGGACGATTTGAATGAACGAGCTAAGGCAATTAATGATCCTGCTTTGTTTTTGCAAGAACATCAACCGCCTGTTTTAATCGATGAAGTACAATATGCACCGGAACTTTTTAGTTATATTAAAATATATGTTGATCAAAACAGAGATAAAAAAGGATTGTTTTTGTTAACCGGTTCACAAAAATTTCATCTTATGAAAGGAATTCAAGAAACTTTGGCAGGTCGAGTAGCAATACTTGATTTATTGGGGTTGTCCAATCAAGAAATAAACAATCATCCTGATACTGTTCCTTTCCTTCCAACGAATGATTTTATTGATGAACTGAAAAAACAAAAAAAATCTCAAAGCACATTGCAAACGGTTTATACAAATATTTTTAACGGTTCTTTCCCTGAACTGGTAAGCAGAAACGGTGAAGACAGAGATATTTATTACAGTTCTTATGTGAAAACATATATAGACCGAGATGTAAAAGGTTCTTATAATATATCTGACGCTATCAGATTTAATAATTTTATAAAAGCAGTGGCTGCACGAACAGGACAATTATTAAATATTGCAGATATTGCCAGAGATGTGTCTATTGATAATAAAACGGCCCAATCTTGGTTAAATATTTTGGAAGCTTCCGGTTTGGTGTATTTATTACATCCTTACTATAATAATATCACTAATCGTATTATAAAAACGCCGAAGATTTATTTTTTGGATACAGGGTTATGTGCATATTTAACAGGTTGGGATACTCCAAAATCTCTTGAAGCAGGTGCTATGAGTGGAGCGATACTGGAGACATACGTGTTATCTGAAATACTCAAATCATATTGGCATAATGCTAAAGAACCAAATATTTATTTTTACAGAGATAAAGATGCCAAAGAAATTGATTTTATCATAGAGGCGAATAATACAATTTATCCGATAGAGGTAAAGAAAACAATGATGCCTGATTCAAATGCTTATAAAAACTTTAATGTACTTGAAAAACTGCAAAAGCCAATAGCAAAAGGTGTTGTTTTATGTTTAAAACAGGAAGTATCTTTTATTTCTAGAGAAATTGTTGCAATACCTATTGCATTTATTTAAGTATCTATCAAACAAAACAAAGCCTCACTTCTCGTGGGGCTTTTTTGTTATCCAAAACACAAAAAGTAAAGGTTATCAATTTATCCTTTACTTTTTCAAAAAGAAAGTAAAGGTTTTCATTTAAGTGAAAGGAAAACAATAAAAGAAACTCAGAACAAGAGGAATAAAAAAGGTACAACAAACCTTATTCAAATGAAAAAAATTTTTAAATATTGAGTTGATGAATTTATACTTTCTCAACATCATTAATATATTTTTGAATTGCTTCTTTTTTTAATGAACTACACTCGCTTTTTAAAATCTCTTGAAATACCTTCATTCTTTCTGGATTAATAAGTGTTTGATTAAATGTTAAATCTATATTAAATGCGGTTATAGATTCATATGAAATAAATGTTTTATTGGAATTTAAAGGCAAGTTTGATTGTATCGAAAGTTTTTTTAATTGATCAAGTACTTTAATGGGATCATCTTTTTCTTTTCCTGAAATAATAATATCGTCAACATATACTGATACTTTATATCCATTTGAATCTAACCAATGTAAATATTGACCTAGCCCACTATTGTTTAGACATATACTTGCAATTATAGGAGATTGAATAAATCCATAAGGAAGATGAAAAATTTTTTTCTTATCTATTTCTGATGTTACGGTTGACACCTTTGCAATATATCTAGCCTTCTCATAATTGTGAAGCAAAGCATTCAACGATCTTGTAATTTTAGTTTGAGTAATATTATAAAAAAAATTTTTTAAATCTGCTTTTATAAACCAATTTTGAAATAAATGTTTTTTTATTGCTTTTACATGACCTTTAGGTAATAAATGCTGATAAAAAGAAGGGATTTTAAAATGTTTTTCTAATTCTTTTTTTATTTTTAGACCATGTATTCGAGATACTTCAGAAGGAACAAATATAAATTTATCGGTTTTAAATTTATATTTTAATTCATATTTTTGGTAAGACATAAAAAAACTCCTTTATAGTTAATCACCACCTCCAAGAGTTCTACGACAATGATTACTAATCTTAAAATAGCAATCATTAAGTTTACGACCTCTCGAAGTAAGTGACATATATTATATATAGACATAATATATCTCCTTACATTTAGACCTAGCGTTCTTATCGAAAAATCGAATGGTGAAAAAACCAAAATAAAATTCAAAATGTCTTGTAAAAGTTGTCATAGTGCCTCAAAAGTCACTAAGAACTTCCCAAAGACTGCAAGGAACGTCATAACTATGAAATAGCTACCGCTAAGTCAGTTATCTTTATATCACAAAAATCTAATTTAAACAAGCTTTTTTATTAATTAATGAGTGGAGAAAACAATGAAACTATTAAACAGGACCGTATGGGCAATAACGCCCGAGATGTTGCAGACGATGATGACGATAGCGAAGCAGAACAACAAAAGTCCTGAAGCAGTCGCCAGTCAAATTGGTAAAGAGATGAAAAACACAAACGCCATTTCTATCCGAGACGGCGTTGCTGTTATCAGAGTTGCCGGACCTTTATTCAGGTATGCGAACCTTTTTACTCGCATTTGTGGAGCGACCTCTTACGAGCTTTTCGCTCAGGATTTTAATAAAGCCCTCAAAGACCCTACCGTTCAGGCCATTTTGCTTGATGTTGACAGTCCGGGCGGCGAAGTAAACGGCTGTTCGGAAGTCGCCGATATGATTTATAAGGCTCGAGGCACCAAGCCGATTATCGCTTATGCATCCGGTTATTGTTGCTCGGGTGCTTATTGGATCGCCTCGGCCTGCGACAAGATTTATGCAACCGATACGGCCGTCATTGGCTCAATCGGTGTCGTTTCCATTTTTGAAAAAGATGATGAAAACAAAACCATTGAGATTGTTTCCTCTCAAAGTCCGAATAAACGTCCGAACGTGGAAACGGAGGAAGGCAAAGCCAAAATTCAAGAACATGTCGATGCGTTGGCTGATGTTTTTATCAATAAAGTTGCACTTAACAGGGATATCTCCCCGAAAGAAGTTATTGAGAACTTTGGCGGTGGAGATGTGTTTGTTGGGCAAAAAGCCGTCACTATTGGTCTGGCTGACGGCTTGTCCTCATTCGAGGAATTGGTGTCGGACCTTAACATTATGGAGAAATCATTCATGAATGAACAAAAACCCACCTTTTCGGCCGAGGATATTAAAATGGCCGAACGTGAGCGTATGAGCCAAGTGTTCGCTTCCGAGCTTTCAAAAGGCAAAGAAGAAACAGCTCAGATGTTGCTCGCAAAAACAGATATGTCAGCCTCTGATATTTTGGCGGTTTTAGGAACTATTCCGACAGCAGCCAAAACGACTGACTTTGAAAAAGCCATGGCAAGTGTGCCAAATCCGAACATCTCTCCTTCTGTTGAAGAACAAGAAGAAACTCCGGACATGGTCGCTGCTCGTATTGCATCATACACAATGGAGGTCAAATAATGACAGTACAAGGATTTAAGGACCAAGGAACATTAGCGGTCGATAACTTACTCGCCGGCGAGTTTCCAAGAGTTGGCATTTTGGCCACAATCACAGGTGGTTCCTATGAAAAAGGAACGATATTGAGCAAATCAGACGGTAAATACACCATCTGCTCATCCGAGCCTGAGGCAATTTTAGCCGAAACCGTTGATGCTTCAGCCGAAGACAAACAAGCCGTTATCTATTTAACCGGCGAATTTAACGCATCAGCTTTGAAAGCATCTGTTGATGTTGCCACTCTGACAGACAAACTCAGAGCAAAGAGCATTTTTGTAAAATCAAACCAAGGATAAAGCTCCATAAATCATAATATTGTCATCCCTGTGTTTATGTTTTTAAGAGATGAACACAAGGAATAATCCGCAGTGAATATTGCGGATATTGACAAGGATTATGACGCAGGGAGCATCCGTAAAAACTAAACCGAAGGCAAGGCATAAAATGTGTTCTGCTTGTTTATTTTTTTTATGATAGCAATCAGTATCATTTCAAAAAACAAACTTCGCATTACACCATTTTCTGCTCTTGCACAGATATAACAATATTATAATTTATGGAGCTAGTTATGGATATTTTTTCTACTCATGTCTTATCGAAGGTCGTTGAAAACTTACCAACTCCTTCATCTTTCTTATTGGACACCTTCTTCCCGAATGTCCAAACCTCTGAAAAAGAGGAAATCTACTTTGATGTGACGGACAGTAAACCACGCATCACTCCGTTTGTGTCTCCTTTACTTCCGGGTAAAGTGGTCGACAATAAAGGTTATACAACCAAATCTTTCAAGCCGGCCTATGTCAAAGACAAACGCCGCTTTGATGCGAACATTCCGTTCAAGCGTGTTGCCGGAGAAATCATCGGAGGCAATTTATCAAACGCTCAACGTTATGAACGAGCGTTGGCTACAACATTACAGGATCAGTTGGAAAATCTTACTCGTCGTGAAGAAGTAATGGCGGCCGAAATCTTAAGAACCGGACAAACAATCGTTTCAGGCGATGGTTATCCGTCTACGACAGTTTCTTTTGGGCGTGATGCCAGTTTGACTAAGGCCTTAGTTGGTTCCAACACATGGGCTACATCTGGTGTTAAACCACTTGATAACCTTGAGGACTGGGCTTCTGAAATTCAAAACAAAGCCGGTGTGGTTGCTAAAACTGTGGTAATGGATCCTGATGCTTGGAAAATCTTCCGTTCTAACTCAACGGTTGAAAAGTATTTGGATTACCGCAGAGGCACCAACAACACCTTAAATGCCGACCCGATTACTCGTGGTAAAGACAGCAAGGCTCGTTATGTTGGTACTATCGGTGACTTTGATATCTATGTTTATAACGACAGTTATATCAATGATGCCGGTCAAACCACAAACTTATTGCCTTCAAAAACTGTCATCCTCGGTTCTCGTGATGGCTTAGACGGAACACGTTGCTATGGTGCAATCCACGACGAAAAAGCAAACTGGACGGCTACTCGTTACTTTACCAAGTCTTGGTTGGAAGAAGATCCTTCCGTTCGTTGGTTATTGTTACAGTCAGCTCCGCTTGTCGTTCCATACCGTCCAAATGCGGTATCGTGTGCAACCATTGGCTAGGAGGTCATCATGGCGATAAAAGTAAAAGCATTGATCACACTTGTTGTTGGAAAGGCTCAGGAAATTAAGCCCGGTCAGGAATGTGAAGTAAGTGATGATGAGGCAAAACGCCTTATTTCACTTGGCTTTGCAGAAAGATTGAAAAAGGCTCAAACTCCTCAAAATCCAAATAACAAGCCTCAAACAAATAATAATGGAGCGACAAATGACAACAAACCCGATGATAGCAAAAGCGGTGGACAGTCTGTTCCAGAGACTGGGCCAACCGGCGGAGTATAACGGAAAGAACGTTCCTATCTTAATTTTTGCACCTGATGATGTAGGAGAAGTTGGTTTTGCAAACACCATTTCTCCTACAACTTTAATCAGGGTAAGAGTTTCTGACACACCCGATTTGGCTGTAGGTTACACATTTGAATGTGGCGGTGCGACATATCGTGTTATGTCAGACCCAAGGCGAGAACAACATCGCCTTGTTTGGCGTGCGGAGGTATCATGCGACTAAAGGCAGCATTAGAGGGAAATTTGGAAGAATATATGGAAGAACATTATCGGTCAGGAGCTGAAGCTGTCACAAACGGCATCAGGCAAGCAACCGATGGTTTGAAAGGTTCAATGCGTCATCAGATTAAGTCTGCCGGTTTAGGTGACCGGTTGGCTAATACTTGGCGTGGTGATACTTATCCAAAATCTAAAAAGAGTATCTCTGCCGCCGGTGTTGTTTATACCAAAGCACCCAAGATTATGGAAGGCTTTGAATTTGCCAGTGTTATTCGCTCGCCCAATGGCTTTTGGCTTGCCGTTCCAACGACAGCTATTAAGAAAAGAGCTTATGGGAAACGAATGACACCGGCACTTTATGAGCGGTCCAAAGGTGTAAAACTGAGGTTTGTTTATCGCTCTCATGGGACTTCTTTCCTTGTTCATGAACAACGGAAAAAGACGATTATTGCCTTTATTCTTGTTCCTCAAGTGAAGATACCCAAAATCATCAACTTTGAAACAGAAAGCAAAAGATGGCAGGACAAAGTCCCGTCATTAATAGTTCAAAATTGGAGTGACGATGAATAATTTTTATTGACTTTTTCGATTTTATTTCCTAGTATTTACTAAGCATGGGTAAATGCTAGGCGTCCGCCAAAGGAGTATCCATTACCTTTAAGCCTGTTATTTTAATTTTTAACTGAGCTTTATAAGATTCGGACATTTTGAAGCTCTGAAAGGAAAATTAAAATGACTAATTTGGTAGTTTTTTTCAAATCACAAGCAAAATTTCTTCAAAAAGATTTTAATAACCGTAAGTTTGAAGCGATGTATCGTTTTGAGAGTGTTTTTCTAAATAAAGAGAATCCTACACTAATGAATTTTCAACACGTTATTGCTAGAGAAGCAGAATTTAATAATTGGAATGAATTAATGTCTGCGAGTGAGAATGAATTGAAAGTAGCACAAGTGCTATATAAGAATTTGGGATTAAATAAATCTGGTATTCGATTTGATTTTCAAGAAATGAAAAAAATGAATAAAATTGAAAAACGACAATATCAAAATGAAAATCGTAGAGAGTTGATAAATAATAGTGATTTTATAATGAAAATTTCTGACCTGTTAACTAAAAAAATTAGATCAACATCAACCATCAGAAAAATACATTCTAGTTATAAAATAAAACATATTATTGAACGCAGTTTATTAACATTTGGTATTGATGAAACGTATGTGTCAAATGGAGAATTAATAGTTGCGGCTATTATTGCTGGATTTAACTTCTCTCCTTGTAACCCATACGAAGGATTGAATGTTTATTTCAATATGCAAGGAAAATCCTTAATGTCTTTACCTGGATATAGACCTTAAAGTATAAAATTTGTTTTGTTATTTGCTCCGCAGTTACTTCTGCGGAGTTTTTTTATGGAGTAAAAATGAGTAAACGAGAAACAATACTAAATGCCTTGTTTAGTAGGCTTAAAACACTAGATGTTGTGGTCAAAAGGAATGAAATTGCTCCACAAAAAATACCTGAAACAGGTCTTGTGATTATGCGTGATGGCAAGCAAGGTGTTCCGGAAATACTTCTATCTCCGCCTATTTGCCTGTTTAACCACGAGGCTGAAGTTGAGGTAATTGTTCAAGCAGTCAAATCCGAAGACAGAGACATGCTTTTAGATGAACTCCTCGAAAAAATTGGAGAGTTGATATCATCAGATAAAACTCTGACTGGTTTGACCGACTTCATCTATCACAAACCACCTGAAATTATTGAAGATTACATCGAAGGTGCTCCTTTAATCAAAGCAGCAATCATTCCTGTGGTCTTACAGTATTCGACAACAAACGCATTAAAATGAAAGGAAATCAAAGATGGCTAGAGCTTACGGCTGGAATGCCAAATTATTAATTGCTGAAGAAAGTACCTACGGCACACTTTCGACAAGTAAATTTACGCAAGTGCCGTTTGCATCAAGCACCATAGATAGTGAGCAAGGCTTGATTTCATCTAACGTGTTAGGACTTGGCCGAGACCCGACCACTCCTTTCCAAGATGTCATTAATGTCGATGGCGAGCTGGCTGTACCGGTGGATTTAAGAAATATCGGTATTTGGCTCAAAGCTATCTTTGGTACTCCAACAACAAGCGAAGATGGTGATGCTTTTATCCATACATTTGAAAGTGGCAAGGTTTCACTTCCGAGTTATTCCCTAGAACTTGGTCTTCCTGAAGTGCCGGAGTTTATCCGTTTCTTGGGTGTTAAGGCTGACAGTATTGCCTTTAACTTTGCTCGATCCGGTGAAGCTCAAGTGACTGTATCCTTACTGGCACAAGGCGAAACAGCATCAAAAACAACCATAGTAGAAAGTCCTGATGTACTCGGATATATCCGTTTTTCTCAATTCCAAGGGTTCATCAAGTCTGATGGACAGGCTTTGGCCAATATTACTTCGGCCTCTGTCACTTATTCAAACAACCTTGAAAAGATTGAAACAATCCGAAATGACGGAAAAGTTGAAGCTATTGACTTGGGCGTTGCCTCATTGTCAGGTTCGATTTCAGTCAGATATGGTGACAATGCATTAATGGATAAGGCTCGTGCCGGAACACCGGTTGACCTGGAACTGGGATATCAAATCTCTGAAACTCAAAAACTGGTTTTAACCTGTCATGAGGTTTATCTGCCCAAACCCAAACGCTCGGTTAATGGTCCGGGTGGTGTTGAATGTTCTTATGACTTCCAAGGAGCCCAAGAACCCTCTCTAGGCAAAATGATTACTGTTACACTCGTTAATGATGTGGAGGCATACTAATGTTAAAACTTAAAATTCAAAAAGAACCTTACTGGTTAGAACTCGGCTCTGGTGTGCGAGTTAAGGTAAAACCTTGCAACTCTGCTGTATTTTACGAAGCAAAAGCCTTTATGAATAACCGAGTATCAGAAGCGGCTAAACTTTATAAAAGTAATAAAGAAAACGGTATCAAAGATACATCTATTCCTGATTTGGAAGATGTTTCAAAACGTGAAGCCTTTGCCGATCAGAACTTAATTGTCGGTTTAGCATTGGCCGGCATTGTTGAATGGGATGGGGTTTTAGAAGCCGAAAGCGATGAAAAAGCACCACTTACACCTGAAAAAATAGAAGAACTGTTTTCAAACTTTTGGGTGGTGGCAGAAAACTTCCGTCAACAATACTGTGGTATTCAGGAAATTTTAGAGGCTGAAAAAAACGCCTATACGTCCGCTCAAAATGGCACTTCGGAGACGGACGAACCTATTGTAAAGGATGCGGTGAAAAAACAAACTGCCCAATCCACAAGTGCCGATACATCGAAACAAGCTTAAAAACGACCGAAGGTTATCAGGCTTGGGAGGTTTTGCTTAAACTTCTTGAGCCGGATTTAAAAACAGCCTTTGAAATTGCACAATACCTTGGATTTGATATGGCAATGATGACGGAACTCTTACCAACGGCCATACAGGGAATGAAGGAAGGAATAAATGAGTTCAGCAGCGAAAAAATTATCAATCAGACTTGAGGCAGTCGGCGGTGATAAAGTCCGTCAGGAGTTCAAATCTATCGGAACGGACGGAACCAAGGCTTTTCGCCAGATTACGAATGTCATCACACCGGCCAATGATAACCTGAAAGTTATCAATGAAACGGCTAAAACCTTTAATGGCGTTCTTAAACAAGCGGCTGGGCTTGCCGGAGCTTATCTCGGATTACGAGGATTAAGCTCCACATTTAAGTCTATCGTTGGTGTTAATGCCGAATTTGAAAGATTATCCGGTTCATTAAAAACGGTGACCGGTTCTGCAAAAGCGGCCAAAGAAGCATTTACTTTAATCGAAGATTTTGCAACTGCCACACCTTTCCAACTGGATGAAATCGTTGACAGCTTTATCCGGTTAAAGGCTATGGGATTAGAACCAACCATGGAGGCATTAATCTCTTATGGTAATACGGCATCAGCCTTCGGTAAAAATATCTTGGATTTTGTCGGAGCCGTTGCCTCTGCTACAGTAGGCGAATTTGAAAGACTTAAAACATTTGGTATTAAAGCAAAAGCTGCAACCGATACAGTAAAGTTTATCTTCCAAGGCGTTACGACAGAAGTTGCAAAAAATGCACAGTCGATTGAAAAGTATTTGCGGTCAATTGGCGATGTAAACTTCGCCGGAGCGATGGTTGAACAGATGAACACCATGGGCGGAACAATGTCAAACATCGAAGATGCCTTGGCAAAAGTAGCCCGAACCATTGGTGAAAACGGATTAAATGAAGCAATTAAAGGTGTGCTTGACCAATTTAATGATATGGTATCAGGTGCTGATAGTGCCGCAAAATCAATCGGTGGAGCCTTAGCAACTGCCGTTAATGTTGCCGGCAAAGCCTTTTTTGCACTGGCAAACAACATCGAACCGATTATCACATTGCTTACAGTTCGTTTAGGTGCTACCGCCATTGTTAGAACTTGGACACTTCTTAAAGGCTCGGTTTTATCGCTTAATGCCGCACTTTTGGGAACTGGAACGGCCGGAGCAACTGCAACACTTGGTCTTCGTATGATGTGGCAGGTTTCAAAACTAGCCGCCGTTCAAATGTATGCGACCACAGTTGCGGCCAATGTTTTGAAAGGAGCATTGGCATTACTCGGTGGTCCTGCCGGTTTTGTTTTGATGTTAACATATGGTCTTTATAAGTTGGTGGACAGTCACGATGTGGCAAAACGTGCCGCTAATGACCATGCTGATACATTGCAAAAACTCAAAGACCAAATGGCTGAAACCGTCAAGGAAATCACCGGTCTTATGAACACGATGAGCAAGAATCAGGCGATTGCGGAGTGGTCTCATAAGCTGAAAGTGGCTGAAAAGAATGTCAAAGACCTTGAAAATGAGCTAAAAAACACCGGCGGGATTTCGTTTTGGAAACGACACAGTCCGAACTTTATGTTGGACGAGTATGAGATTTTTGCCAATGATTTGGCGGAAATTCTCTCGGAATCCAAATATAATCTTGATGAATACGAGAAAAAGATTTGGGAGTTGGCGGCCGAGTATCCGGACTTTAAGCCGCAAGCCGATGCGATTCAGGAAAAACTGTTGCTTTTGAAAGCGGCTCAAAAAGATGCTTGGACGGCAAGGCAAGAGTTAAAGTATTTGGAACATCCGGAACTGCGCCCGAAAGAGGATATTGAGGAACAAACCCCGAAAGCCCCTTCGGTTGACATGTCCGCCTATGAGAAAAATATCGAGGATATTAAGAAAAAAGTCTTTGAACTGCAAGACCCGTATGATCAGGCGATGCAAAAAGCGGCCGAGTGGCGTGATAATGCCCTCAAAAACTTGGATAGCACGAAAGCCGGTTATGAAGATTTCAAAGCTGATGTCAATCGGGTCTACGATGACATGGTCAAAAAAGCAAATGAAACGGCTCTTAAAAGTTCAAAAGACTGGAAAGACGGCATAACACGGGGCATGCAAGCAACCTATGCGGAAGCTTCCGATATGGCGAAAGCAACCGAAAGCATTGTTAAAAACTCGTTTACAGCGATGGAAGATACATTAACCGAGTTTGTTATGACCGGAAAAGCCGGTTTTGCTGATTTAGTTAATTCAATCGTTGAAGGTATGGTTCGTATGGCTATTCAATATGCCGTTATTAAACCGCTCATGGGTGGGATAATGGGGTATTTTGGTGTACCGATGGCGCATACAGGAGGTGTCATTGGTTCGGATACTTTATCTTATAGGGAAATTAGTCCAACTGTTTTTGAAGGTGCTCCTCGTTATCATACCGGCGGTTTGGTCGGAGACGAAATCCCTATCATCGCCAAACGAGGAGAAACCGTCTTTACAAAAGGACAAATGGACGTGCTCGGGACGGAGTTAAACGCTAAAAATCCCGTCAGTGTACAAGTGAACGTTCACAACAATGCGAGCGGAACAAAAGCAACGGCGACAGCTAATAAGGATGCCGGCGGTAATGTATCGATTGACATCATTGTGGAGCAAATTGAGGGGGTTATCGGTAAAAACATCTCTAAAGGCGAAGGTTTATCGCCAATTTTGGAACAACGTTATGCCCTAAACCCGGCGTTTGGGAGTTACAGATAATGGCAAACATTTATTTCCCTCAACATTTACCCTATCCGACAACGGAAGGCTACTCCATTAAACCCGGAGAAGCGATTGTTCGAAGCGATATGGAATCAGGTCCAGCGAGACAAAGGCGGCGTTATACCCAAACGCCGTCTAAAATTTCCGTGCGCTGGGTAATGAACCGAGAGCAGTTTTCGCTTTTTGAAGCTTGGTACAAATACCACGCCAAAGAAGGTGCTGAATGGTTTTATATCACTCTTTTGGGTGGTCTCGGGTTATTAGAGCAAGAAGCACGCTTCACGCAACAGTTCGAAGCAAAACTTCTAAACGGTTATTTATGGGAAATTACCTCGGAGCTTGAAATTAGAGATCGCCCGACTTTATCCGAGGGTGCCTTAAATATCTTATTGGATTGTTATTATGAAAAACTGGTCTTGGCCGTCAAGCGGTTGCACGATTACATCCATGTGACTTGTCCGAAACAAATAAAGGATTTATAATATGGCAAATTTGGAAGAAAGACTACAAGCCGTTGTCACTAAAGCGGAAACAGATGCCTCTATATGGCACAATATCATCCATGGCAATGATACCACAACGGTGGCAACGGAAAACGGTGCAGTCCCGACTGTGGCCAAGCAGCTAAAGGATGTACGAGGTGCTATTACCGGTGGTGTTTTAGATGTGGTAGCAGAAGCTAAATCGGCTCGTGATGAAACTTTAGCTATTAAAAACGACACAAACACGTTAAAAGAGATAACTGAGACACTCAAATCGGACACATTGACTTTACGTAATCAGGCAGAAGGTTTCAAAAATCAGTGCGAAACAACTTTTGCCTCAATTAACAGTACCACCCAAACATCTGTTGCACAAATTCAAACGGAGACAACGACACAAATTAATAATATAACCAGTGCAGGGACAACGCAGATTTCCCATGTTAACTCGGCCGGTGCTACGCAAGTGGCGTTGGCAACCGAGCAAGCAGAACGAGCTAAAACATACGCTGACAACATGGGTGTAAAGGACTTGTCCTTATATCAGGCACTATCAGAGCTATCCGGAACAGAAATTGTTCTGCAGGATGAAGTGGTCATTTATACAAAAAGTGTCTCAGCCTCAACGACTTTTACATTTAATGCCGCCGGTTTAACCAAAACCGGCCGAGCAATTACTTTTGAACTGTATTTAACAGTAACGACCAATAATTTAACGATGACCTTTCCGTCATCGGTTTCATGGCTGAACGGAATGGCTCCGGTTATTACAACGGCACAAAAGTATTTGTTTGCTTTTCGGAGTTTTGACAACGGGACGACATGGATCGGCAACCTGCAAGGAAGTTTCGCATGAGTTTAAAAACATCATTTTTTACAATCGGCGGTGGGGATGAATCCAATTGGAGAGTGATGACACATCCGGATTTATCAGACGGTGATGCCTATTTATTTCCCTCCACAACCCATAATTTGTTGGTTTATAACGCTCGGGGAACAAAAATATTTAAAACGGATTTAACCAATATCACATTTTTGGCTGATTTGCCGGTTTCCTCTCCTTCAGGTATATTTTATAATAATTCTGTCAATCAATTAGTAATCCTTAAATCAAATTATTCAAGCAATTCCGTTTCTTATATCTCAACGGATGCAAATTTATCAACATATGCCTCTGGAACATTACCATCTGATGCATATTACACAGGAGCTCAATTGAACGGTGAACTGATTTATGGAAACGGATACTATGTTATCGGTGGAGAGTATTATCCAAACACGACAGATAACCCAAACCAAACATCAAATCCGGCTATTTTTTATTCAACAAATGGAATATCATGGACAAGAGTTTTATTAAACAGTACAACCGTCAATCGTACTATGGGTGATGTGGATCAAGTTGGGTTTGGAAACAATAAATTTGTTGCTTTTGGAAGTTATTTTACAGGAACTTCGGACAGCAGTTCCAAAGCAATAGCAAGTTCAACCCCAAAAACTTGGACGAAAGCCAAGTCTGATTTTAGTGGTCATATTCGTGTTCCTGTTATTTTCTGCAACGGCTATTTTTACCATTACACTTGGGGGATAAGTAAACTTATTCGAAGTTCAGACGGAACAAATTGGAATGAGTTAACAAAACCGACAGAATTTAGTGCTGAACGTTATAGTTTTGATGTTCTGTATGACAATGGAGTTTATTACCTTTTGGACCAAAAGGCTATTTACTCAACTTCTGACTTTTCCACTTACAAAAAATATAAAATGCCATTTACCTCAACAACATGGTATCGGCAAAGTATGGTTATTGTTGGAGATACAATTGTCGTGATGCGGGGAAATAAAGTTTACTATTCAAAAATCAGTGAACTTGTTGAGGATATTTAAGGAAAAATGAAATGACAGATAACACTTTATCGGAAGCGTTAAAAGAAGCCTATGCTTCGGCTCCCAGTGATGTGATTTTATTGCACACATTAGAGTTAAGGCATCCCTCGTTTGTGGATGATAACGGTAACCCGACCGCCATTCGGGTTGTTCGGGACAATGTGAATCATATATGCACTTTGGAAGACACGGCTCCACTCAATCCCGGTCAAACTGTGGAATTTACCGCCATGGCCTTTGATTTAACGCTCCCGCCGGTTGAAGCGATACCGGTGCCGGAGATTACCTTGTCCATTGACAACGTGTCGACCGAAATCATCAAATACTTGGACAAAGCCGTTGAAACGCAGGACATGATAGAAATGACCTATCGGCCATATCTGACAAGTGATTTAACCACACCGCAGATGAACCCGCCGATAACCTTGGTTATTACGGAGGTAACAGCGGATATTTCCAAAATATCGGCTACCGCCCGTATGATGGACATCGGCAACAAGTCCTTTCCGGCCGAAAATTACACCGTTAAAAAATATCCGGGGTTGAGTAGATAGAATTATTTGTTGTTTTGTTGCTCTTCCCATTTTTTATATTCCGGGTTGGGAATATCCTTATCGATAAATTTTAATTTGGGAACAGTTTTATCAAAATCCAGCTTGGTTGTGTATGTATAAGAACCATAAAATGAAGGACACATTCCTTCTGGTATTTTTATTTTTTGCTCGTCATAGTAAATTTCATTTTTCTTTTTAGGAATATAAACTAAATGTTCGTATTTACAATCATAAAGATATGAATAATATCCAGTACAAGCACGAGCTAAAACGAAACCATCAAGAACTTGAGAAACTTCAAATCCTACATAATCTTCACATTTGGGATTTTGAATCGTTTTTGAAGGAGGTAATAAAGTGGTTGAACATCCTGCAAGAAAAATCAAACCTAAAAATAATAATTTTTTCATGGTAATCTCCTTTTATAAGAGAGATTATAACAAATAAATCACAAAAAGGCAATAAACGATGACACATTTTGCAAATAAATATATCGGCTTGCCGTGGGTGGCAGGTGCACAAGGCCCTGACAGTTTTGACTGTTGGGGCTTTATCAGGTGGGTATTGGCTCATGAATATGACCATATTGTCCCACCGGTTAACATTAACCCCGACAATTTGCGTGATGTTTTAAGGGCTTTTAAGGAAGATTTGGCCTTTAAGTCGTTTAAGGAAGTGGAAAAACCCCAAGACGGTGATGTTGTCCTGATGCGCCAATCCAAAAATCCGGTTCATGCCGGTCTTTGGCTGGACGTGGATGGCGGTGGTGTGTTGCATTGTGTTCGGGATAGCGGGGTTGTTTTTCAAAATGTCTGTTCTTTAAACACCTGTGGGTGGTATTTAGATAGTTATTACCGAGTGAAAGAAATCTAAAATGGTTTATTTTAATTATCTCACAAATCCGTTTAATCCAAACAAGGGACGGATAAGTAAAGTCTTGCCCGAAAAACAAACCATTTGGCAAATTATCAAGTCGCAGAAAGTGGATTTATCGCACCCGACCGTCTGTTTTGTTAATGGTGTGGCAAAACTCCGTAAAGACTGGGATATGGTCTTACATCAAAAGTCTGTTGTCAGTTTTGTGGCGTTGCCTTTGGGCGGTGGCGGTAAAAGCTCTAACCCTTTGCAGGTTGTCTTAATGGTGGCATTAGTGGTGGCAACTGTTTATACCGGCGGTGCGGTTGGTACGGCCTATGGCACGATGTGGGGAGCTGTAGCGGCGGCCGGCGTGTCTGTCGGCGGCGGGATTTTGATGAATACGCTGGTCCCGACACCAAAACCTGCTTTGAATGGTATGACCTCTTCAAGCCTAACCCAAAGTCCGACTTATTCCTTGCAAGCCCAAGGCAATGAGGCTCGGCTTGGTAATCCCATTCCGGTCATTTACGGACGACACCTCATTTATCCGGATTTTGCCAGCCAGCCGTATTACAAATATATCAATAATGAACAGTATGTCTATCAGCTTCACTGTATCGGTCAAGGCGAATATGATGTAGAGCAAATCCGCATTGAAGACACGCCTATCAGCTCGTTTGAAGAAATTACTTATAAAATTATTCCGCCCGGCGGAAAAAACACACTGTTTGAAGAAGATGTAATCACTTCGGCGGAAGTGGCCGGTCAAGAACTCCTGAAAGACCAAATAACCGGTCCTTTTGTCCTCAATCCAGCCGAAACAGTCATCAATAAAATTGAAATTGACGTGGCGTTTCAACGAGGCTGTTATTATGCAAACGATAACGGCGGTATGGATAACAAAACCATTCAATGGCGAATTGATGCCAGACGAATTGATGATGAAGATAATGCGGTGGATGATTGGTTTACTCTCGGTTCGGAAAGTATCACATCCAACAGTCACAACGCTATGTATAAAACCTACACTTATTCGGTGGCAACCGGTCGTTATGAAATCAGAGCCACCCGCTTGGATACCAAAGACACCAGCTCACGTGCCGGACACGAAATCCGGTGGGGTTCGGCAAAAGGCTATATTGTATCGGATAAAAACTACGGAAACGTCACCTTACTTGCCATTACGATGAGAGCCACCGATAACCTGTCGCAACGTTCCTCTCGCATGGTCAACTGCATTGTAACAAGGAAACTGCCGATATGGTTGCCGGATGCCGGTTGGTCGACTCCGGTTGCCACTCGGTCAATCGCTTGGGCGTTGGCGGATATTTTAAAGTCAAACTACGGGGCAAAACTGGCAGACAAGAACATAGACTTGGAGGCATTGTCTTTGCTTGACCGGACGTGGAATAGCCGAGGCGATACATTTAACGCTGTGTTTGATAGCAAGCTGACCGTTTATGAAGCGTTATCCCGCTGTGCCAAGGTTGGACGGGCGATTCCGTTTATCCAAGGCGGCATTGTTCGGTTCGTCCGTGATGAACCAAAAACTGTACCGGTTGCGATGTTTGGGCCACGAAATATTGTAAAAAACAGTCTGTCTATACAATATATCATGCCCTCTGAGGATACGGCAGACAGTGTTTGCGTTCAGTATTTTTCGGAGAAGACATGGAAAACCTCCGAAATAACCGGTTCGTTTAACGGCTCAACCTCAGACAAAACGGCCACGGTGGAACTGTTTGGCTGCACGAATAAAGAGCAAGCTCTACGGGAAGCGACCTATATGGCGTTGGCAAACAGGTATCGGCGGCGAATCGTGACTTTTTCAACAGAATTGGAAGGCCTAATCTCCAGTTATGGCGACTTGATCGCTATCACACACGATATGGCCAAATGGGGACAAGGCGGTGAAGTGGTAGAAAAACGGGGCCTGACATTAAGCCTATCTGAACCGGTAACCTTTGAAGATGGACAAACACATTATGTGGCGTTGCGTAAAAAAACGGCTCGTTATCAGGACCGTATGTCGTAACGCCCGGTTCTCTCAAAACAGAAGTCATCTTATCCGAAGAGCCGGATATGGATATTTTAACCGGCACAGATGCAGAACGGACACATTTTGCATTCGGGACAGCGGATAAATGAAGCGTGCTTGCCCGAGTAACCGGTATTCGTCCACGTTCCGATAAAGTGGAAATTACCGCCGTTATCGAGGATGACCGGGTTCATCAATAGGAGAAAACAATGGATTGGATACAATTTTTGCAAATAGTTTGTATTCCCGCATTTGTTTGGCTTGTTTACAAGTTTGGCGAAATGCGCAAGGAACTGAGCGACTTTAAAGTTCAAGTCGCTCGGGAATATGCCACACAAGTGCATATCAACAGATTGGAACTTAAAATTGACGATTTACGTGAAATGATATGGAGCTTACACAATGGAACAAATACTACCAAGAGGAATAAGAAACAATAATCCCGGCAACATCCGTTGGGGTGAAAATTGGAAAGGATTAAAAAAGGACGGAAAGGAACAAGATCCGTCCTTTTGTGTATTTACAAATGCTGTTTATGGTATTCGGGCGTTGGCCAAGGTGCTGAAAAACTATCAGCGGCTTTATGGACTCAACACGCCCCGGAAGATTATCAGTCGCTACGCCCCACCAAATGAAAATCAAACACAGGCCTACATTAACAGCGTGGCTCAGCAGTTGGGAATGACCCCGGATACTGAGGTTGACCTGACAGAAACAGGTGTATTGACCGTTTTCATTAAAGCGATTATTCGCCATGAAAACGGCATACAACCTTACAAAGACGAAACAATACTGAAAGGAATTGAGTTATCATGAAACGAAAATGGATACCAACAGTTGGTTGGACTTTGTGCTACGGGATATTCCA
>CALXXW010000018.1 GCA_944392785.1 uncultured Alphaproteobacteria bacterium | reverse complement strand
AAAGGCCAGCAACGGATAACGGATGAATATGGTACGTTGCGGGGAGATACATTCGTTGTTTCCGGACGCACAGAGTCGCAAAAGGAGGGAGTATGATGCCTTGTGTGAAACATATTCTGTCGCGTGGACTTATTCTTTTGGCTTTATTGGCTTTATTGTTGTGTCATATGGGCAATAAGGGGCTGGCTCAGGAGGCTTATCCTTTCCAGGAGGCTTCGGTGGAGCTGAGTAATCTCCCTACTCTGGATGATACTACTCCTGAGAATCCTCTGCCCCCGATTGATATAGAGAAAGTTCTTTACCCTAATGGAAGGCCTGGTCCAGTGTCGGATGTGGTAAATGATCTTGAACAGATGAGGAAAGACTCTCTTAAATACCATATGTATACGAATCGGGTGGAGAGGGTGAACCCCTTCTCCGACCCACCTCCATCTTTTTATACATCGGCTATGCAAAAATACGCGGGGAATAAAGCTTGCTGGTTTTGCCCTATCTTCCAAATAGTTTTCATAGCAATCGGTCAAGTATCTGAGGCGATTACGGTAGAGCTCAGTTGGAAATTTGTGCAACTGATGGGAGTGATGTTGCTTTTTATTATTTTATTTAAAGTTGGGAAACTGTTATTACAACTACAGCCGCAACAAGCCGTTAACTTTTTAGATGATTTTTTTAAGCCTGTCGGAGCGGTTATGATTGCTTCATCTTTATTGTTGGTTGGTATGCCGGATCAAGTGGATGAGACAGCTAAGGGTGGAACGAATGTCTATAGTTATGTCTTGATTCCTATGATGGAGGCTTCCTTGGCGTTATCAGATACGATTGTAGAGAGTACGCAAGGTAGTCAATATACGTCAACGACCACACAGCGTTCGGCCGGAGGATCCACAACAACGCGAGAGGAGTGTTCCGAGGGCGCCGTTGCGGCCGGTGTTTTTTCAGAGGAGATGGATGCACGCTTTTTATGTTGGTTGCGGTCTATTTCCAGCTCTCTGATGCGAGGTATTGTCACGGGGTTATCCTTTATGTTCGGAGCAGTTGACATTTCTTGGAGAGATGTTTGGTCATTTTTTTGGGATGAAGGTAAATTCTATGAACGCTTGTTAATGTTTACCGGCGGTTTCATAATGTTAGTAGCTTACTTTATTATCTTTATCGGCTTGCCCTTCAAAATAATTGATACGCTTGTTCGGCTGGGGTTTATCCTGGCTTTGGTACCGCTGTGGGTCTTTTTTGGGACATTTAAGGGATTGCGTGGATATGCCAAGACAGCGATGAATATGTTTGTCAGTTGTTGTGTGTTTTTTGTCTTTTTGGGGATTATTGTTTCCTTTGTCACCCATATTATGAATGCTTCTATCGCAGATGAGAAAATGAGCTTGGTGACCAAGTATCTGAGCCAAAATAAATTTGATGAAGCAGCCACAACTTTAAATTTTACCGGGATGCGCTTTTTCTTTATTATCTGTTGCGCCATTATTTCTTGGAGTGTAATGGGAACAGCTTCATCTTTGGCGACATTTTTAGCCGGAGGTTCTGCTAATTTGACGGCAGGTGATGAAACGGCTCAGACGATAACAGATGCGACCTCGTCCACTGTTCGTAAAACGGCCGCTCTTTCTTTCGCTGCTGCTCGTCAGGTGAAAAATGCCTATCAAGGGGCGGCGGATCGCATGCGTCATTGGTCAATGAAAGCCTCGGAAAAAGCAGCGCGTCAACGGCGTTGGCAACCGGCAAAAAATGGTGGTGTGGGGGCATCTCTTTTTCAGGCTTCAAAGTCGGCAGAGAACGGAATTTTTTCCTCTTCGGATGGTTCCGTCAGATTTTATCGGACGGAAAATGGTGTCATGAGTGCCGCTAAAACAGCAGATGGCCGTCGAATCGTTAAAACATATGCCGAGAACGGATTAGTACAGCGTGAAGTTTTTGATGAGAAAGGGAAGAAATCAATTTTATATGATGCTAAAGGCACCGTTATCGGGACGCGTTTATATGGCGCAAACGGTTCCTACATACAAAGTAATAGCGATGGGACAATGGTGAGTCAGGAAAATGGCTTGGAAATCAAACGCGATTCAAATGGTCAAATTATTTCCGAACAAAAATGGGCAACCAAACAAGATGAAAATGGTCAGACGATTATTGATAAGGGACATCGTATTACAGAGATTCATAATGAGGATGGCTCCGTCACTTATGTGAATGAAATAGGTGAGTCGTCCTCACAGAAGAATCCGGAAACGGGGGCTGAAGAGTCTTTCTTCCGTGTGAAAGAGCGCACAACCACGACACGAGCCAAAGATGGCTCGCGAGGCTCTGTTAAAGTTGAAAAATTTAAGTGGGATGCTAAAACCAAAAACTATGTTTCTCGTCGCACAGAGATAGATGGTGATGTTGTCTCGGAGCGTCTCTACGATCAAGGCGGATATAAAGACATCTTCTTTACCAATGGTCGTGCCGAAAAATTACGAGAAGGAGACTCACGTACCATGTTCGGACAGCCAAGACGTCATCGCTAAAAGTTTGTTTCATGTCGGAAATAATAGGCAATAATATCTGCCTTAACGAGGTTTACAACCACAATAACGTTGTTGATAGAGCTGATATTCTTTTGTCAAGCGCGCGCGTCGTTCTTCACCGCCGTTTTTTCGCCAATTCATAGTATCATAGGGGATTCCCACCTGCTTTTCAGCGTCTTTTCCGGCGCGACAAACTTGATCAAAGTCCTTGTATCGTGAAATGCCTAAAACAGAGGTAAACCGAGAAAAGCCATTTTCTTGGGCATATTGTGCCGCCCGTATTAAACGCAGTCGAAAGCAAATATCACAGCGCTTTCCTCGTTCAGGTTCATCCATTAAGCCTTGAGTTTTTTTATCCCATATTTCCGGTTCATACGACAATTCGATAAACGGAACCCCCAGGTTTTCACAGATACGCTTGTTTTCGTTTAATCGTCGTTGATATTCTTCCTGAGGGCGAATGTTCGGGTTGTAGAACAACACGGCAAAGTTTACTCCCTGAGCCTGCAGCTGATGAATAACCCCGACAGAGCAGGGAGCACAACAAGAAACCAATAAAAGTTTATCTTTCATGGGATATAGTATACAACATTTTACAAAAAAATCAAATGGTCAATAAAGAGCCAGATGACAATAAGAGTTTAGCGATAAAACATCCTTTCGAAAAGAAGTGGCGATCCCGGAGCGATTCGAACGCCCGACCTACTGCTTAGAAGGCAGTTGCTCTATCCAGCTGAGCTACGGGACCTTCAGTTTGGTTTATCTTAAAGGTATTTGAGATAAAAGTCAAGCCTCTTTTTGGAGCTATCATCGATTTTTGCGATTCATGTTTTGATTGGTTTCAGTCAAAAAGAGGCTTCTTTTAGCTTAAGCGAGCTTTCAAAAAAGTTGTTTGATACCTTGTTTTTAACAAAAGATTGGAGCAAAGAGATATAATTATGTAATAAAAACAGACTTTTTTAAAAAAAGATAAAAAAGATGAAAAAAGGTGTTGACATAGAGAAAAAGTTCTGGTATATTCCTACCTGTCACCCGGTTGGGGGATTAACTAAAAATTAAGTTCTTAGATATAGAGTGAATAAAGGGATAGGAAACGGATGCACGGGCAGCTATTGGAAGGGCTGTTTAGTGCATAAGGAACTATGAGACGGAAGTGTATAGGAAATTGTGAAAGCAAGTGAGTATA
>CALXXW010000017.1 GCA_944392785.1 uncultured Alphaproteobacteria bacterium | reverse complement strand
AAAGGCCAGCAACGGATAACGGATGAATATGGTACGTTGCGGGGAGATACATTCGTTGTTTCCGGACGCACAGAGTCGCAAAAGGAGGGAGTATGATGCCTTGTGTGAAACATATTCTGTCGCGTGGGCTTGTTTTGTTTGCGCTCTTGGCCTTATTGTTGTGCCACATGGGGAATACGGCCTCGGGATACACCTATGTCACGGCACAGGGGGTGGCATATACGTACCCCGACCCCGAACCGCAGGAGTTAAAACAAGAAAGCGGCATTTATAATGTTCTTTATAACAGCTATATTAAAGAAAAAGGCTTTTGTTGGTTTTGTGGGACACTTGAAAAATTATTATTGGCATTGGACTCTTTAACAGCTTATACCTTGAATAAATTGTCCAAGACATTCGCCATCCTGGTTAGTATAGGCTTGCTTTTTGTTATTCTGTTTAAGACGGGTCAAATGCTGTTTCAACTACAGGAGGTAGACCCGGCTAAATATCTTCAGGAATTGATCAACTCCTTGGGGCGAGGGATGATAGCGGTTATTTTACTCTTGGGGACACTGCCGGGAGGGAGCGCTGATGTCGCTACTCATGCCGGCGCCGTCGCCGAAAGCGGGGGGGAAGCCTCCGGTGCTGAAACGACCACGGAGCAGACCGAGCCGCCGTTAATTTTTAAATACGGATTAAATGACTTATTGGCTATATCTTTTGATTTGTCTTCCAGTATTTTAAATGCGGCAGGACTTGAATTGACACCTGAAGACGAGGATTATTTATATGCCTATTCTAATGATATAGGTGGCGCGTCATCGGGGTCGGTCGTTGAGGTGGTGGCAAAACGTATTGAAACGCAAGTTTTTGATACAGCGGTTATCTGGACCTTAATAGATTGGATGGTTGCGATCAGTAAACCTTTAGCCGAAGGGATGGTTCTTGGCGGAGCGTTAATTTATCATGCGATTTTTACAGATGTAAAATATGTTATTTTCCCCAATTTTATTCTACTGGTTTCAGGGGTTTTATTGCTTTTGGCCTATTTTCTAATATATATCAAAATACCGTTTCAATTATTAGATGCTTTCGTCCGATTGGCATTTGTCTGTGCTTTAATGCCTTTTTGGATCGTGTTATGGGTTTTTCCGGCAACGCGTGCCTATACTCAGAAGGCTTTTCAGGTATTTTTAGGTGTGTGTTTTTTCTTTATCGCCGCCAGTGTTATTTTGGCATTAATTTTGAAAATGTATGAAGTTGTCTTGGTGTATGACGGCACCTCTGGTACTAGCGGAGAAGAAGTCGCATCAGGTATGCAAGAGGCGATTCGAAAGATGAAAGCCGACGATATGGACGGTGGAGTTAAAGCCTTGAATATTACGGGTATGACAATTATTTTTCTGTGGGGCATCGGTTATATAGCACGAGGGATGCTGAAATCTATTGATCCTTTGGCTTCAGCCTTTGAAAGTGCCGGGAAGGGGATCGCCGGTGTGGGTGCTCAGACAATGATGTTGACCAATCAAGTAAAAAATGTTGTTGTAGATACGGCTGTCACGGGGACAATTTTAGGAAGGCAAGCGATAGGCCGCGGCTACAGAGGTCTTCAAAATCGGCGGCTTCAACAGTCTTCACAAGCACAAAGTTCTGCTGCCACATCGTTGCGACGATATGAGGCGGCCTCTCGGAAAGGGTTGCAACATATGAACAGATATTCTCAGGCAGCTCAGAATAATGTATTTACTATGGGGGACCCATCTAAGGGAAGTACCAGTTCGGTTCGTCGAACAGATAAGGGAGCTGTTGTGGAGGCGCTTTCTCAGACAGGACAACGCCGGATTAAAACATATGATGAAAATGGCCTTAAACATATTGAAGCCTTTGACAGCGCTCAGCATTCGATTATCAAAGATAAATACGGTGCCGTTCTCGGAGAGCGTCAATACACGGGCACCAACGGAGATTTTATTCAAACCAATAGAGACGGTTCACGTTTAATATCTAAAGATGGTCTGGAAACAAAAACAAAGTTGATTCGACATGAGGACGGACACATTCATGAGGAAGTGGTCTCCTCTCAAATGTATGGCGTTGATCGATCGCAGGTTATTACGACTGAGAAAAATGACGATGGAACGGTCTCTGTTATAACGGAGAATCGTGATACTGCCCAAGGTAATCGGTTAAACAATCGTCAAATTAGGGAAGTATCTGAAAACGGAGAAACATTATCCGAAACTCAAGAGCAGTTTACATATGATAAAAAGGGCAATTTCCAGACACGAGATACGTATGTCAATGGGGAGCTAACAGCCAGGCGGACTTATGATGCAACGGGATATCGTGATGCTCATTATCAAAACGGTCGCCGGGTGTCGGAAGAAACAAAGAATTCTCAAACGTTCTTTGGCCAGAGACGCAGGAAGTAGGAGGAGGATATGGGCCTGTCTTTAAAACGACGTTATTTAATGCTGACATCCTTAAAAGTGACGACTTTATGTGGTTGTTTATTGCTTTTATCAGGGTGTGGTCAAAAGTATCTGTCTTCGGAGACCTCAAATGAGTGTTGGACTTGCGCCTTATATAAAACGGTTATTATCGAGATTGATAAATTTACATCTCAAACATTAACGCTTCTTATTCCAATGGCACTGCAGGTTTTGGGTGTAGGAATTTTGTTCTATTTGCTGTTTAAAATTGCCCAGTTGTTAACCTCTATTAAGCAGCCGAATCTGGCAAAGTTTTATCTATCCACAGGGACGGTTTTATTTAAGGCATTGCTTGTTGGTGCGGTTTTGTGGGTTCCGCCCAATCAGGACCCGGCAGCACCTATTCCTTATGTGGAGCTGCTGGGAGAACATGTTGTTCAACCTGTTTTAAAGCTTTTTTTAATCACATCAGACGAGATTTTAGCGTCTTCAAGGTATGTTTCAGAACAATTCTATATTCCGGATAGTGTGTTAGAGGCACAGTTAGGGGATGCTCCCGAATCTTTTATGTTCGGAGATATTTCTCTTATCATTCAAGAGTTGATTTACCGTATGTTTGTGGCTTTATCAACCGGTATGAGTGCCGGTATATGGTTTCTGAGCATGGGGTCTTTTGCCGGGACAATTATAGGATTGATTGTTGTTGTCAGCTTTTTCTGGATGTTGATTATTTTCCCGATGGCATTTATTGAGTCGCTTGTTCGGCTGGGTATTATTTTGGTTGTCTCTCCATTCATTTTTGTCGCTTGGGTTTTTCCTTGGACACAGGGATATATGCAAAAGTTATGGAGCTCTTTGTTTTCGTGTCTATTCAACTTATTATTTTCATGTATTTTCCTGTCTTTTTATATATATGTTATTTTTAGTTATGCAAAAGAGTTTATGCCGTATAATGTTCTCAATTCAGCCGTTTATGATTCTGATGTTTCCTATCGGAATGACGTTTTATCATTCGCCACAGCTCCGGTTTCATTCTTTATCCTGTTGTTTGCTATGAATAAAATGTATGATAATTTGACAAAGATTGCCTCTTATTTTGGTGGAGATGGTCAGGAATCCGGTTTTAAGCGCGTAGTTAACGGGGTTAAAGATACGGCAATCGGGGCGGCGAAAACCGCTGCCGGAGCGGTCTTGGTCGGTGTTTCCAGCGGTGCTGTCGGTAGAGGGCTTCTGGCAAGTGGTGCCCAAGATCTATCTGCTGTTGCAGGGAAAGGGATGAATGCCGTCACCGGTAAAGGAGAGTCTAATTTGGGGGCAAATGATACAGGTAGTACAGCCGCAGAATCGCAACCGGTTGCGTCACCGGCTCAAGGAGGTGAAGAGTGATGAAATATATGCGTATCCTGTGTTTTGTTTTGTCACTTTTTTTGTGTAGCCTTAACGGATATGCCGGCTTTTTCCTATCGGATTCTCAGGATCAGGAGCTTATAATTCGACAGCGGATCCAGAGTTATTCACCCGCGATTAAAGCCGCCAATCAACAGTATGATCCGGAAACATTTAAACCAGATGCCCGTTTGAAGGCGAATGCTGAAGTGGTCATCAATTTATGCAATCGTTTAGCTTTCTGGCAGGATCCTGCTGGTTCTTTGGTTTCTCAATCAGGATTTGGAGCCCTTTTGGGAGCAACAGGTATGGAGGCTGTTCAGACAGAGTTTGGTGTTGACAAATTAGCAGCACAAACATACTTAAACCATGTCGCCTTGTATGAGCGTCAACACCCCGAGAAAACTTTTTTCCGAGTGCGCGATATGTTTGAAGATCAAAGTTGTTGGCCTTGTAATATCGCGGCCCTGTTGTTAGATGCCATGAATAACCTTGTTGCTCAAACCTCTCGTTTTTTTGAAATCTGGGCTTTGGATTTGTTAGGGTTTATGTTGATGGTTTGGTTGGCTGTTCGAGTCGTTAAATTTATCGGCGGAATGGGATTATCTAACCCCAGTGAGTTTTTTACCGACATAACCAAGAGATTACTGGCGTGTTTTTTTGTGGCTCTCTTTCTGCAAATACCGTTAAGTAGATTTTATCAATTAACTTTTGGGCCCTTATTGTCGGCAACGATCGAGACGGTTCAACTGATTTCTGAATCCACTTTAGCACCCGAGCTTTCAGAAGATACCGTTATCGGTAAATTAGAGGTTGATGTGCCTTGTCTGGAGCATTATTGTCAGGATACAAATGCCTCCCAAACCGATCAACCTGATGATATAGACTTAGACCACACAGATACGTTTGGTGCAGATATACGCAACGGTTTGTTGTGCGTGACGTGTCAAATTTATGCACAAACGGCTCCTTTTATTGCTGCAGGTCAGGTATTAGCCCGTTATGGCATCTCGGGTGAAGAAGAACATTTGGGAATTTCGTTTCCCAAGAACCTGAGTATGTGGCTATGGGGGAGTTTATTGGTTGTCATTTTTTCAATTTTCTCATTCTTCGTGGCTTTTGAGATGATTGATATTTTTATGAGGTTGACGTTTGTTTTTGTTCTGGTGCCCTTTTTTATGGTGGCATGGGCTTTTCCGATTTCACGTACATATGCCGAAAAAGCATGGTCTTTTTTAGTCCATGCTCTGTTGAACTTTTTAGGATTATGCATCGGCATGGGATTTGTGTTGATCTTATTTACACAATTGGTCGGTAATGGGGTTGATTCCGTCGCCAAAGCTATGATGTCCACGGGTGTCGTGGATGTTTCTGCGTGTCATGCGCCTTGCCGTATGGGGATATGGAAACCTTCTTGTGAGCCGGAGTGCCAGTATATGACAGAACTGTTCTACGCTCTTTTCGGAGGTAAAGGACAAGGCGCTCTTTTCACTTTTGCACTGATGATTGTTGTCGCCTTGATGGGGATGAGTGTCTTAAAGTCATCACGCACGATTATTGAAGATTTATCGGGTGTTTCCGGTCCGGGGACGGCGTCATTTATGCTTTCGGCAGTTGCTGATTTGGGTAAACGTGCTTTATCTTTGGCCGGAGCGGCAATTGGAGCTTCGTTGGGGGCAAAACGCATGATGAGCAATACGTTATCCTCTGCTGGAAAAGGGTTAGGTAAAACACGCCAGAAAAGCGCTGCCGCGGCTCGGAAGAGGCAGTTTGAGCCAGGCCGTCAACAACAAGAGGACAAACAGGCGCCGAATAAACAAGAGGGGGCAAAAGGGTCCTCTGTCGCGGGAGATAAGTCAAAGGCGAAGCCTGCCGATACGAATTCAGGGAAAAAGACCACTGACCCAGCTGCCGGGAAAAAAGTGCCCACGTCAAACAACACGGGAAAAACCTCAACGGGTACCGCTGCCGAGGCAAACACTACCGCCGGCGCATCAGAAAAAGAGGGCTCTGCTGCGGATCAAATTGATCAAACCTCCAATCATCAAAAAGGAGAGTCATAAATTCGGCCCACTCAACACAGCCTACCGTTTTTTGTCTTCAACGGTAGGTTGCTTTATGGACGGATTCTTGAGTCTTAAAGAAACTCGAAGACCAAGTTTTTTCCCAAAGATGTACAAAAGAATATTTGTGACCTGGTTAATTTTTGAGGGATTTGAGGAATTTACCCAGGCGTTTGTTCGTGTCACTGGCTTCTTTGGGAGACAACACGACCTTTCCCATATCATTTTGTGTTTGAATGGGCGCAAAATAGGCTGGGTTTGTGATGAGCGTTTCTCGAGCTTTCTCGGCATTCACAGCGCTCATTTTTAAAAAGTTGCGCACCAATTTGACAGCATCAACCGGAAACTTGGCTGCTTTTATTTTATCGGCAAAAGCTTGAATCATGCGCTCTTTTTCTTCATCAGCCTCCTCTAGGGCATCCAATGCTTGAAGGACTTCCATTTGAAGGGCGAAAGATTCGCTCATCAGTTCATCTTTTTCACGATCTAATTGATACTGACAGTAATCCAGCAATAAATTTTTCCAGAAAGGTTGTTCACCATAGCCCTTTTCAACCATTTGGATGAGCTGTTCCGTGGTATAGTTTTTAATGCTGCTGACACCCAATAGATAGGAAACAACGGCGACAAGCTCTGTTTCCATTTGTTGCGCTTGATTTTCCGTGGGGAACTGAGCCGTATCAATGGACAGAGACGGGGCCTCTCCCAATACGGAACGTTGAGCATAAAATTTTTTATATAAATCTATCAAAGCCTCACTTTGCATTTAGTCCTCCACTGTTATTGATGTCCTTTTCTGAGTATATCCCCTTTTTTTTGTAAAATCCACTAAAAAGAGTTTGAGTTTTTCAAAAAAATGATATACAAAGAGAGAAAGAGATCCGAAGAGGAAGAGGATAGATGATAAGCGGTCTGAGAGTTTTTATTGTTATTTTTGTGGGCATACTTTTCGGTGCTTTGCCGGCGTATTCTCTCACGGTAGGGTGGCAAGAGGGTAGTTCTTCGATTTCTCAGACGGCGAGTGATGCGGCAACGTTGATACGAGAAAGGGCGCCGGAGGAATGGATATTTCCGTCAGATGAGACCTCATCTTCCGAGAGTCAGGTGGACTATTCTCAAATTTTTGCGGAGGAAGAAGTCTATTACCCTCTCTGGATGAGGCTGCAAGGCTATGGCCCCCCGGTCGATGAGAATGGAATAATTCAACTAAGTTTTTATGAGGTAACAAAACGACGCTTTTTAAGCTTTGGAAACGGTTGCTGGACATGCCCCGTGTTTGAGGTTTTGTTGGTTGCCCTTGATAAAATGGCCAGTAAATCCATTCATGCTCTGGCACGAGGATTTTTGGGGCTGATGGGCGTTGGTATCTTGTTTTTCCTGTTGTTTAAGGTCGGTCAGATGATGATACAGATTCAGCATTTGCAAAATGTGCCGACATTTTTAGAGGAGATTTTTAAACCGCTGCTGCGAGCGATGATCGCAACAATTTTACTCTTGGGGACCCTCATCGGAGGGGGGGGAGAAAATCCCAGCCCTTTAATTTATCATTATTTTTTGAATCCTGCATTGGATATAGCCTTGACCGTTTCAAATGAAATGGTGACCGGTTCAGGGTTGGAGAATGAGGTAAAAACACAAACAGCCTCGCGCATCGGTGGCATTCAAACACGGGGGTGCCGGCGTCATGTTCAACAGGAGTTAAGTGTTTTTGGGCAGATATTTGATGGCTATCAAAGTACGACGGGAACAGGCGTGGATACCAAGCTTTTGTGTTGGTTGGAAAGTATCAATGTGACCTTGATTGACGGCCTTTCCATGGGGGCGGCCATCATGTATGTGGCGACTTATGTACAATCCGGTATCCTTCCGGACTTTGTGCTGTTGTTGATTGGGTTATTGATGTTTTTGTCCTTTTTTGTTGTTTTTGTCGGTTTCCCGTTCAAATTATTGGATACGTTTGTGCGGTTGGCTTTTGTCTTTGCTTTAATGCCTTTGTGGATTATTCTATGGGTTTTTCCTGTGACGCGTCGATATACGCAAGGTGCTATCACAACGTTTATAGGGACTTGTATGACGTTTATTGCGTTGGGTGTTGTTGTCGCTTTTATTTTGGCTTTGTTTGACGCCTCCATTCCCAATTTAGATGAACTACGCCAAGGGTTGTCATCGGTCAAGATGGGGGCAGATGATAAAGCGCAAGAGACGATACGTGCCACGACCTTAAAGCTCTTTAGCTCGCGAGACTTATTGGTACTTGCTATGTTTACATTTATTTCGTGGAAGCTTTTAGGGACGGTGGAACAATTGGTCACATCATTTGTCAGCGTGCCGATTATTCCGGTGGGAAACACGATGAGTTCTTTTTCGGCAAGAGCTATAGGACAGACGGTTTCTGCCGGTGCGCAACTCACGTCTTTAGGTGTAAAGGCCGGGCGTAAAGCGTTGGGAGGATTCACCGAACGAGCCCGACAAAATAAAAAAATAACAGGAGAGTCATCGACAGATACGAATTCTGTCGCAACCGGTCGCTCTTCAACTCCTTCATCCACCCCAGAAAGAAATACGGCAAGAGCAGGTCATCGACCAGAGGTAAGGACTCCTCAGAAAAATAATAGACCGACTCCTGCTGCGAACACGCCCTCTGAGATGAAAGAGGGTAAACATCGTCGAGTCGGTGCCGGTTTAGAAAATGTCTATGATAAAGACGGCC
>CALXXW010000016.1 GCA_944392785.1 uncultured Alphaproteobacteria bacterium | reverse complement strand
AATGGGCAAGAAAATTGATTTTTTAATTATTGAGCATCATGAGGGATTAAATATAGCTAAAAAATATATGTTATCGGAAAACATTGAAAGGTGGCAATGTCATGCCATAAAATTTGATGAAAATGGTATTCCGCAAACTTTGGGAAATCAAGAATTAATCCAACCGATATTTGCTTCAAAACATCTGCACATTCCTTTGGGCTGCACTCTTAAAAAACATTTTCTAAAGTTCTTTATCAACCTGATATGTCTTTTTATTCCCTTAAGAAAATGGCGAAAGAAAGTCAGAAAAATATATAAATAAGATATTTTCTCTATGATAAACAAATAGTTATCCCCAATCAAAAAAGTTTTCAAGAAATAAAGCTGTTATACCTTATTTTCTCTTAATTAAAAAGTATAACGAAGACCGACGGCGAGCTCATGCGTGGCTATTTTATATTTCGCAGAAGTATACGTTGTTTCATCTGCATTAAATGACTTGACATACCCTAAATGGGCATAACGATATCCAACTTCTGCAGCAAAATGATCATTGAACCACCAACTCAACCCTGCTTGTAAATTCCATGCAAAATGACTACGATGATCGCTCCCAACTGTTGGAATATCCTGATAAGACCCGCCGGGCAACATAAGCTTTTCTAAAACACCATCTGCTTTTACCTGTATTCGCGCATAACCTAATCCGCCTCCAATATAAGGAACCAGTCGCGTTTTTGTCTTAAAATCAACATAACCATTTAACATGATAGCATGTGTGCGCGTTTTTTCTCGCCAACGAAGAGCTAAATCCTGAGTAAATGCATTAACGCGCGTGGAGCCTTCTTCCTTCATACGACCGTTCAAGGTATACTCCAGCTCCGTCCGTATATCAAACGGATAAGATGCTAATTGAATAGACCCTCCGCCGGCAATATGCATCCCCCAACTATGATGTGATAATCGACCATCTTCAACCGTATTGGGAAATAATTGACCTCCCCCATTAAACACCACGGTATTTAAGGCCGTATTTTGAAGGTGAACAAATGCGGCTCGACCCGATACATAATACGCTAAAGAACCGGCTAAAGCCTCTCCTACAGACATGGCATAACAAAAAAATGCATATAAGATGACTTGTTTTTTCATAAAGCATCCTCCTTCCAGTTTTTAATAAGGAAGTTCGTTGGAACTATTTCAAGAGGATACATCTGATTTTATGTCTTAATCAGCTTATTTTCCAACAGAGCTTATCTCAGATGCTCATACCTAAACCAGTTGATGATTTTTGACGAATATCTTCGCTCCCTTACAAATATGCCCTCTCTCTGGAAGGATATTTTATACCTGTCAAAAGGAACATGTTCAGCCTTGGGCCGCTCTCCTTGAAAGCCCTTCCGGGAAACGCCAAAGGTGCATATATCTATATCTTTCCCAACACACTTTCCAAGTCTGTCTTGGCAAGAGCAACGGTTTGTTGAGCACCCGTTGTCATATTCTTCAGTAAAACACAACCGGATTGGTGTTCTATCTCTCCGATATAAGCCGCGATACGCGCACGACGTTTATCCGCACGACCCAAAAATTTCTTGAGATTAGACGGCTTGAAATCGCAATCAACCGACATATCTGATAATACAGTCGACAAGGCTAATAAATCAGTTAGATACGCCCTATCCGATACCCCGGCCAAAATATCAATGTCCGGAAATAATTGAGTGCTGGGAAAACGTGTTTTAAAAAGCTCTTCAATCACAACATCACCAAACCCCAGCCCAACGGCGGCCAGAGGCTTCCCTGTTAACCGTTCAAATAAATGATCGTAGCGACCACCCCCAAAAATAGCCCGAAACGCCCGCTGTGTATCAAATGCTTCAAACACGATCCCCGTATAATACGCCAACCCACGGACCACGCTCATATCAACCGTGATATAGTCCGAAATACCCAATGTATCTGCATAGGATAAAAACTCTTTAAGATTTTTCAATCCCGAGGAGTCGGTCAGATGAAACGCCTCCACCTCTGCTATTGTTTTTGCCGACATAAAAGCTTGGAGAGCCTGTATCTGCGTCTGAGAAAGTCCCGTCTCAGATAACATATCACCAAAAGCCTCTGCTGACACTTTTTCTTTTTTATCCATAATTCCCATTACCGGCAACAGACGATCGACCGATATACCGTTGGCTATCAAAAAATCACAGACCAATTCTCGATTATTCACATGGATTTGAAAGTCAGAAGCCCCAAATCCCAGAGTATTCAAAGCCTCAACCGCCGTTTTTAATAAATAAGCTTCCGCAACGGGTTGTTCCTCTCCGACAATATCGATATTCCATTGAAAATGCTCCCGTTTACGCCCTAATGATGCACGTTCATAACGAAAGCATTGACCAATGGAATAAACTTTTCCCTGGGCCGTAAAAGCCTCTCGATTACCGGAAACGATACGAACCATGGAGGGTGTCAACTCAGGCCGCAAAGCAATAGAGCGTCCAGACTTATCTTCAAAATGATAAATCTGATCAGAAATTTCTTCTCCCGCCTTACGCTCTAATAAAGATAAAGGCTCTACAATCGGTGTTTCATACCGCACAAAGCCATGACGTTCGGCGGCTTGCTCCCAAGCACGAAGCAACTGTGTTCTAAATAACCAGTGTTGCGGCAGAAAATCACGCATGCCCCGCAAGGGTTGTTTATCAATAGACTCTATTTTCTCTGTCATGTAAAAACTCCTTACCTACATCTTTATTGAATAGGGATTTTAGTATGAATCAGACGGATTGTCAATCTAAAATAAGTGACAAGTCCTTTATTTCCTTTTTAAATAACTGATAACAGCCGTGACAGAAGCCGGCGTAATTCCAGTCAGATGCATCATGGCACCGATGGTAGCCGGACGTGCCTTTTCCAAACGACCAACTACTTCATTTGATAAACCGCCGATGAGACGATAATCCAACAAAGGCGGTATTTTCAATCCCTCATCTTTTCTGAACGCGGCAATATCCTGAGCCTGACGTGATAAATACCCCTGATAACGACCGGTAATTTCTATTTGTTCGGCTATTTCGGGTGCAACCGATTCCAGCTCGGGCCAGGCTTTAACCAAATCAGCCCACAAGACACCTTGATAGGATAATAAATCAAACGGTGTTCGCTTTTGACCATCCCTATTGACACCGAATCCCAACATATTAAGCTCTTTTGGCGTAAAAACCATCCGATTCAATTTCTCTTTTACCGCGTCTAATGCCTCTTGCTTCAGCCGAAAAGCTTCAGCCCGGCCAGAGCCGACACAGCCTATTTTAATCCCCAGCGGTGTTAAACGCAAATCCGCATTATCCGCTCGCATAGTCAGACGGTATTCCGCACGAGACGTAAACAGTCGATAGGGTTCGTCTACCCCCAAAGTCGTAATATCATCCACCATGACACCTAAATAACTATCCGCACGATCAAACGTCAATGTTTCCGGACGCCCCAAAGCCTTTAAAGCAGCATTTATACCGGCCAATAACCCTTGTCCTGCCGCCTCTTCATAGCCTGTTGTTCCGTTAATCTGACCGGCCAACCACAGTCCTTCAACCTTTTTCACGGCTAATGTTAAATCTAATTCACGCGGATCAACATAATCATACTCTATCGCATAAGCATACCGCAAAATACGAACATTTTCCAAACCGGGAATTGTGCGCAAAAAAGCTTCCTGCACATCTTTTGGTAGAGAAGTTGAAATCCCATTGGGATAAATACTCTTTCCAAAACGTGTCTCCGGTTCCAAAAAAACATGATGACTATCCCGTCCGGCAAAACGAACTATTTTATCTTCAATACTGGGACAATACCGTGGTCCGACGGAATGTATTTGACCGGAATACAAAGGAGCACGATCCAGATTCTCCTCAATAATACGGTGTGTGACGGGCGTCGTATGCGTCACATAACACGGAACTTGGTTTGGCTGAAAATCTTGTGTTAAAAACGAAAACGGTTGCGGCGGATGATCTCCCTCTTGCCGCAGACATTTTGACCAATCGATAGAGTCCTTATCCAAACGAGCCGGCGTGCCCGTTTTCAAGCGACCGATATTTAATCCCAATCGTTTCAAAACGGGTGTCAAACCCTTCACGGCCTCCTCACCGTATCGTCCACCCGGTATTTGCTCGGGGCCAATATGCATCACCCCATTTAAGAAAGTCCCTGTTGTTAAAATCGTCGCTTTGGCCGTCACCTCATGACCGTTGACAATAATCCCTCGAACATGTTGTCCGTTGGTTAATAAATTTTCAACGGCTCCTGCCCGAACCGTCAAATGAGGGTATGTCAACAAACACCGTTGCATCTCCGCTTTATAGAGGTCTTTATCGGCTTGTGCTCGCGGTCCTTGAACCGCCGGTCCTTTCGAGCGATTCAGCATCCGAAATTGCAAGCCCGCAGCATCAATCACACGTCCCATTAAGCCATCCAGAGCGTCGATTTCTCGCACCAAAGTTCCTTTCCCTAATCCGCCGATAGCCGGATTACAGGACATATCGCCGATACTTTCTATCCGATGTGTTATCAACAATGTTCGTGCACCCATACGAGCCGCAGCAGCCGCAGCTTCACATCCGGCATGCCCTCCCCCGACGACAATCACATCAAAATCCGTACATGTCTCCATGTTTACTTTCCTATACAAAACTCTTGAAAAATAACGTCTAATAACTCATCGGCCTCTATCCGACCGGTGATCCGTCCCAAAGCGCGAGCAGCCATACGTAAATCTTCGGCTTTCAACTCTAAGGCCTCGTTCCCCAATGCACCATTAAGGGCATAGACACACTCTTGAAGAGCTACCCGATAGCGTTCTCGCGTAATCAAACCATCCTTTTTCCCGAACGTGTCATTTAAAATGCCTTTAACCGCATCCCACAAGGCCGCAATACCCTCTCCTGTTTTAGCGCTCAGACAGAGCACGTCCGCGGGCAAATCTTTTCTTAAATCCGCCTTATTCCAGACCGTCAAAATAGGCACGCTCCGTATCGCCTCAGGTAAAGGCTTAACAGAAGGATATGTTTCACTATTTTGAATATGCAAAATTAAATCAGCCTCCGAGGCTTTTTTTACGGCCCGACGAATGCCTTCGGCCTCAATTTCTCCGGCATCTTCACGCAATCCGGCCGTATCGGCCAAAATAACGGGAAAACCCGCCACATCCAAATGGGCCTCAACCACATCACGCGTTGTGCCGGCTATCTGAGAGACAATGGCCACCTCTCGCTGCGTCAATGCATTCATCAAACTGGACTTACCCACATTTGGCTCACCCAACAGTGCAATTTGGAAACCTTCTCGTAATTTTTCTCCGACACGATGATCATCCAGATGACCTGCAATCTCATGGATAAGCGTATGTATATGGGCATCAATCTCGGCTAATTTTTCAGGAGGAATCTCTTCCTCGGGGAAGTCGATAAAAGCCTCCAGATATCCCATATATCGGACAAGCTCTGTTCGCCAGCCTTCATACAACGCCCCCAACCGTCCGGATAACTGAGATAATGCCTGAGCCTGCTGCGCCTCTGTTTCGGCATCAATTAAGTCCATCAACCCTTCCGCCGACGTTAAATCCATTTTACCGTTCAAAACGGCACGTCTAGAAAACTCCCCGCGCTCGGCAGGGCGACAACCGGCTATATCGCCTAATGCCGTTAAGACACTTTGTATCACACGTCGACCACCATGCACGTGAAACTCTGCGACATCTTCCCCCGTAAAGCTATGAGGACCTTCAAAAAACAGGACAAGAGCGCGATCTAAAAGGGTACCGTCTTGACGCCTCAACGGTCTGAAATAAGCATAGCGAGGCCGAGGCGCCTCAAGACCGGCCAATTGATATAAAGCAGCTGGAACGGCTTTTCCTGAAAGGCGGATAACTGCCACGCCGCCCTTACCCAATCCCGAGGACAAAGCGTAAATAGTATCGTTCAACTCATAAGACGGCATTTAAATCCCCTCAATCACTCGAACAATAGCCGCTCGTAGCAAATCAATGTTTTCTTTTTTGACAGAACTGGTCAATAGCACTTCAGGATAACAGGCCACATGTTTCTGACCGATAGCACACGTTTCCAACAATCTTTTCTCAGCAGCGGCAGCTGTCATTTTATCGGCTTTTGTCAAAATAACCTGATAACTGACAGCGGCAGCATCCAGCATTTTCATCATTTTTTCATCGACCTCTTTTATCCCATGACGAGCATCTATCAATAAAAAAACCCGTTTTAACTGAACCCGGCCACGCAAATAAGCATGAATCAGCTGTGTCCAGGCATAGACCATTTTTTCCGGCGCTGCCGCATAGCCATAGCCGGGTAAGTCCACTAAATAAAAACGGTCGCCTGTTCGAAAAAAATTGAGCTCTTGTGTCCGTCCGGGTGTATGAGAGGCACGAGCCAACCTATCAACACCTGTCACCGCGTTAATCAGACTGGACTTACCCACATTAGAGCGACCGGCAAAGGCGATTTCAGGCAAATCATCTGTCGGAAGCTGATCAATCAAAGCAACCCCTCTGGAAAAAACGGGCTTTGTTTGAAAAAGTTGAGCGCCTTGTTGAATCAGCTTGGTCTGTAAAGCCGCATCCACCATATCATACTCCGACCTTTTTCATAATATACTTCTGCTGGGCAATGGAAAGTATATTGCTCCACGTCCAGTAAATGACCAATCCGGCGGCAAAATGCCCCAACATAAACGTAAAAATGACCGGCATCAGAGTCATCATCGTTTGTTGAGTAGCATCTCCCATTTTGGGATTCATCTTTTGTTGAATCCACATCGTCAAGCCCATCAATACCGGCCACACACCGATATTAAGCATACTCGGAACCGGCCACGGCAGATACCCAAACAAGGTTAAAACAGAGGAAGGATCCGGACGAGATAAATCATGAATCCACCCAAAAAAAGGAGCTTGACGCATTAAAATAGAAACAGATAACACTTTATAGAGCGCAAAGAAAACCGGGATTTGAATCAACATCGGTAAGCAGCCGGCTGCCGGATTCACCTGATCACGCTTATACAGATTCATCATTTCTTGCTGCAACCGCAGACGATCATCTTTAAACCGTTCTTGCAACACTTTAATCTTGGGCTGTATTTTTTTCATTTTGGCCATAGATTCATATGACTTGGTCGCTATCGGCAACAACAAAATACGCAAGAGGGTAGCAAAAATCAAAATCGCAATCCCCATATTGCCGACTAAGCCATATAACCAATTCAAGAAATACAAAAACGGCTTCGTTAAAAAATAGAACCAGCCAAAATCTATACTTAAATCAAACTTGGGCACGCCGGCATCTTCATAGGCGTTAATCAAAGACATAACTTTAGCACCGGCAAACAAGCGGGTAGCCTGGTAATGCGTTGCTTTCGGGGCCAGCGTGACAGGGGTCGAATTAAAGGTAGCCATATACAACTCTCCCAAACGCTCAAAACGGATATCCGCCTTTAAAGCATCATCCAAGATGAAAATGGTCTGCCAATACTTATCCGTCATTCCCATCCAGCCACCAGTTGTTTCATGCTGTACGGTATCGTCAACATCTTCGATACCGGCATACCTTTCCTCATACGACTTACCATTGACCAGAGCAATAAAGCCTTCATGCACGGTTCCGCGCTCTGTCGGCACATCAGAAGCGGCTCGTGATATACGCCCGGTCAGGGCAAGACGAACGGGACGAGACGTTAAATTTTCAACCTTATCCGTTAACGTCAACATATAAGCATCATCCAACGCTATGGTCCGCGTCAAACGCACCTCAGCACTTTCCCAAGTTAAAACGACCGGTGTAAAGGGTGTCAAAGCCTCACCGGAAACCGTCCAATTATCTGTTTTTTGCGGCAAGTAAATATCGTTGCTTTTCCACACAAGGCGCGCTGCATAATCCGACTTTAACAAAGAAATAATCGGACTATCCGGAGCGGTCGTCTCCTTATATGCCGTCAAATTGAGCTGATTGAAAACACCCCCCTCTTCCGTTGAAAAAGAGCCGTTAATCAAATTATTACTCATCGGCAAGGGAATCCCTGACGCTGCCGGCGCCTCTGAAACAACCGGAGCCCCGTCCGCGGCAAACGTTGGTTCATCCAACGCTTCCGTCTCTATCACATTATCCGGTCGAATAGGCGAGTGAACACCCTGTTGTGTCGGAAAGAAAAAATTAAATAACATCAAAACAGCTATCACCGTCACCAGTGCCAACATCATACTGCGTTGTTCTTGTTTTGCTTCATCAAGTTTCGTCATCTTTATTTCCTTTATTCTTTATCGGTTGAGGAACGGGATCATAACCGAACCCGCCCCATGGATGGCATCTCAGAATTCGTTTGAGCGTCAGGATAGCACCTTTTCGCACACCATGCAACAAAAAAGCTTGTCTGGCATATGATGAGCACGTCGGTTGAAAGCGACAACAAGGCGTTTTAAAGGGCGAAATCACAACTTGATATCCCCGTAAAAGCAGCAAACAAAAACCTAAACAAAGGCGACGTATCATCATGTATCATCCTGTGGCTTGTCGGGAACAGACGACTTGTCCTCGCTGACCGGATGAGCTTTACGAAGGTGGCGTAAGACAAAGGAAAAATCATCCTGCAAGGCCGTAAAAGGCTTGTCAACAGCCGATTGACGACCAATAATGACAATATCAAAATTCTCCATATGATCCATCTCCTGAGACAGACGCACCACCTCTCGCAATCGACGCCGCAACCGATTGCGCACAACGGCATTACCGATTTTTTTTGTCACCGTAAAGCCGACACGAGTCCCCATTCTCTCATTCGGACGTGCATAAACAATAATTCCTCTTGCGACAACCTTCCTCCCTTGATCGGCAGCCATCAAAAAGTATTTACGTTTTTTTATCCGAAGCGGTTGCGCCATGTCCCTTTACCCTTTGCACCATAAAAGAAAGCACTGAATTTATCCAGTGCTTCATCTTATTTTTGCGCCGTTTCCGTCACCTGATACGTTTAAGACAGAAAGGGCGCCCATTTCTTGTTTAAGTATTAAGCGCTGAGCGTTTTACGACCTTTACGACGCCGAGCACTTAAAACGGCACGACCACCGGCTGTCGCCATACGTGCACGGAAACCATGACGGCGTGTCCGAACGATTTTACTGGGTTGATATGTGCGTTTCATGTCTTTTCTCCTTATAAACAGATAGAAGTTCTAAAATTGGGTAGTGTACTTATACCTGTTTTAAAACAAAAAGTCAAGTGTTTTTTTATTTTTTATTCAAAAATACATCAAAAAGGGATACCCCAATCAACTTGAGCACAAGGATTTTCGTCAAAATGATTCCGACCGTCTCCTTGTTTCAGGCGCAAAGCAACCGTATCCGGTGCATGCGGGTCTATTTGACACCCCACGGAAACAGAAGTCAGACGCATCTCCCGAGAGGGCGCTTTTTCTTTTAAAAAAACTTGATTCGGCGACGATGAAAAAGCCTCTATCATCTGATACCCCTTAAAATCGTCCGAGCGCCGAACCAAATCCGGATAAATACGCAAATCCAGAACATCTCTTGTCGGAACGCTTTCCGGGTGGACAAAGGGAACATGAGGCACCTTTTTCATGTGATACCCAAATGCGCATAAAACCAATATACTACAAATAATCAATAAACCGGCTATGCATATAATGTTTTTTCCAATCGGTTTCATCAAGATGAATATAAGTCATTCTTGCGAAAAAACAAGTCTTCGGTTAAAATATAAACCCTTTTGCCACCTAGGCAAGCATCCTTTTGAGCGCTCAAGCAAATACGCGTGAACGGACTGATTTAACAAAATAACACTTCCTCAAACAAGAGGACTTTTCTTGTTTGACTAGGGCTCAACTGTTTCTTGTTTCTGCAAATTGATGAAAACATTATCCGAGTCAAATGTCCACATAGCTCCCGTTGCCGGATCCACAATCAACATCCCGATAATGCCACCAAACAACAGGTTCCCCCAATACCATCCGGATAAAGTGGTATCCAATGTCTGAGATTGCGAGATATATCCTTTTTTTTGGGCCAAAATCTGATACGTTTCTCCCGAAAAAAAGCCAGCCTTTTTCCGTAAAGACAGTGTCATCGGTAGAGTTCCTGAATAGACTGTTATATTATCCTTATTTTTAATAACGGCTTCGGAATCAACAACATTTGAATTAAATGATACCGTTTCCGAAGTAGAACCAACAATGCTGGCACATCCGCTCAACAAAAAACCGACTGTCATCAAAGTAAATGCTGATTTGTTCATTTCTTAACTCCTTTCATTGATAAAAAACCCACTTTTTCCAAAGTGGGCGGATGTTAAGAACCGTTCGTAATAACCGGCTCGGCTTATTCGGCCATAACCTTATTCGCCGACATCCACCCTACGGCGAATGTCAACAAAATTTAGGAGTGGTTGATACACTCCATTACGATGGGTTCTTACGCCCATACCTTCCGTTATTGGAAAGCCATTTAAGTATAGCCTAAAAAAAATGAAATAGCAACAGGAATAAAGAAAAAAATGCCTCAAAAGCATCGCCATTCATGACTCGGACAAATGAATAATCAGGGTGATACTTAAAACGATTCGCTCTTCAGGTGACAGAGCTTCTATCTTTTGGAGTGATTGTCATATGGGTATCCTGATTATTGTCTCCAATAATTTTCCCACCAGGCACGGTATCCTCTTCTGTCCGAGAAACCAAGCGCCTCCCCCTCTATCAAGGAAAAACCAGCATTATCTTCTCGGTTGTCAAAAGCAACCAAGCGCCGTATCCTCTTCTGTCCGAGAAAACTAAGCGCCACCCTGCCCCTCTTCCTGGGAAACAAAAAAAACAGGCCGTTTGACAATGGCCTGTTTTGATTGTTTCTTCCCAAAATTAACGTTTCGAGAATTGGAAACGCTTACGAGCCTTGGACAAACCGGGCTTTTTACGCTCCACAACGCGAGAATCCCGTGTCAAGAAGCCGGCACGTTTTAACAACGTATGCAATTCCGGCTCAAACATATCCAAGCAGCGGCTGATACCATGGCGTAAAGCATAAGCCTGTCCCGACAAACCACCACCGTGGACATTACAAACGACATCAAACTGTCCTTCGCGATTCGTCACCGCAAACGGTTGGTTAATCACCATCTGTAAAACAGGACGCGGGAAATAGTCATTCAACGCACGACCATTGACCACGATTTTCCCTTTACCCATTTTAATAATCACGCGAGCAACAGCGTCTTTTTTCTTACCGACAGCCTGAGAACGGCCCAATTTGTCTTTTTTCGGAGCACGTACCGGTGCTGTTTCAGCTGCTGCTTTTGTTTCCTCGGCAGCCGTCGCAACCGTCTCAACAACTGTTTCTTTTTTCAAATCCGTCAAAGAAACGGCTTTTTTCGTTGTTTTTACCATTATGCACCTCTCTTATTTTTACGATTTTTGGAAGCAATGTCCAAAACAATTGGGTTCTGTGCTTGATGCGTATGTTCGGCGCCCGCAAAAACACGCAATTTCGTCATTTGTTGACGACCCAGCTTCCCGCGAGAAACCATGCGTTCAACGGCCTTGATCAACAAACGCTCAGGGTGATTTTCCATCTGTTTTTTCGCCGTAATTCCTTTAATTCCACCAATGTATCCTGTGTGATGAAAGTATTCTTTGTGCTCTAATTTATGCCCTGTCAACTGAATCTTATCAGCATTAATCACGACAACATAGTCACCGCAATCTTGCGTCGGCGTATAGCACGGTTTATTTTTACCGCGAATAATCGTAGCCAACTGACTGGCTAAACGACCCAAAACCAAATCCGTCGCGTCAACCAAGTACCACTTGATTTCGCAATCGGCCGGCTTAACTGTTTTTGTTGTTTTTGTAATCATTTTTAATCCTTTTTTGTTGTAAGACGCCTATTTATACACGAAAAAAAAGTTCTTGTCAACCGTTTTTTCATTGTTTTTTAAACTTTTTTTAATGAGGTATTATAATACCGCTTGTCATTTTATTGAAAAATCAAATAATACGTGATCCAAACAAATGTGTCAATCTATCAACCAAGCGATATGTTCTCTTGTGTTGTCGAGCCGCCACAATTTGTTGAGGCTTGGGCATATCCATGCACATCAAGCGGCGAATAGAGCCTTTACCTCCTCGACGATATCCTATGGGAGGTAAAATATCAACGGCGTTATAAACATTCTCTTCGACAATATACGGCGGTATATCCTGAGAAAGATACCTAACAGGTGAGTCTTTTAATGAAATGCTCTCAGCCGTATCCCAATCAAAGGAAGCCATCACAACTTGAAGGTTGGGACACCTTTCTGCTACCAAGGAACGCCCCAAGCGCACATTTTCAAGAATCTCTTGAACAGCCGTTCCGTTCACAATCAAGATGTCGGCAGAAATCTTGTCCAAAACCTTTAAAGATGAGCAATCAGCAAAGGAAACAACACGTCTGGCCTCAACCGGCGGAGCATATTCTAATCGAGGATTATTTTCGATTAGAACCGATCCGTGCAAAGATTGAACTTTCCCTTTAATTTCCTTTAAACGATGACAACCGACAATTTCACAATTTCCGTCAACGATAATATGTCCCTGCAGTTTCTCCAGCAGAGAATCCTCTCGAATACTTAATTGTGATAAATGAATTTTTTGCGTTTCTGTTAATGTATTAAGATCATACTCAACCCCATTCACGTCTTGCACTATGTGACAGGGGCTGGGCTGTCTACTATCTTCTGGAGGCATTTGTTCCTTTTATACCTTTCATTTTCCTTCAAAACGATTTCATTATAGCATATCTTTCTTAATATGTCTAATCGAACCGAAAAAATCAAGGTTTTCCGCCATATTTTCGCCTTTAACGACGCACAGAGCTATCTTGACCACCGGCATCATAACGACCAAAGTTATTAATCAGCTGTTGCCAAACGGACAACTCGGTTGCTTGGACGGGTGTTTTGGCATCCGAACACGAAACTTGACGGGCATCGGCTAATGTCAAATGACGAATAGAAACAACCTCTCCTTGGGCATCAAAAGTATAGGCATACACATCACGTTCAATTTCTTGTGGATCCAAAAAGGCTCGGCTGATTTTTTGATTACGAGCATAAACGTATAATTGAGGCGCCCCTTCAGACGTGTGAACTTGATAGGCCGGCGTCCCTAAAACGCGCACGACTTTTTCGGCGCTGTCTCCCTCTTTAATCGCAGCCAATCGCCGTGCTGTCGGCAAATCACCACCCGTGTATGTTTCAAGGCCACAAGCGGCCGTCATACTAATAATACCAAAACATATCATAAGTTTCTTGAACATGTCATCCTTCTTTGCTATAATATTCTCTGCTTTTTAATATAGGCTAAAAAAAAGGAAAAGGTCAATGAAAAAATCTATTTGCGACAAAGAAGGTTGGCATCATCTGATTGATGCGCGCACTATTCAAGAGAAGCCGCAACACTTTTTGCTGACGGCAACAGCGGCTGAACGGCAAGCTTTGGCACAAGAGTTTGATGTGCCGGATATCTTATCTTTAACCGCTGACATCTTGTTGTTTCGTGACGATATCATTCATCTGGAAGGTAGCATACAAGCAGAGATAAAACAACAATGTGTCGTGACAAATGAGATATTTTCAACCGCGTTAGACAACTCTTTTGTCGTTTTCTTTACCGAGGGAGGGACGATACCATCCGATGAAGTCGTCTTGAATCTGGACGAAGAACCGATTGAACCTTTGACAAAGGGTAAAATCAATCTTTGGGAGGTCCTTCGTGAACAATTCGGTCTGGCTTTGCCCTTATTTCCCAAGAAGACACAGACACCCTTTGAATATCACGATCCACAAAATACCCAAGACGACGATACCGGCACGCATCCGTTTTCCGCATTAAAACACTTGCTTGACTCTAAAAAAAAGATTATAATAAAGCCCTAAAATAAAGGAGGATACATGCAACATACCTATCACATGAGAGATCCGGAAACAACACGCTATAATACCTTGATTGAATTTATCAAGGGCATTTACGCGGATCATATTGTCACGCCGGCAGAACAACAACATATGGAAACAATGTGTGACGATATTCTGTATGAATATCAAATGGCGGCAAACATGCGCTCAACTTTGGCACAGGACGATCCTTTGAAGCAAACGTTGGACGAACTTACAGCGCATTTACAACGTTGCTATTTCCTCTTAGATTTTGCCAGAGACAAAGGACGGGTATACAATACCATGACCTCTATGGAAAAAAATAGAGCAGCGGCACGAATACAAACAAAAGAGACATTGGAAATTTCGAATCTGTCTTTAAAAGAGATGGCGTTAATGTTATCCTTGACAAATTCTAAGGAGCGCCAAGAAGTCCTGATGAATGAAGCTGCCAAGGCCGCAGAAAAATTACCTCCAGACAAACGACAGGCTCTGGAAAGGTTTGTGCATCAAACGTTAGAGGCTATGCGACGTTCTCAAATAAACGAAGCACAAATGAATCGCCTGCTGGGTTTTGATCGCGAACGATAGTTTTGACGACTGTAAAGGCAATACAAGGAGAATATAACCCCTTGTCTTTTTCGAGTATTTTTTAAGGCTTCTCCAGAAATGGCGGATGATATGTTTCATCAACCGCTCCCGGCTTGCACAAATGAAGGAGCTTTGATGAACACACAGGATGTATCTCTAACAGGATATTCCGACTGGCAGGGGTGTCTTACTTTTCTCGTTTCCACTGATGCAAAAAGCGATAAAAACGGCTTCTGTCTTTCGCATGCTGCAATTTTCGATCAATAAAACCATTGTAGTCTCGCCGAAGAGCCACCCGCCCAAAGTCCGGCAACTCAATCCGAACGGTCTCTCCGGGCTTTATACCACGCAAAGCCGGCTCGAAACATTTTTTGTTGATAAACTTATGTAGGGATTTTTCAATCAAACAAAAATTTGAAAACCAATTACGTCCTCCGCCGGATAACGGAACAATATGATGAACGTCAAACCCTCGAGGGATACGTCCCTTTTTGGCACGCTCTAAATTCATTAAATGCGCATATTTTTCCAGGTACCCCTTCCGATACAACCACATCACGTATAAATTATTTAAACGCCGTCGTTCAAAATCCTTACGTAAAGCTTTTGTTATCTTGGGATCCTGCAAAGTAAAAATAACTGCCATATCAACCTGCTTTCAGTGTATTAACTTCACGATCTTTACGAAAGAGATACAATAAAATACGCAAGGCGCGTCCGCGCTCGGAAATTAAGTCGGGGTCCAAAGCTAATATCACTTGGGCGTCTTTGGTCGCGGTCCATAGCAATCGAGAGGCAACATCCTCGCTGGCCAGATGAAAAACCGGTAAACCACTTTGACGTGCTCCTAAAATTTCTCCGGCCCCTCGTAATTTTAAGTCTTCCTCTGCAATCACAAAACCGTCGTCTGTTTCGCGCATGATATTCAAGCGAGCTTGTGCCGTTTGAGACAAATGAGGCCCATGTAAAAGCAGACAACTAGAGCGTGTACTTCCTCGACCGACACGACCTCTTAGCTGATGCAACCCGGCCAATCCAAACCGCTCGGCGTGTTCAATGACCATTACAGAAGCTGTCGGCACATCCACCCCCACTTCTATCACCGTTGTTGCCACCAACACATCCAACTGCCCGGCCGAAAAAGCGGCCATGACCGCATCTTTTTCCTCTCCTTTCATTTTACCGTGGACTAAACCGACACGCTCATGAAAAATCTTTTGCAGCGCTTCAAAGCGATGTTTGACCGCCGTCAAATCCGACTTCTCCGAAGTTTCAACCAACGGACAAATCCAATACACTTGAGTGCGCGATCCCTGTTCTTGCGTGAGTTGACGGATTTTTTCCATAAGTTCCGGGATTTTTGTCATAGATAGCACGCGTGTCTCTATCGGCTGACGATTCGCGGGCTTTTCATCCAAGCGAGAGACATCCATATCTCCATATGCCGTCAAAGCTAATGTCCTGGGAATAGGTGTCGCCGTCATGACCAAAAGATTAACCCCTTTTTGCTTTTGTGCCAATGTTAAGCGTTGATGCACTCCAAACTTATGCTGTTCGTCAATAACGACCAACCCCAGATGAGCAAAATGGACTTCCTCCGTTAGCAACGCATGTGTCCCAATTAAAATGTCAATCTCGCCCAAAGCCAAGGCTTTCAAAAGCTCCGAGCGTTTTTTACCCTTGTCCCGTCCGGTCAACAAAGCCAAACGGACAGGAAGCCCTTCCAACAAACGAGATATCCCCTGAAAATGCTGACGCGCCAAAATATCCGTTGGAGCCATAAAAGCTCCTTGATACCTATTTTCCACCGCTTGAAGCAGAGCCAAAACAGCTACAACCGTCTTGCCGCTGCCGACATCACCCTGAAGTAATCGAGTCATTTTTTCCGAAGAAGATAAATCGGCCGAAATTTCCGCCGATACGCGTTGTTGAGCTCCTGTCAGCCGAAAGGGTAAGGAAAGCTTAAAAGCCTCTAAAAGCCTACCCGTTGACGGCAGAGAAATACCAACTTCCTTCTTATTTCTCTGGCGCACCAACAACAGAGCCAGTTGATTCGCCAACAACTCGTCATAAGCCAGCCGCAAACGCGCAGCACGATACGGACTGGTGTCATCCGCAGTAAGAGGAGCATGTCCTTTTTTCAAAGCCGTTTGCCAATTAGGCCATCCCTGTTGTTTTAAAAAAGCAGCATCCAACCATTCGGGTAAGTCCGGTATTCGTGTTAAGGCCTGAGCTATCACGTGAGAAACAAACCGGTTCCCCACCCCTGCAATCAAGGGATATACAGCCTCATGCAGAGGAATTTCCTCCGAACGATCGGCTATAAAATCAGGATGCCGTATTTGCAGAACACCTCCTCTTTTTTCCAATCTGCCGGACACCCATACCGTCCGACCAACCGGATACTTTTGCGTCAAATAGGCAGCATGTGCATGAAAAAAAACCAACTCGACGGCACCGACTTGACCCGTTCCCGTAATACGATAAGGTTGCCGTCGATTCCGAGAAGGATGATGCGCTTCAATCACCATGGAAACCGTCCCGAATGTCCCGGGTTCTACAACCGTTGAATGCGTATAAACCGGCCGTTGATTCACATGCGTCGGTAAATGGAATAAGACATCTATAACCAACGGCCCTGCCAATGCCTTTAATCGACCGAACAAGCGTGGTCCGACACCGGCCAGAGTGGAAATTTCTTGAAAAAGCGGATCAAGAATGCTGGGACGCATTAAAACAGGTCCTCTATTTTTGGGCGGTCGGCTGAGCTACAGGACGACGAGGATACAACATACTGCCGTCATACATCTTGACAGAACCGTCCGCATAAACAACTGAGCGAAAAATCGGTAATCGTGAAAAAGAATCTAACACCTGTCCGCAACTGAGCTGAGGGTTTTCTTTTTGCTCCTTATAGGCTTTCAGTTTTGCTTCTGCATATGTTTGATAGTTTTGTCTTTCTTCGGCAGCCGTCACGGATTTATTGGCCATAATACGACTGGCGATCAGTTCAAAATCATCCAACTGTGCGCCTACATTACACGCTAATGCGGCGCCGGCCGTGATTCCCAGTTGTTCACTTTCCGTCAATCCTCGAGCCGTCCGCGCCGGTTCCTGTGCTTGAACCGAAAACACCACTGACATCATCATAACTGTTAAAAGAATAAACATGTTTTTTTCCATTGCTTTTCTCCTTAAATATGATAATCTTCTGATAGAAAGTAAATCATATTTTGAAACGAATTTCAAGGAGAATTTTATGTTAGAAGCCCTCTCATTTATTCCGGAAAAAGCCAACAGCGCCATTGTTTTGTGTCATGGATACGGGGCGGACGGGAATGATTTGTTTACCTTGAAAGACAGATTACTTCAAGATTTAAATAAAACGGCTTTTGCTTGTCCCAACGCTCCCAAACCGCTGATGTTTGGCGGATACGAGTGGTTTTCGCTTGATGATTATCAGCCAGATAAGATGCAAACATATGCTTATTTGCAAGAATGTACAAAACGGGCTCAAGCCGGCGCAGCAGCCTTTCAAGACTATCTGAAGGACTTTATAGATAAAACGGGCATTCCGATGAACCGTCTGATTTTGGGAGGTTTTTCACAAGGAGGATTGATCGCTGCTTTGGCGGCTTTTCATGAAGACAAAGCGCCGGCCGGTCTTATGATGATGTCGGCGGTCCCTTTATTGCCATCGGAAACACTTAAAAGACACTCTGTGCCGATATTGATCACTCAGGGACTTTCGGATCCGGTCGTTCCTCCCGAAGGCGCCGATATCACCTCAAAAACGCTCCAAGACTTAGGGAATCATCCTCACGTTGTTCGTATCCCCGGCTTAGAGCATGGAATCGATGAAATATGTCTGAACGAGGCAACAGCTTTTATTCACCGCGTGTTTGAAAAAGTAAGAGTGCTTGATTTTTGAAAAAAAACCTGTTATGATCAAACATACGTTCATATAAAAAGTAAGGATGCGTATGCTCAAAACGCTGAAGAAAAAGTTAAAAACAAATCGTTTCATCTTGAATTACAGCCGGATGTGGCCCTTTATCAAACCATTTTGGTTTAGATCCCTTTTGGCAACTGTTATCACCATTCCCATCGGCGGGTTGGATGCCTGTATCGCTTTAGCCTTGAAACCGTTTATGGATACGGTCATCATGGACCAGGGCGGAACAACGCCTTTTGGCTTACCGCTATGGGTCATTCCGGTTTTCGTTATTGGCTTTACAATTGTTCAGGCAGCGCTGGAGTATGCCTCGGCTTACCTGAGCGCTTGGACTGGTGGTAAAATTACAATGGAGGTCAAACAGCGCCTCTATCGTAAACTCTTACAAATTGATCAAAGCTTTATCGACACACACCCATCCGGAGAGGTTATGATCCGTTTTGATGGTGATCCCAACACAGCTTGTACCGGTTTGTTGGCCAACGTTAAGGTCTTTACAACTCGCGTTTTTTCATCCATTTCTCTGATTTGTGTCTTGTTTTATACTTCGTGGCAACTGGCTGTTATTGCTATTGTTGTTTTGGGCTCGGCACTTTACCCGTTAACATGTATCCGAAAAAAAATTAAGGATATTGTCCGGCGCTCCGTACAAGTCGGCGGAACGGCTTTGACGGCTTATAACGAGACTCATGCCGGATTTAAAACGATTTCCTCTTATAATTTAGCCGCGTATCAACGCCGAAAATATGACGATTTACAAACACAGATTTTTAAGCTCAGCATTAAAAATACTCAACGAACGGCCTGGTTATCACCCATGATGCATATCATCATCGCCATCGGTATGGCCGGAACAATTTGGTATGGCAGTTATCTGATTACCAGTAAAACTATTTCGGCCGGTGATTTTGTCGCTTTTATGACCGCCATGTTAATGCTTTATACACCGGTTAAAAATATCGGTAAAAATTTCAATGCCGTGCAACTGTCTTTTATGGCCATTGAACGTATTTTTGAAATGCTTGAATATCCTATCACCATCAAAGATAAAAAAGGAGCTTTGGCCTTAAAAGGTATCAAAAAAGAAATCTCATTCCAAGACGTTTGCTTTTCTTATACACCGGATAAACCTGTTTTATCTCATATCAACTTAACGATCAAAAAGGGAGAAACCGTCGCTTTTGTCGGAAATTCCGGTGGTGGAAAGACAACCATTGTCAACCTAATCCCGCGCTTTTATGAAATCCATCAAGGATCTATCGCCATCGATGGAATCGATATTCGTGATGTGACCCTTAAATCTTTACGAGACAATGTCGCTGTTGTTTTTCAGGACAACTTTCTGTTTTCGGGAACCATTCGTGACAACCTGATCTTGGGCAAGTTTGATGCAACGGAAGAAGAAATACATCAAGCCGTTAAAGCCGCTTGTTTGGAGGAGTTTGTTAACGACCTTGAGGCCGGACTGGACACATATATCGGTGAACGCGGATCCCTGCTTTCCGGCGGTCAGAAACAACGCGTCGCCATTGCTCGTGCCTTTTTGAAAAATGCCCCCATCGTTATCTTGGATGAAGCGACATCGGCTTTGGATAATAAATCTGAGGCCATTGTGCAACAGGCTATCGATAATTTGATGAAAGATCGAACGGTTTTCGTCATTGCACACCGTTTGTCCACTATTCAAAATGCCGACAAAATCGTTGTCATCAACGAGGGACATATCGTTGAACAGGGAACACATGAATCCTTGCTGGCAAAGGGCGGAGCTTATCAAGCCCTTTATACTGCACAATTTAAAAAGAAAGGAGCATAAGGATGCCAAAATTATTATCTAAAATTGCCGGTATCGGTATTCTGTCTATGGGAGTCCTGACGGGATGTAAAGAAAAAGACCAACTCTCTCCTCGCCAACGTGACAATCAAAAACAACTGGATCGTATTGAACAATTAGGCTATACCGCAGCTTTTGAGGTCGATGATAAGGACATAGGATATACCTCCCGAAAAATTGCCGTCTTGTTTCAACATACGGATGAGTTAATCGCGGCCGTCAAAAAAGACTTTAATCGCTTGGGTATTCAACGCGGTTTGGAGGAAGCTGTTAAAGGCCTAAATTTAGGTGATAACTCGTCCGCCAGTTTAATTGCGCCTCAATTCTCACATATGTATGGTGTGGGATCGGCAGCAGATACCAAAACTCGTCATCTGCGTCCGGAAGCCTTAAAAGCTTGGGAGAGAAGTTTTCGTTTGGCCGCCGATCAAGCAAAGGACCTAGCCTCCTCAGGCCGTGATCAAAAAGGATTTGCTCCCTTATTTCGGTACAACGGACCACAATTAGCTTGGTCATTGGAGCCCTCTGACGGTGATTCCCTGCAAGAGGCGCTGAAACGCGAAAAGAAAAAGGGGCTCACGCATCCGGGAATTCCCGTTTCTCAATATCCCTTAACCTCTGTAAAGAAAAATCAGGCCGCGCGCTAAACGGTCTGATCTGCTCCTTTAAAACACCGCTTGAGGCAGGATACGGCTCTTTATTTCTTTTTTTTCCTCTTATCAACCGCCGATCGTTTCGTATGAGATGCGGCTTTATTCGCATACGGATTTTCACGTTTGCGCATATGGATTCGAATAGGCACGCCAACCAGACCAAAAGTCTCCCGTAATCCATTTGACAAATATCTCAAATACGATTCGGGCAGCTCAGCCGGATTGCTGGAGAAAATAACAAATGTCGGAGGCCGTGTATTAACCTCTGTCATATATTTCATCGGAATACGCCGGCCGTTTTTAGCTATCGGTGTTGGATGAGCCTCCGTCATTGTGCGTAAGAACTCATTCAAGCGATGCGTCGGAACACGCTTATTCCATAAACGATATATATGAAAAACAGCCGTCATCATCGGTTCAATTCCAAAACCGGTCTTAGCCGAAATCGTCACAACCGGCAACCCTTTAACTTGTTGTAAAGAAGTCGCCATTTTTTCCTTTAATTCGCTCAAAACACGACGCTGCTCTTCCACGTTGTCCCATTTGTTTAAAGCAATCACCAGACCACGCCCCTCCTCCAAAACACGTGAGGCAATTAAAAGGTCCTGTTTTTCCATAGGAACATTGGCATCTAATACCAAAATAACAATTTCGGCAAAATCAATGGCATTTTTAGTATCTGCAGCCGAAATTTTTTCTAAATCATCGTCTACTTTACCATATTTACGCAACCCCGCCGTATCAGTCAACGCAATGGGATTACCTTTCCATGTCCAGGGAATGGTTATGGCATCTCGCGTCACACCGGCCTCGGGACCAGTCAATAGGCGCTCTTGCCCCAGCAAGCGGTTAATCAGAGTTGACTTGCCAACATTCGGACGCCCCACAATGGCCAGCCGCAAAGGTCGAGACGGTTGTTTAAGCTCTCCCTCATCTGCTTCGTCCTCATTCTTCACCACGGTTGGGAAAAGCGGCTTCAGACATTTATAAAGCTCTTTAAAGCCCAAATTATGCTCTGCTGACAAAGGGTAAGGTTCCCCCAATCCCAAACGATAAAATTCATGTATGGCATGATATTCCGTCGCCCCCTCACATTTATTAGCAATCAGAATAACCGGCTTATCCAGAGCTCGTAATTGTTTTGCCAGACGCTCATCCAAACGAGTGAGCTCGGCCCGAGCATCAACCACCATTAAAATGATATCAGCCTCTGCAATGGCATACTCGGTCTGACGCCACATAGCCTCGGCTAAGGCCGTTGTCTCCTCTAAGCCGGCCGTATCAATCAAGCGAAACGTCAAATCTTGAAGAGTGGCTTCGGCTTCCTTTCTGTCACGCGTCACGCCGGGCCGATCATGAACAATAGCCAAACGCCGACGACACAATCGATTAAATAATGTGGATTTACCGACATTTGTCCGTCCGACAATAGCAAGAGTCAACATCTATTTTTCTCTTTCCAAAAGCGTCAAAATAGTCTTCAAACGATCACGCGTCGGTGCCGCCAACGAAGGTGCATTTAAAGCTGTTTTTAACAGTGTTATAGCTTCCTCTTGTTTACCGGCATTCAAAGACAACAAAGCACTCAATTCAACAGCGCTGCCGTAATAGGATGAATCGGGATTATTTATCCAAGGTGCAATCAACCTTTTTAATTCAGCCGGCTGATCGGTATCCGTTTGATGACCGACATAGGAAAGCGTCGCTACGGCACGTAAAGCCTCTGGGGCACTTGTATCTTCCATCAAAGCCTTTAACGTTGACAACATTTCCGTTTTTTTCCCTTGCTTCAGATAAATGCCCGCTATCTGCATTTGTGCCAAAGAACGATATCCGGTGCGTGCCTCAGCCGCTAAATGTTGAAAAGCAGCCAAAGCAGCCTCGTCATCTCCTTGATAAGCCATCAGAACGGCATTTTCAAAAGAATCCGATTCGTTTAAACGCACACGATAATACCAAGATTGATAAGCTTCAAACCCGGAAACGGCCAATAAGACGGCAATCACACCCCCTACCACAAAAGCACGGTATTTACGCCACAGAGCTATCAACTGTTCTTGACGCAATTCTTCATCCACCTCACGTGCCAACAGTTCTTGTTGAAGACGTTCTCTCTCTGTATCATGATCCTGTCTTTTCTGTTTCATCACATCATCCTTTCGCTTAAATTATCTTTTCGTTATACCAGATTTTAGCCCAAAACGCAAGGCTTTATCTTTCCTTTTTCGGAAGCCATCCGGAAAACAGGGAAAACAAAGAGCTTGGTAAAATAGAGCCAAACCATGCCGCAAAAGCCATCGGCCAAGGAAAAGCGATAATAGCCGCATTTTTGCGCAATCTTTTTTTGATGATCTCTGCGGCTTTATCCGCCGACATAATCAAGGGCATACGGAAAGTATTCGCATCTGTCAGAGGTGTTGCGATAAACCCCGGACAAATAACACTAACGGCGATTTGGTGAGGGCGTAGAAAAACGCGTAAAGCCTCGCCCCAAGCTTTGACACAAACTTTTGAGGCCGAATACGCCGGACAACTGGCTAATCCGCGATAACCGGCCGTCGAGCTGACAAGAGCCAACTGTCCACGCCCATTTTTTTTGAATAACTCTATCGCCGGCTGAACCGTATTAACAACACCGAAGATATTTGTTTCTAAAATGGTTCGTGTGGAAAGAGCGCTTTCTTTGGTACCCAAGATGCCGCCCGAAACACCGGCATTGGCAATCACCAGCTCTAAAGGGCACAAAGCGTTAGCCGTCTTGAGAGCCGCTTCGGTTTCCTGAGCATCATTAACATCAAAAATATAGGTATGAACCTGTGCCCCTTTCTCACGGCTCAACTGCGCCGTATTTTCCAAACGCTCGGTGTTTCTGCCACACAAAAAAAGCGTCACACCCTCGGCCGCATAAGACAATGCCAATGCTCGACCAAGACCACTGGAGGCGCCTGTAATAAAAATACTCTTAGGCGCGACAAGCAGATCTGAAATAGATGTATGTACCATACTCCGACTCTCCTATAAAAAAAATAAAAAAAACAAAAAAAAGATCTTGACAACGTATTATAAATGAGTATAATTCAAATGTCTAGTGAAAAAAGCCTCTGTGGCGAAACTGGTAGACGCGACAGACTCAAAATCTGTTTCTAGCAATAGAGTGCTGGTTCAAGTCCGGCCAGAGGTACCAAGTCTTACAACCCTTCGAAAAAAGCAATTTATCGAAGGGTTTATTTATTGAAAAATAAAGATTTTTTCCATCGACCACCGAGTTCGATAAAATCAGTTTTAAAATTTTGTGTTTTTCGGAATTTATCGAACTTTTGAAGATTTCTTTTGCTTTTAAAGCAATATCCGATATTTTTTCCAACTTTTTATCTAAGTCATTGTCGTAATTATCATATTTATCAGCTAATTCTTTGGATTTTTCTATATCTTTGTCCAATTCCGTCACCATTTCGTTATAAATTATATCATTTATCTTCCCGTCAAGCCAAGCGTGTACAAGCTTCTTTTTTTTATCTTCTAACTCTTGGATTCGAAGTGTGATATTTTTCTTGTTAGTTGCATTTAATTTGGCATCTTCTTTAAAACCTTCTTTGACTGCTTTTTGGATATTTTTGATCAAAGTTGGTGTCAAACGAATTGGTTGAAAGACCTTTTCTTCAATTTGTCTTAAAATTTCCTCTTCCGGTATTGGTTTTTGAGGACAATCTTTATCAAGATGATTACACCTTAAATAAGTAAAAATCTTTCCACTTTTCTTTTTATGTCGTTCTGAACACATTAAACCACCACAATGAGAACATCTGATTAGACCACGTAAGACAAAGTCTCTCTCGCCATACCAAGCCTTAGATGTTATGCCTGTATTGTTTTTATCTTTTTCTTTTAATATGCATTGGACTTGATTAAATAATTCCTTACTAACCAGATGTGGATACCTATGAGGATAATAAATTGGCTTTCTATTCCGGTTTTGTTTGCGATTTTTACGCATTAGAACCATGGTGCCAATATAAAATGGATTGGTTAGCATTTCATGAATTTGGACGCGAGAGAGTGTATGAGTACAATTCTTTCTTGCCGATTTTAAACCCATCTGATGTGCTATCCCTTCTAAACTTGCTAAAGAATGTTGACCGGTTGCATATTCTTGAAATAACTTTTGAACCATGGGTGCACGGACTGGATCTACAATAATGTCGGCCTTTCCATTCTCATTTTCTGTATTCAAATAGCCAATTGGAGCAAAACTTTGCCATTGACCTTGTTGCCACTTATATAACTGGCTTCTTTTCACATTATCACGTAAAGCACCAACATACATTTTAGCGCCCAAAATACCAAAGTCCCATCTGAATATGTCAGATGATGGACTGTCTTTATGTATAATTAGATTTTCTTTATAAAAATGTAATTCAATACGGCCTTCTGTTCTGAGTGTATCCAGTTCATTATATTCTTTATACGTCCTTTGGAGGCGATCAATACAATGACTTACAATAGCTGTCTTATGTTTTTGAGCTCTTACAAAGTCAAGCATTTCATAAAATAGTTTACGTTTACCAGTTGTGCTAGATTCTGGTACTTCATATATTTTTAATACTTTTAAGTTTTTATTTTTACAATATTCTTCTAATTTATCTTTTTGTGCAGATATTGAATCATTTGTTTTAAATTGGTCCTCGGTACTCACACGTGTGAATATCACAGCTTTTGTGCATTGTTCATCTGGATCATAGTTAATGTTTCTCATTTTGTTTCCTTTGATAAGTGTTTGTTTCTTCAATATTATTATGCCATAGTTGACTGAAAAAGTACGCGTTTATTTTGCGTTTTTATCATTTTTTTTGACTTTGGGATGCCAAATACATTCTTTTTTATCTTGATTTAATACTCTAATTCCAATTTCAAAGAATTTGACTAGATTTTGAGCCATATCCATCAGTTCTTCATCTGTTAATTTCTCATCGGGATAAAGTGTTTTCAATTCTTCTTTAATATTATCTATTGCTTTCGACATATATTATTATCCTTTGTTAGCTTGTTTAAAACATAATAATATTGTCGTAGTTATTTGCATAAACACATGAATAAAGTTCCATTTCGGAGCACTAATTTTCCAATTCTACTTTTTTATTCTGAACCGTTGTATGCGTGTAGGTAAAGGTTAAATATCTGTCAAAAACAACCTCCTGCCCTTAGGGCAAGAAGTTAAAGAGAGTGGATTAGATTAAATAACAGTATAGATATTTTGAGAAAATATTACTTAACAAATAAAAAACATTTACTTCTAAAAAAAAATAACGTATTATTTCCAAAAAAACAAAAGAGGCCTACATGTCAAAGTACGATAATTTTTCAAGAGAAGAATTGATAGAATTGTTGCAAAAACAGGATAAAGAGTTATCTTTAAAAAAGTATGGCTTGGTATGGGATTCAGAGAAAGAACCCGAGAAAGTTGTCGTAGATTGTGCTAAAAAATTGCCCATTTTAAAGAGTGTACCGGAAAAGGACATAAAAACAAATGATGATGATTATAACATTATGATCGAAGGTGATAATTATCATGCATTACAGGTTTTGAATTATACTCATAAAGAGAAAATTGATGTCATATACATTGATCCTCCATATAATACTGGAAATAAAGATTTTGTATATAATGACAAATTCGTGGATAGAGAAGATGGTTATCGTCATTCAAAATGGCTTAATTTTATGGAGAAACGCCTTGAACTGGCAAAAGAATTATTAAAAGATGATGGGATTATCTTTGTTTCTATTGATGATAATGAAGGGAATAACCTAAGATTATTATGTGATAAAATATTTGGGGAAATTAATTTTATCGAGAATTTTATATGGGTTAAAAATTCAGGTGGGAGTCTATCAAAGACGACTCTAACAAGACATGAATATATTTTGTGCTATGCCAAAAATAAGTTATCTGTTCTAGATTCATCCGTTTTTTATATTAAAAAGAATGGATACGATATGGTGACTGATCTGGTCAAAAAGTGTAAGAGAAGTGGGAAAAGCATTCAAGAGGCAGTGAAGCAACTTAAGAGTTTTTACAAACAACATACTGAATTAAAAGGAATATCCTTATATGACCATTTAGATGAAAATTGGAACATATATCGTTTATTACCTATTACAGCGCCTAATAACAACTTTTATGATGTTTTACATCCTGTGACTCATAAACCTGTTGTAACACCACCTAGAGGTTGGTCATGGTCGAGAGAAACAATGGAAGAAAACATTAAGAAAGGTAAAGTTGTTTTCGGAAAGGATGAAACATATACTATTGCTCAAAAGCTATACCTTGATGATGCGAAATATGAGCACAAAAGATCAACCATTAACTCTGATCAAGCAGAAGGAAATAAATTATTAGGGGAAATTTTTGGAGATACATCCAAATTTAATAATCCAAAACCAGTAAGTATATTGGAGTATATTTTATATAACACAGACAAAAGAGCTGTTATTCTGGATTTTTTTGCGGGTTCTGGAACAACTGCGCAGGCTGTTTTAAACTTGAATAAACAGGATAATGGAACACGACGTTTTATACTTTGTACAAATAATGAAGGAAATATTGCAACAGATGTTTGTTACCCACGTGTTCAAAAAATAATTAATGGTTATAAGAAAAATGGAGATGGTGAATTTATTGATGGTTTGGGTGGAAATTTAAAATATTTTAAGACTGATTTTGTGGAAAATTCAAAAAACACGACCCAAACGAAGATTAATTTAGCAAAGCACTGTTCTGATATGATCAGTCTAAAAACTGGACGATTTAATCAAATTTCCATCAAAAATTCAAGCTTTAAGATTTTTTCAAACAATAAAAACGACCAATATACATGTATCTATTTTGATTGTTTTGATACCGATATACAAAGCTTTATTAAGGAAATTTCCAAATTAAACGGTAAAAAAGACGTGTATATTTTTTCACTGACAGATCTCGTCGATAATTCTTTATTCAAGGGAATTGCAGATGTTAAATTGGAAGCAATTCCTTATAAAATTCTAGATCTGTATAGAAGAATTGCAAAAGCTCACATTAAAGGATCCAATCATGACTAAAATTTTAAAACAATTTCAACAAAAAGCTATTGATAACATACTGACCTATGTTCAGATGATCCTGAATGGAAATGCAATCAAGACTGTCATTTTACAGTCCCCAACAGGGTCTGGAAAAACATTTATGATGAGTCAGGTAATCAATAAATTAGCAACAGACCAAGCGTATGATCATGTAGATATGTGTTTCTTGTGGGTTAGTATAGGTAAAGGTGCCCTTCATGAACAGAGTTATAAAGCATTAAAGAAAACCTTTAATGGTTATCCGGATTGTCATCTGATTGAAAACGAATTTACCGGTGGTCGCAACAAAATTAACAGAAATGAGGTTGTGGTATTAAACTGGGAAAAATTAAGGACAAAAGATAAAACAACAGGTGATTGGAAAAACATTTTAATGAAAGATAAAGAAACCAATAATTTCATTGATGTTATTCAAAATACCAAAGAAGAAGGAAGAAAAATTTTATTGATAATTGATGAAAGTCACTCTTCAACTGATACTGCACGGGCACAAGAATTAAGGGATGATATTATCCGTCCAGATTTAACGATTGAAATGAGTGCCACTCCAGTTTTATCAGGCGAAGCATCATTATACAAAGTAGAACCCAACGCCGTTATTAACGAAGGATTGATAAAAAAGGAAATCATCATCAATGAAAACATCGATAAAATTACAAACGATGAACTTGATTCCGAAAAATTAATTTTAGAAGCAGCTTACCAAAAGCAAAAAGAACTTAAACAGGCTTATATTGAGGAAGGTATTGATATTAATCCGCTTGTTTTAATTCAACTGCCAAATTCTGATGAAGGTGACAGAAAAAAAGATGTTGTTGAACAATTTTTAGGGACAAAAGGAATTTCCCAGGACAAAGGAAATTTATCTATTTGGTTAAGTGAAGAAAAGGTCAACACAGAAACTCCATACTTAATTCCCAATAGCAGTCAGGTTGACTTTTTGCTTTTTAAGCAGGCTATTGATACTGGTTGGGACTGTCCAAGAGCTTCTATTTTGGTGCGCTTCAGGGAAACAAAAAGTTTGGTCTTTGAAATTCAGACAGTTGGTCGAATCTTGAGAATGCCAGAAGCTCAGCATTACAATAATGAGGTTTTAAACAAGGGGTATATCTATACCAATATTCAATCCATTGAAATCAAGAAAGAAACGTATAATCCAAACATAATCAAGTCCCTGTATACCAAACGCAAAGATATTGGTGATTTCAAACTGAGATCATATTATAAGAACAGAATTTCATATAATGATATAACATCGTCATTTTATCCAATCTTTGAAGATGTTTTCTGTAAATATTTTGGATTTGAAAAAGGCAAATTTGAATTTTTTGGCAAGAATCGGGAACTTGCAAAAGAAAAGTTAACATTGGACAACCTAAACAATAACGATGAAATTATTTTAAACAAAACCATAGAAGCAAATATCATTGATCAGGTATCTAAGATTACAAATATCGAAAAAACAAAAGTTTTATTGTCTGAAAACGATAAGGAAGCATATATTCAATCAATATTATCCAGTGAATTGAATGGATTTGCTGCAGTACGTTCTTTGCCGATTATGAGGCTGGCTTTACTTAAATGTTTTTCACAATATTTGGGCATTAATTCTGAAACAGATGATAACTGGATTGTAATCATTGAAAGCATCATTTTAAACAATTATAATGCCATAAGACAACTCCTGAATCTTGCCGTTGAAGCATATAAATCCATTAAATTAAAGGAAGATGAGCAAAAAGAAAGGGAAATTGATTTTTGGAACGATGATTGGACTATTCCTCTAACAAAGAATTATAATCCCAATACTTATGAAAAAGTAGATTCGAAATTATCTCTTTGTCGACCATGTTACCTCGAAATAAAAAGAAGTAATCCTGAAAGGAAATTTATTGAATTTTTGGAAAATCATGCAGACGTTGTATCATGGTGGTGGAAAAATGGAGATGACCATATGCAAGAGCATTTTGGTATAGAAAAACCAGACGGCACAGCTTTTCAACCTGATTTTATTGTGCAATATAAAGATGGAAGAATTGGTATTTATGATACAAAAGATGTTGGTTTTCAAGAGGATGATAATAAAATAAAAGCTGAAGTTTTGCAAAGATACATCCAAGAAGAAAATGACAATGGCAAAAATCTCTGTGGTGGAATAGTTATTGTTGATGGTCAACATTTAAAAATCAATAATAAAAAAGAATATCATACCTTTAAATTACATCCAGAAGATTGGGATTTTTTTGAATGCTGATTTTTTATTATATGAATATATTTAGATAATATCTCTAACCTCGGTTTTGATGAAATCGAGGTTGTTTTTTTAATTCCTGCCCTTGGGGCGTGTTTTGAAGATATCATAGTTCTTGATGAAATTTTGTATTTCTAACCTTTGTATATGCGTAGGTAGAGGTTAAATTTTCTACTTTTTACTAATAAACTCTAATTTTTTGTAGAAAAAGGCTCAAAAAAGTAGAATTTTTCTAATTTTTTTGTGTTTAAGGGGCTCGCGAATGAATAAAAACGCGATATAATATGCCTATAACCAACGGAAAAGAAAGGATTTTATTATGTATCAGATTAAAGTAAATGGGATCTTAATGCCGACAATTTATTGGTCTTTAAAAGAAGCAATAGAAGCTTGTCAACGTGAAGCCGAACGTGGTTGTGCAGTTATGACAGATATCATATCAGTTGAACAATAAATAAACAGAACTAAAATTTTTAAATTACCTTAATGATGAGCGTTATTAGCGAAGAATTTAGATAATTTAAATTTTAATCAGCGTATTAACAAAATAAACAGAAAGGATAAAAAAGTATGCAAGCAAAAGGAGAAACGTTTATGTTAAATCAATTTCAAGCTTACTTAGTCCAAAGAGGATATAGAGAATTTTCAATTAATGGCAATCCATCAACAGCCATAGATTATGCATGGAGAATTGCTAAAGTATGTGAAAAAGAAAATTATACAGCAAAGCAATTAGCTGATAACATCAATACTATTTTAGAACAATATGGAGATTGTGGTCAAAAATGGACTATTGGCAGACGTAGTCATGAAAGCTATATCAATGCTTTAAAACAATTCAGAAAGTTTGTGTTAGTTCAACGTTTTGGTGGTGCTAATGCCTAAATATCCAGATATAACAGTTGAATTGATTGGTCAA
>CALXXW010000015.1 GCA_944392785.1 uncultured Alphaproteobacteria bacterium | reverse complement strand
TTCCTCCCTTTAAGTTATGTAGAGTGGCGATCTGCATGGCGCGTGTATCATCCTTGCCCACCCAAACAGAGTCAAAAATCGCACGATTTTCTGCGCCTAACTGTGTTTCAACAAATTGACGTACTTTTCCGACTTGTTTCGGTGTTGCATGACGCAAACTCAACGCCAACGCCAAACGGGCATCCTGTCCCGTAGGAATATCCTCGCGGGTATATTCGCCCTCAATCACTTCTTCCAAAGATAGCGGCGGATTTTTAGCATATGACAATAAACTGGCCGCCAATTCAGGCCCGATATCAGCTTCCAAAATCTCACGGCGCATCACACCCTTATTGGCATAGATTTTATCTGATACCTTTTCCCATTTTCGTGGGTCAAGAGCAAACTTACCGGGGTTTTCTTCATCATACTCGGAATAGAACACTTGCCGTCCGTAGGTTGCCACAAAACTGGCGACTAACGGATGGATGTTTAAGCGATCCGGATCTTCCGGATGGCTCTTGCTGTGTTCCGAGCCCCATTCCAACCAATCCTGAATATTCAAGTCCAAGTAAATATGGCTTAAACGTCTGAACAACGGGGCCGGCATGTTATAAGCGGCTCCTGATTCTTCCTTGCTGTTACCGGCCAACACGACCACAGCATTATTAGGCAGTTTGCCAACGCCCTGGGCAATTGATTTTTCCAACGCTACGTGATAGATCAAACTTTGTGTTGTTTCACGCGCATTGGTCACTTCATCGATAAATAAGACGTGCTGTTTGTCCGGTTCTGTTTCGCATTTTCTGCACAAATCCGTGTACCACTTAGGCGGCACCCAAACACCACCGGAGGCCCCATCGGCTCCCACGCCGTTTGGATAGATTGTTTTACCGATAACATCTTCAGGCAAAATTCCGTTACACAGTGTAATTGAGGTCAAATCCGGATCAATTTCTTTCACACGTTGTGATTTACCGACACCGGACGGGCCATGGAGCATGAAGCTCATTCCGTTTTGAATATAGAAGTTTATTTGGTCTTTGACGGGCATAGGCTCATCAGATACCTCGATCCCGTATTTCTTCTGTCTGGCTGTCGGTTCTTTCTTTTTAACGGGTTCTTTTCTTTCCGGCTCTTCTTCATAGTCTCTTGATACCGTTCTTGCGGCCACACGTCCGGTCGGCTCCATTTCTTTGGCAAAATAAGTGTCCAAATAGTGCTTTATGGACGTTTTGGAAAAGTCGCCATCATGTGAATCTTTCGTATCAAATTGAATACCGGCGAATAAGCATTTTTTGGCGACCATTGTGCCGCTTCTATCCATCAGCCATTCTATCGGTTGGACCTCAACCCAGTATGGCTTTCCTTCTTCTACCTGTTCACCTGTAGATAGCTTGCTATCGCCGTCAGCAGGCCGTCCAGGAACACGGATATACCTTTTGCCATCCATTTCATATTCCTGATAGGATGTGGCCTTAAAAGACGTGCCATAATCGCCTAAATCAACTGAATCAAATGTGTAATTTTTTCCGGTCGGACGGAGAGATCTTGAATCATGTAATCTTTCTAATTTTGCACTGGTGCGCTCATCGGCGACCGTTTGCGGGTATTCCCCATATTCCGCTACGCGGATTCCAGCGATAGCCCTCGCTTCGCTCGGGCTGATTTTAGATGCCTCCGATGGAGGCAAAGCGGGGCGCGCCGAGAATCTACGAGTATCCGTGCTAAGCCAGCCCCTAACGCCCGAAGAGAGGACGCAACGCACGTTCCCACTTCCAAGTGAAGACGCGGACCAAGAGGCACAAGTTAGATCATCTTCAGAAGTACGATCACCACCACCGGTCATATAACCACCCAATATGACTGTCAGATCCGTTGGCGCAACCTTCGTACCATAACGTTTCATTACATCCAGGGCATCATCGCCCCATATCTGATCTTCCTTCAAAAACGTAAAGTCCATACGAGCCTCCTAATTTAGCTTATACTCCCAGTATATTATACAATTTACTGTTCTGCAACAATTTTTTTTGTACGGTGTTTCTCGTGTTTCAAGGAGGTCAAGCGGTTGCAGATATGTAGCCAGTTCTTAGTGCCCTTTAAATGCCCGCGATATGAGGCTAAACGGACGTCTATGTACTCATCATCAAGAACATCATTCAAATAGTAGTGACGGATAGCTTTCAGGTATTTTCTTTGGCGGCTTTTGGCCGATCCGCGCAGAGATTTAATAATCTTTTCGGTGGCCGATAATTTGTGGTTAAATCCCAAAAAATCTATACCATCCGATAACAGCCCGATTTGTGTCTTTTGATTTAAGGAGAGCTTCAGCCCTTTAACATATTCATCAATCTGTTGTTTGCATAACTGTAATTTAGATTTATCTTCGCTTAGGATAACAAAATCATCCATATAGCGCACATAGTAAAGCATACGCAGGCGTTCTTTAATCAGCCGGTCCATTCCGTTCAAATACAGCAAGGCAAACCATTGGCTGGTCTGATTACCCAAGGGCAATCCGATAGAGCCGTGTGATTCAATAATCATCCTTAAAAACCACATCTCATCAGCCGAAAAACCGACTTTGGCCAACTGTTCCAGTAAAATCTCATGATTGATGCTTTGAAAATATTTCCTGATATCGCATTTCAAAAAATAAATCCGATTTGTTTTGTTTTTGATGTACAGCTTTCGCATAAATGAATGCAATCGATCCACCGCAAAATGCGTCCCTTTTTCTTTGCGTGAGGCGGCATTATCATAAATAAGGTGTCTCTCTAGCCGGGGAGCTACCGAATGCTGACAAAAGCACATTAAAACCACTCTGTCTTTGTAAGGCAAAGCCTCAATTAATCTTTTCTTCGGATCATAAATGGTAAAGGATCTGTAAGGACTTAAACGATATGTTTTATTCGTCAATTGTTTGACCAGATTGGTGACATTACGCCCCAACTCAATTTCAAACATGATTGTTCCCCGTTTATGTTGCTTGCTCAGCCGACACGCTTTATGAGCCGCAACCAGGTTTTCAAATGTAAATATCTCTTCAATCTTCATCGTCATCTTTTCTGATAAAAAAGGGGTACCCGATAATATATTAAAACAAAATGTGTCAATATATGTGATACCCCATAAAACGCAAACTCTGCATTTTTACTTCTTCCACCGCACTGAGCATTAAGCTGACAGCGGTTAGAAAAGAGAAAGTTTCCTTTGCTTTGAGCACGGGCGGATTTTTTCTAAAATCCACATATCTGGCTTGTTTCAGAGATCTGTGTCTTTGCCGACCACATTTTGTTGTTCTCCTTAAAAGCAAATCGGGGCGCGCCGAGATTTTACGTTTATTCGTGTTATTCCAGTTCTTATCGTCCTTATAGTTGACGCAACGCACGTTTTCATTTTCATTTGAAGACGCGGACCAAGAGGCACAATACGCATTATCAACTTTCCCTTTTTTGATCCTTTCGGATTCAAAACTTTTTTGTTTGCCATTGTTTATCATCACTTTTTTTCCATGCCATAATCAGGTTAATAATTTCACCAACCTGAATTGATATTTGTTTATACTGCCTCATCAAAATACACTTTGCATTTTCCGACAGCATTGCAACATATGCCACCATTTTTAACTGAATGAGTGCATCCGTTTGATGCTTTTCTCGCTGGGCTTTATGTTCGGGGCTATCCATCCGAATAAAATTAGCATTCAATAAATTTTCCAAAGCCGACAAGCTGTAATTTTGCATCCGATTGATAAAAACAGGTCTGAATTTGGCCGGCGATTTAACCGTCACGGCTAGAATATAAGCCCCCAGTTTTTTAAGTTTCGTTATAACAATTAATTCGCTTGAATCGCTTGGAATTGTTGAAATTTGATGCAATTCCGGATCTTCTTTGGTTGCTTGATCCAGCGCATCAGCATATTTAAATCGTTTGTCATTAGCTGTTGCAAATGCTTGCTTTACAGAAGCAACATCTACCGGTAACATTAATTGTACCGAAGCATCTTCCACTTTTTTGGGAATATGAATCCTTTGATTTCGACTGACTTGATTTTTACGCATTTTTACACCATTCTTTAAGAGTTTTTACCGGGCCAATTTTATCTGTCTTCCCTTGCGAAGTCAACCGTTCGGCCAAAATGTGACGAATGCCTGCTTGCTTCATGCTCTTACCTCTATAATTTGTTTATGGTGCTTTTGGGCGTATTCGATAGCCGCATAGGCTCCACCCATTTTGTATTTGATAAAGCAGACGACGTAGTCAGAATTATCAGCAACCCAATGATTGCGAGTTACAATGCAAGCCCGTTTGGGGACCGCTTCTATTTCCGGAGGCATCAAAAAATCCGTGAAGGCACATTTTAAGTATTGCAACTCATTTGGATAACATAAAACAACAATGATTTGGATGTTAGGATATAAACTTTTCAGATCATAGGCTACCCGGCTGGCAAAAATATCAAACTCACCATGATTGCCAACGTAAAAGGTATCAACGCCTTTTCCAATTAAATTGATAATGATTTGCCTTAATTGATGGACAATACTTTCTGATTGTCCATATAAATGACTGTGTCCAAAAAACGAGCATATCTTGCCCATGATCCACCCTTCATACGCCCCATATCAACAATTTACCCACCTGTGATGAGGCGGGTGGATGTCGATAAACTATTATCAGTATGAGAAATAGTCCTGCCTTATTGGGGTGGATACCTTATTCGGCAGGCATCCACCCATGAACTAACACAATCTTTCGGCGTATCCATGGCGGATGCCGACAGAAATACCTTCTGCCCATACTGATAATCGGACTTATCGAATCCTAGCCTGATTGGGCATAACTAACCAAGCACGCCCATTATAACCCATGGCAGATTAAAATGCAACAAAAAAACCTCACGGGGATAAAACCTGTGAGGTATAGTAAGATAAATTTGACTTACTTTACAGCTTTTTTCAAAACTGCACCGGCTTTGAACTTAGGAGCCTTAGAAGCGGCGATCTTAATTTCTTTGCCAGTAGCAGGATTGCGGCCTTTACGAGCGGCGCGTTTAGCAACGCCGAATGTACCGAAACCTGTGATTTGAACTGCATCACCTTTTTTCAAGGCTTTTGTGACCACTTCGATGGCGGCGGCAACAGCACGACCAGCATCAGCTTTGGTCAAACCGGATGTTTTAGCAATAGCTTCAACAAATTCTGTTTTATTCATGTTTAATTTTCCTTTCTTAATATTAAGATTACAGAGGTTCATGACACCTCTGCCTATAATTCGTGCCATTTTTGCAAGAAAAGTCAAACAAAATCTTTTAATTTTTACATAAATCATCGTAAACCACATTGTTTCTATCAATTTGACGGACTGTTTCGGGGGTGTCGTGCTCATAATCTGCATACACCGGTTCATATAAAAGGCAAAAATCACCGTTTATATTTGTTGTGCAACCGCTTAACGCGCTCAGGATCAGCCAGGCTATCCCGACTTCTTTTAGCCGTTTTGACATTGTCCACCGTTCCTTTCATTACTTTCACTTGCTCTTTATGTTTTCCTTTTTGGTAGCCAAGCAAATATAAAATTGCCAAACCACCACCTATAATCCAATACTTTGCTTTATTCCAAGCCGTTGTTATGAGTGTCCACATTGTAGTTTCCCTTTCATTTTTCTTGTGTTTAGATTTTTTTTGTTGAATCGGGCAAATAAACCGGTATTGCTAAATTTTCTCACTAACCCCGTTCGAAAATAAAGCAATTACCTCGTTTATTTTCCTTTCTTTAACCCAATATCTCGTAC
>CALXXW010000014.1 GCA_944392785.1 uncultured Alphaproteobacteria bacterium | reverse complement strand
CGGAGAGGGGGAAGAAACGCCGGACCCGAATGAAGAACATTGTTGGGGCCATGGCACCTGGGACGGCACGTCATGTTTCTGTGAGCCCGGTTGGTCCGGAGATGATTGCTCGATGACACAATTCTGTAATACAAACGGCACCTGTTATGATTGTTCGTATTCATCCGCCCCATCTACCACAGCGGAAGAATGTGCGAAATGTGATGACAGCAGCACCCCACGATTTATGGGGACCTATGGCGATTGCACCAGCTGCAGTGATTCATCTTCTACTAGTGCTTTAGAAGATGAATGCGCTAAGTGCGATAACACGGATACACCCCGATTTATGGATACCTATGGCAATTGCTACAGCTGCAGCACTTCATATGGCGTTTCAGCGAGCGCGGACGAATGTGCCAAATGTGATGACAGCAGCACTCCCCGCAAAATGTTTGGTAACGGTTGTGGGTTAATTAACTGCGGAATGAATCAGTTCCAGAGTACCAATGGCACTTGCCTCAGCTGCAGCTATTCATATGGCGCTTCAGCGACCGCGGCCGAATGTGCCAAGTGTGATGGCAGCGGGACACCACGCGAGATGAGAAACGGGTTTTGTATCAAGAAAGGCTATTGTCCTGAGGGATTTTTGAGTTCTTCTGGCTATTGCCTCAGCTGCAGTGATTCATCTGGCGCTTCAGCGACCGCGGCCGAATGTGCGAAGTGTGATGACAGCAGCACCCCACGCGAGATGAGAAACGGGTTTTGTATCAAGAAAGGCTATTGTCCTGATGGATTTTTGGCTTCCTATGGCTTTTGCGCCAGCTGCAGCGATTCATATGGCGTTTCAGCGACAGAAGCCGAATGTGCGATGTGTGACAAGAGTAGCACACCACGGTATATGAATGGAAGCTATTGCCGTCGGTGTCCGACAAGTTTAAGTTCCGGCAGCTTGAACACCCAAGGGAAGTGTGAATCGTGTCATGGGACATGGAATGCCGAGACAAAGAAATGCTCCTAACCCCGGGGCTCTGGTCGGGCTTAAAGGGGGAAAATACCCCCTTTAATGCCCGGTCTGTCAAATAAAACAGCTGTAGCAGGTTGGCAGTTTTGTGCGTTGCCATAGGTATGATCTATCATAAACTTAACCCTCTTCCTGAATAGATAAAAGTGCTCAAGGAAGAGGTCTTCCTCCCCATCCTTCCTCTTTATATTAAAGACAGCGGATTAGAAAGACAAGTTGACGATCTATGACAAAACAGTTTGGACGAATATCTGGCTGAAGTTATTGATAAGATTTCGGAAAGCCCCCTGATTTAGGCTTTTCCCAAATGGCGCTGAACCTTTATCGCCGGAGTAAGCTTTAAGAGGTATTAAAACGATTTGATCCGGAATTTGACATCCATAAACATGATAAAAGCACGCATCGTTTTGAGCGATGCGTGCTTGTTTCATATCCGTGATAGTTGCGCATGTATTAGCGTAAGGATGGTATCTTGATTTGCGCAAAATAGCCGGCCGGAATCCGTGTATTGGCATAAGCCGGGTTGTCAATTTCAATCGCATAACGTTGACGACCGGTTAATTTAACCGCCGAATCGAAAAAGTCACGAGCTCTTTTGTCATTTGTAGAGTGATTGACAATATAAAGAACACAAGCGGATGAATTGTCCGTCCGACCACAGCGTGGTAATTTTGTCTTAATATCAGGATTGGCAATCACACCCTGCAGACCGGTTTGTTGTGGTTGAGAAGACCCTCCGAACAAAAGAGCCCCGAACAACATACCAAACAAGAAAATACCGGCAAAAATGCCCCCCATCATTTTGGGTTTTAATAGGCTGGGTGGCAAACCGAATGCTGCCGCAAAATTATCATCATAAAGACCAACGGGTCTGGTTTCCGCAGGTTCTGTCTCTTGTGTTTCCAGGGGAGGTATTGTTCGTCCTTCCCTGAGGGGCGTCTTCTGCCTCTCCGCGGGTTCTGGGGTGATATTCGATTCAACATCCGCCCGTTGAGCCGACACATCTTTTCTTGTTTCGGAAAGCAGCTCTTGCGTCTCTGGTTTTACCGATTTCTCAAGAGCTTCCCTTGGATTCAAAGCAGGTGCTTTAGGGGGGACTGGTGGAGCAAATTGAACCATTATTTTTCTCCTTCTTGTTCTTGTTGTGTTATCAGGCGAATCAGCCGTAATTTCAATGTAATGAGTTGCTCTTGTCCCAAAGGATTGTCCTGTGTTAATGCAGGAATACCGATAATGGCCAGCTCATCATCGATGGCTGTTCGAGCGTCAAAAGTAGCCACCTCACCGGCATACGTATCCAAAGTGACGGTTGTATCAACGATCTTTGGGGTTTGTATTTGTGTCGTCAATAAAATGGATAGAGAGCTTTTTTCCGCCGGATTGACAACACAACGCCCCACCTCAAAGCGCATCTTCCAACCATTGGGCACAATGGCGATTCCTTGGCTGATTGGCTCAATGGAAAAATCTTGTGCCAAAGTGTTCATGAAGCTTTGAGCCTCTGCTTGATGTCCCATGGTCAACATCTTGCCCATTAACCCGTTGCGTGAAGCGTGCACACGACTGGCGCCAAAACGATTCACCACATCTTGCCACGTCGCCCGTGTATAAGGTGTCAAGCGATAAACATTTGTATCGGCAATCAAAATATAAGCGTCCTTTAAAATATCAGCCATCAATTGTTCAATGACTTCTTTTTCTGCTTTTGTGATATTTAATAGAATGCTGTTCGTATTCCAGTCAGGTGTTGCACCGACAATGTTCGCCCCGCGTAGAGCATCCAATATGGCTAGCATTACCGTCCGATTATCCGGTAAACGTAATTCAAAAGAGTTTCTTCGTGACAAATAAAGTTCTTGACGTTTGGCATCATAACGATAAAAAATATCGGCAGCATCACACAGTTCAGAAATCACGCTTTCCAATTCTCCGAACACATCCGTTGCATTCAAGTCGGGGTAAGCCACTTCCTCGGAATACACAACGATTTTTGCTTCTTCCACCAGCTCTTGAATGGCAATATCGACGGGCCTGTTCGTAAATGTCCAACCGTTGACTTCATAGCTGGGTAAAGGGTCAGACGCCTGTGTCGGGAACAGTTTAAAATCATCCTTGTTTAAAACTAACGTTGTGGAAATTTGCTGTTGTGCTAAATTTTGAACCGAGCAACGAAACGGTGTCTCTACGTTCAGTGTCGTCGCTGCGAGTGTGGTCTCGAAAGATATGTCTTCGGCACGAGCAGAAAAAATGCCTAGGCCGAGACTGACAAATAAAGCAACGAATGTTAAGTATGATGTCGTGTGTTTCATGTTTTCCTCTCTTGGTTGACTCTGACGGTTAGCCTTTTTTGGCACCGAAAGAGAACGATAATTTCCTTTTTACATCATTTTGAGGCGTTTGTGAAGTGTTTTTTTGTGTTGTCTCGACAGCTTCATTTGATGCCACATCTTTCGGGGATAAAACTTTGGTTTCAATTTGGTCGTATTTTGCTCTCAGAGCTCCCTCATCAATGGTTTCATAGGGATCCATAAGAGGCTCAAACCCATCAGGTGCCGGCCCAAGGACCTCTTTCGTATTTGATGTATCCAGTTCACCCAGCGTTTTGCGAATGGTAAGTGCATCTAATCCCTGTTTGACAAGGTCACTCGGTTGAGACTCTAAGTACTGATAGGCTATTGCCAAATCACCCTCTAAGGCTGTTTTTATATCCTTTAAATAGACGGCTGTCGGATTGTCCGGCTCTTTTAATGCTTCGTCTAAATCGGGATTTTCAAATACGGCGATAATCTCTTTTTTGGTTTCTTCCATCATATCCAGCATGAGTCCGAAAAAAGGGTATTCATAGACATTCTTTTTATCTAAATGAATACAGCGAGCCGCAATCCATGCTTGTAAATCTTGAGTTAAAGAAATTTGTTTTTTGATTCTTTTTATTTCAAAAGCTTCTTCATGAGTCGGTTCTTTCGGTATCTCCCGTATGGTAATGTCTTCCGGAACGACAGTTGTCGTTGTTTCTGGCTCCGGAGCCTTCTCCGAGGTCGTATCTGTGGATGGTTCTGTATTTGTTGCCGCTTCTTCTTCTAAAACAGAGGGCCTCTCGGAGATACGTTCGGTCTTTTCCTGTTGGCGTATTTCCACTTTTTGAATTGGCTCAGCCGTTTCATCCAGACGGCGTTGTAGCTCGGTAATGAGCTCTGAGCCTTGCCCCTCAAAAAAGGCCAGCCAATGCTCTAAAATCGGTATGCGTTCTTGGATTTCGGATTTATTTGTCAGTGTCTCTTGTGCCAGATAGCTTTGTGCTTCAGCCCACGCCGTTAAAGCCGCATAATACTTAAAGGCATGATCCAACCTTTCTTGTTGATCGGGAGAAAGATTACTTAAAGTTTGATAGATTGTTTCTGTCCAATTCGGGCCCAAAGCATTAATGGCAGCTTCAACAAACTCATCTAATGATTCCTGGGTTCCCGTATAGAGGGATAGTTTTTTTTCTAAAGCTTCTCTGGGCGTCATGTTTTATCCTTTATAAATAGGTCGAACAGGGGGATCAACTTCAATATCAACATGAGTCTCGGGTGTTTGCGGAGAATTGTGGGTCGATGTCTCATGTGATTTTTGAGCTTGTACTTGTGCCTGTTTTAATGTTTCAGCTAATAAATTATTCTGAGCACTCATTAATTTTTCCAAAGCCGTATTCAGCATTTGTTGCTGTTCCGTTCGGAAAGCCTGCAGGCGTATCTCCATTTTTGATAGGTCGGGAGCCGCTTCCAGTTTTTTCTCAATATCGGCAATGGCATTTTTTAATTGTTGCTCTTGTTTCTTGTTTTCGTCTTGATGAATTTTGGTGATTATCCTCATAACCTGCTGCAAAATAGCTTCTTGATCAGGTGTTTGGCTTGTGGCAGAGATGTTTTCGGCATCGATGGCAATATCATTTTCCGGAGGGGGAAGCCAACCTGTTTGTGACGAAGCTTCGACCGGCTCTTGAGGCATATCTCCCGATAGAGTCTCTTCCTGAGAAGATGTCTCCTTTAAAAAGTCCATATAGCTTCTGACGACAGCGCCTCCCAGTATTGTTGATAACATGCGTTCAGTTTCCGAATCCGTATTTCGTAAGATGTCGTTATAGGTTGTGATATAAGAATTCGGTAAAGATTCCAAGCAGCGATAGATATTGACCAGACGTTGAGCCTTAATCAACGCTTCGCTGGCTCGGTGCACTCGCTTTTCTTGGAACGCTTGCAGCAAAGGATTTTTCTGAGAAGTTTGTGTATCGGCCATGAACGGGAGACTCCTTCCTTTAAGGCATCGCAATCATAACAACTTTGTGTAATTGAGAAAGCGTGCGTGAGCTGATTAACTTCTCTCCCGCCGGAAAGAACATTTGTGCAATCAGATTGCCGGCTTGATCTCGATGAATGGCAAATACTTCAATATCCGTTTCGTTAACATAATGAACGGCTAAATCACCATCTTGGAAATCGCGTCGCGGTGCCACCACTAAAACGGCGTGTTTGGGTAGGACATCCCCCAATAAAGGCCTTACAAGGCGTATGCCGTAAAGTCCTTCAATATCATGCATGGTAGAAGGGCAAATCATGGAGCCGACCGGATGTTTGCTATCAATTGAGATGAGGTTATTGCTGGCCGCACGACCATAAATAGAAATGGTAATTTCCTTTGAATCGGCCGAACGCATCATAAAGCGACTGAGAGGAAGATCGTTATAGCCGCCCTTGGCCGCAAAGATACCGCTTTTCCCCTCTTTCTGCTTCAAATCATCCAGAGCACCGGACATATCCAGCTCATAAATTCGGATTTGAAGTTCTTCCTCTGACATGCCCAAGGCTTTAGCGATATTGCGGAAAACCTTCTCTTCAACCTCACGTTGTCCGACCTCAATGCGGTGATAAACAGACAGGGTTAGTCGGGCGCCGCGAGCCACATCCATCAGGGTTAGTTTTTTTTCTCCTCGGATATAACGCAAGCCGGCTCCCAGTGTTTTGAGTCCGCCGCCGGAATTCATCTTTTTTCGGCGTTCCTGCTCCTCTTTCCAAGCCCGAATAACCTCCGGTTGAGACTGAGGTGATACGAAAACCGCCTCTTTGGGGCAATCCAAAAACGCGCACAGAGTTTCCAACTGCTTTTCATCAATGCGACGATAGCCTTTTTCAATCTTGCTGATGGCCGACAAACTTAAACCCATGGCATCAGCCAGGCTTTGCATTGATTTACCGCGAACGCGACGGAACATCCTGATTTGATTGGGGAAAATAATTTCTTCCATGCGTGTCTCCTTAATAAAATAAACTCGTCAGACCTTTTTGACTTTTTCACTATACACTAAAAAAAATTTTTGGGAAATAGACAAAATGAAAAAAAATAAAAAAATTTATAAAAAGAAAAGATTTGAAAAAGGCAAAAAAATATGGCATAGTGACTGAGATAGAGGCTTGAAAAAGGAAAATATGTTGAAAAAATTATTAAAAATAGTGTGTTGTGTTATGTGCCTGATAGCTGTTTCATCTCAGGCTGCTTTGAAAATAGACATTACGGGCGCACAAAGTGAACCCATGCCCTTGGCTTTCCCTTATTTAACAACGGAAAATCCGGCTTTTCAAAGCCTGGCTGAGCAAATCAGTGAAGTGATTGCCCAGGATTTAGAGAGCTCGGGGTTGTTTCGAATCGTTAATCGAGAAGCCTATATTCAACAGATGCAAGGAGTTGATACACGCCCCCAGTTTGCGGATTGGCAGGCAATACAGGCACACGCTCTTGCCTACGGTCAAATTGAGGAAGAATTGAACGGACAGTTGAAAGTTTCGTTTCGTTTATGGGATGTTTTTGCTCAAAAACAAATGGATGCTCGTGTGATGACGGGTGAAATAGGTGCGTGGCGTAAGATGGCTCATATTATTGCCGATACCATTTATGAACGATTGACGGGGGAAAGGGGGTATTTTGATACAAAAATAGTCTTTATTTCCGAATCGGGTGGACAGCGTAATCGTTTGAGACGACTGGCAATTATGGACCATGATGGTGAAAATATGCAGTATTTAAGCGATGGAAAAGATATCGTGTTGACACCGCGTTTTTCTCCTAACATGAAAGAAATCACCTATCTGTCGTATGAAAACGGAATGCCGCAAGTATATTTAATGAATATTCAAACGCTTGAGTCTCGTTTGTTGGGACGTTTTGACGGTATGTCATTTGCACCGCGCTTTTCGCCTAACGGACGTTATTTGATTATGAGTTTGGCCGAGCGGGGCAATTCAGACATCTATACCTATGATCTCAGAACACAGGCTCGTGTGCGGCTGACAACACACCCGGCTATTGATACGTCTCCCAGCTTTTCCCCCGATGGGAAACAAATTGTCTTTAACTCGGATCGTGGGGGTAATCAACAGCTCTATGTCATGAATGCCGATGGTTCGAATGTTCGGCGAATCAGCTTTGGAGAGGGAACCTATGCAACACCGGTTTGGTCCCCGCGTGGAGACTATATTGCTTTTACAAAAATCAAGGAAGGAGAATTCCATATCGGGTTAATGCGACCCGATGGTTCCGGTGAACGTTTAATTGCCAAGGGCTTTTTAGTTGAGGCGCCGACATGGGCTCCCAACGGTCGGCGATTGATTTATTTTAAACAGTCACCATCGGATGCGGAAGGAGAGGGGGGAACATCTCGTTTGTATTCAATTGACGTGACGGGTCATCATGAACAATTAGTGCCAACCTTGACGGAAGCGTCGGATCCGACTTGGTCGCCTTTGTTGCATGAATGAAAAAAAGGTTGCTTTTTGCATAAAAACGTTTTATTGATAAAAGTAGAGGAGTTTTGAAGATGAATAAACAGGGAGGAATTATGAAAAAATATATTGTCGGCTTGATGGGGATTTTACTGCTTTCCGGGTGTACGTCATACGAACCGGATATAGATGAGGCCAAAGCAGCTCGAGATGAAAATCATCGTGCCATGCGCTCTGAATACGGGTGCCCTATGTCAGATGATCATGCGACATATCGTCAATGTTTATTGAGTACGTATGCGCGTCAATCTCCCCATACCTTTACAACGACCGTTTTAGAGGATGGACGTCCGGTCGCCGTTATCAGCAATGCCACTATTATGCAAAGCCGAGGCGGTATTGAGAAAGACGTATCGGCACCTCAACCGCAAGAGAGCTGGGTGACCGAAAGTGTGACGGTTGTCGAAACGGTGGAAACGGAGGCAGTGGGAGCCGCAGAGCCTGTGGATATGCTTGAGCCATCTGTCACAACAACCGTGACAACAACAGAGGTTGCAACCGAAGAAACACCGCAACCGCAACAAGATCCGACCTGGTGGGAGACGTATCAACAAAATCGCCCACCAGAGGATAACACTGCAGAAAAAGGGGGCTGTCCGTGCCCGGATCCTAATGAGCCATGTCCGCAGTGTTTTGACAAATAATCTTGGTTTTATCAGATAAAAGAAAGGAAAAAAAGATGTTGAAAAAAGTATTGACAGTTGTTTGTGCCGCGGGTCTATTGACGGCTTGTGCGTCTAAAGAGCAAGGAGCGGATTTATACGGAGATGCCAACGGCGGTTGGAACAGTGATGTGAACATTGCATCGCTGGAAACAACTTCTACAACCAAAAAATTTGCTGATGATACGACGCCGGTTGTTTATTTTGTCTTGAACTCATCCGATTTGTCAGGGGAAGCAAAACAGGCATTGACAGAGCAAGCGGAGTGGCTGAAAGCGAATCCTCGTGCTTTGATCGTGATAGAGGGTAATTGCGATGAGCGCGGAACACGTGAATATAACCTGGCTTTGGGAGAACGTCGTGCCAATGCGGCGCGTCGCTACCTGATTTCAAAAGGTGTTGCAGCCAACCGTATTAAGACCATTTCTTATGGTAAAGAAAAACCGGTTGCTTTGGGTTCAAACGAAGAAGCCTGGGCTAAAAATCGGAATGCAACGACGGTTGCTTACTAAGTTTTTTTAAAAAAGACTTGTATAAAATATCCCTTCCTTGTATAACATAAGGAAGGGAGTTTTTTTGTAAGGAGAAAATATGCGTTCTTATATGATGATTGGCATGGGATGCTTATTACTGGCTTTGGGGGCTTTTGCACAAACACCGGTGGAGGCGTTGAACGATAAGGTTGATCGATTAGATCGAGAATTAACGTTGTTGCAGCGTAAACTCTATCAGACGCCGGAAGCCATTGAGGCAAGACCTAAAAAGCGCACATCTCGTTCATTTTCCCTGTTCGGAGATAATCAGGTGGATGAGGAGAGCACTGAGGGCTCTTCGGCCGGTTCTCTGGATGAGTTATTTGAACAACTAGAGACTCAAGGACGATTGATTCAGGATTTAACAGCGAAATTGGAGGAGCAAGCCTATAGATTAGAACAGCTTTCTTCATTGGTTGACGTCTTGAATAAAGATGTTGATTTACGTTTCCAACAGCTAAAAAATAAACCGTCTTCAAGTGGAAATACATCCTCAGAAACCAAGGCAAAAACAGATGATGATAAAGCGGCCTATGATGCGGCTTATGCTTTGTTGAAAAAGGGGGAATATGCCGAAGCTGAGCAAGCCTTTATCAACTTTATGAAAATGTATCCCAAATCTCAACTGGTCGGAAATGCTAACTATTGGTTGGGAGAGACCTATTATGTTCGCGGTCTATATGAACAGGCGGTTGGTATTTTTGCAGACGGTTTTACAACATATAAGCAAAATACAAAAGCTCCGGATAATTTGTTAAAGTTAGGCTTGACAATGAAACAGTTGAAAAAAACGGAAGAGGCCTGTACGGCTTTTAAAACCCTGCCAAGCGAATTCCCCAAGGCGCCCGATACGTTAAAAAAACGCGCCGAAGAGGAGGCTAAAAAACTAGCATGTCCAGCTTAACAGCGGTTGTTTTTGACAGGCTGATGAAGCAGCTGTCGGTTATTCCGGACGGTACTTTGGCCGTGGCCGTATCCGGTGGGGCGGACAGCTTGTGTTTAGCTATTTGTCTAAAGCGTTGGGCAGATCAACATAAACGTCCAATCGTGGCCTTGATGGTGGATCATTGTTTGGGAGATATATGTAAGGAACAACCGGAATGGGTAGCTGAGCAACTAGCGCGTTATCATGTGCCGCTGGTGGTGTTAACATGGCAAGGGAGTAAACCGAAAACAGGTCTTGAAGAAAAGGCACGTCAAGCCCGATATCGTCTTTTATTGGAGTATTGTCATACGCATCGGATTCAAGGGCTTTTTATGGCTCACCATGCCGAGGATCAGGTCGAAACGTTTTGGATGCATTTGGCTCGTAGTAGCGGTCTTTTAGGGCTTTCGGGAATAAAATCGGCCTCTCTGAGAGAAGGGGTTTGGTTGCTGCGTCCCCTGTTGTCGGTTGAAAAAAAAGATATTTTAACAACTCTTAAGATGTTAAATCAGCCGTGGTTTGAAGATCCGATGAATCAGGATCCGGCTTTTGAGCGAGTCTTTTGGCGTCAAGAACAAGATGTCTTCAGTCAACGAGGTTTGACGATTCATAAGGTCGAACATGCCGTTGCTCGTTTGGCACGTGCCGAATCAGCCTTGGGCTTTTATGAAGAGTGTTTGTGGCAGGCACATGTCCGTATTTTGCCTCAAGGGGTGGCTGTTTTAGACAGAAGAGCTTTTGATACTCTTCCAACAGAAATGCAGCTGCGTTTAATGAAACGAGCCTTAAGGCATATTGGCCAATCGGAAAGGCCTCTTTCTTTAGCCGCGTTGGAGGCGTGGGTTATCAAACGTCCCATAAGAATGACGATTGCGACTTGTCATGTAATTCAACGCCGAGAGGCTTTGTTTGTATCCAAAGAGAAAGCCCGTCAGGAGAAAATAAAAAGCATTAAAGCCTTTACGAGTACCAAGTGGGATCGCTTTTTAATTTTAGCGACGGCAGATATGACGGTTCAGGGCGGCAAGCCTTCTCACAAGGACCCCTTTTTGCCTGTTGCCGTGCAAGAGTCTTTCCCTCAATTTCCTGCTGATACACAAGTCATTTGGGATGTTCCTGCGGATTTATCTCAAAAAGAACTTGAAAAACAGGTAAAACTCCATTATAACAAAGAGAACAAAAAAAGTGTTTATATTCGTTTTATACCAGAAATAAAGGAATGATGAATGGCTTCAAAAAAAGAGTTTCAGAAAAAAAGTATGTTCGTTTGGATTATGATCCTATTGGGTGTCATTGTATTAGCGAACATTTTTGATAATCAAGGACGGTATCGTTCGGTGGAAGAGTTGAGTTATTCCGCTTTTGTGGCTGCTGTCGAAAAGGGAGAAGTGCAAGAGGTGCAAATAGCGGGAAATGCGCTTTCCGGGAAATTGACTTCCGGTAAGGATTTCATGTCTTATGCGCCGGATGATGCCGGGTTAGTTCCTCTCTTGCAAGCGCAAAATGTTGCTATTACAGCGATACCCGTGGATGACTCAGAAGGTGGGTTGGTCAGCAATTTGATTGCCTGGTTGCCGATGTTTTTGTTTATAGGGATTTGGCTGCTGATGATGCGGCAAATGGCGGCCAGCAACGGAAAGGCAATGAGTTTTGGAAAGTCTCGGGCTCGGTTGTTATCGGATAAGAATCGTGTGACGTTTGCGGATGTTGCCGGGATTGAAGAAGCCAAACAAGAGTTGCAGGAAATCGTTGATTTTTTACGTGCACCGCAGAAGTTTCAGCGGCTAGGCGGCAAAATCCCCAAAGGTGCTTTGTTGGTAGGTCCTCCGGGAACGGGGAAAACGTTGCTGGCCAAAGCCATTGCCGGAGAAGCCAATGTGCCTTTCTTCTCTATTTCCGGTTCAGATTTTGTAGAAATGTTCGTGGGCGTAGGGGCGTCGCGCGTGCGTGACATGTTTGAACAGGCAAAAAAAGCCGCTCCCTGTATTGTTTTTGTCGATGAAATTGATGCGGTCGGTCGTCATCGCGGAACGGGTATCGGCGGTGGAAATGACGAACGAGAGCAGACATTAAATCAGCTGTTGGTTGAAATGGACGGTTTTGAAACGAATAGCGGTATCATTCTATTGGCAGCAACCAATCGGCCGGATGTTCTGGATCCTGCTTTGTTGCGTCCTGGTCGATTTGATCGTCAGATTGTTGTGTCAAATCCCGACATTCGGGGACGAGAGGCTATTTTAGCGGTTCATGTTAAACATGTTCCGTTGGCTCCGAATGTGCGATTAGACGTGCTGGCGCGCGGCACTCCCGGTTTTTCCGGTGCTGACTTGGCGAATTTGGTAAATGAAGCCGCTCTTTTGGCCGCAAGACGCAATAAAACGATGGTGACCATGGCTGAGTTTGAAGATGCGAAAGATAAAGTCATGATGGGATCTGAGAGGCGCTCTTTGGTTATGGATGAAAATGAAAAACGAATGACGGCTTATCATGAAGCCGGACATGCGATTGTTTCATTGCATTTGCCCGAATCGGATCCTCTTCATAAGGTGACGATTATCCCGCGCGGTCGTGCTTTGGGTGTGACCATGCAGTTGCCGGAAAAGGATAAGTACTCGCAAAGTAAAGCCTATTTAAAGTCTCGATTGAGTATTTTGTTTGCCGGACGTGTCGCTGAAGAGATGATTTTAGGGGCTGATTATGTCTCAACCGGAGCCAGTAATGATATTCAAGTCGCAACGACAATCGCGCGCAAAATGGTGACAGAGTGGGGCTTTAGTGACACCTTGGGACCTATTGCGTATGAAGAGCCGGAAAGTGATGTCTTTTTGGGATACAGTCTTTCCAAACGTAAAAATATGGCAGATGAGACAGCTTTACGTGTCGATAAAGAGATTCATAAAATTATTGAAAACGCTTATGCCGAGACTCAACGTATTCTCAAGGAAAATCGACAGGAACTGGATGTTTTGGCCCAGGGATTAGTGGAGTATGAAACATTATCCGGTGAGGAAGTTCAGGCTCTGTTGAAAGGAGAAAAAATTCGTCGTGCTACTCAAGAGACGGTATTGCCCGCTCGTTCGACAGTACCGACGGTATCAGAGGAGGGAGCTCTAACAGAGTCTATGCCGGTGATGTCTTCTACTGTTCCCACAGAGGTAGAACCTTCTATAAAAAAAGAGGGAAAAAAGGCCTCAAAAGCAAAAAAGAAGGCAGACTAGGACACCCACAGTTGATTGTTTGAAAGAGCTTTGCCGATAGGTGTCCGAGAAAAGATATTTTCGGCGCCTAGGGTGTTGTTGGTGATATCATCATAACGCTTTCGGAGTGAGGGTGATAAGATCCGTTTGAAAGGAATGACCATGAGTCTGGTTTGACGTTCGGACCGGCTTGCTTGGGGATAGACCTGACGACACATTTCGCTGAGTCTTGTTCGAGCCTATTTTGTTGAAGAATGTTTTATCTTTTTGCGGCTCATATAAGAGGGGCAAGTTCTAAGGCGGCCTTTCTTCGGCTGTTTTCGAATAGGTGATACGCCGGTTTTATAAAAAAAGCAAAAGAAAATGAATACCCAAAATCCCTGTCGGATCGGACAGGGATACAAGGGGCACCATAAAATAAGGATTTGATGGCTCCAGATTAAGGATTTGATAGCTCCAGAGGTGTTGCCTGTTTATGAAACAAGAGCTTTTCTCCATCTGTTGTTTCTAAAATGAGCCGATTGTCTTCTTTACGGAAAGATGAAACCGTTTGAAGGGCCTTAAAATAAGCTTGTTCTGCATCCATCGCTTCTTTGGGCCCCATCATCATCGTTGATCCGATTCCTTGGAATGTTATCTTGTCTCCATCAACGGTATACCGACCGAAATAGTTGTTCACCACTTTTCCGTAAAAGCGATTTTCAGCCGGTTTAAAACCCAACGTAATTGTGATGTTTTCAGGCGTATTGCTTAATAAATAGTCGCTTTCTGTAATGGTTGCGGGCTCTTGAGAGCAGGCGCCCAAAATACCCATGACTGCCATTAGTATCCAACATTTTTTCATTTTTTCTCTCCTTTCTGACACTTAGGAGTTATAGGAAGAAATTCGTCAAAAATCAAGTAAATTTTTATTCGCGTGTTCTGACTTCTGGCAGATATGCTTTTTTATGTGGGCGATGGGTAGAGATGTTGTGGATCAAACTATTCCAATGGCGTTTGGCATTTTCCACAATATCGGCGGCATCCAGGGCCTCTTCCGTCGATAAAATCAGGCATTGTTCCGGTATTAAAGCAATCCGTGTGATTCCCGAATCGTTAAAATCGTTGATTAATCGTTGAGCAATTCCGAACAAAGAGAGGTTGTCTTTACCGTCATATTCCGTGACAACAACAGGTTCTTGGATTTGTTCGAACTTTTGTAGATAAGCCCGTACTTGGTGTTGATAAGATGTTTTTAAGTCCATGTTTTGGTTCCCTTTCCTATACAAGAATACCCTACAGTATAGCAAGGCCATCTTTGTTTGTCAAGAATTTTTTATTTGTATCCCAGACTGCCAAAGCTGTTGCACATGGGACACTTGGCATCCCAAGACTCGGTTATATGCTCGCATTTAGCACAAATCCACCCATCTGTTGTTGTTGCCGTTTCGGCTTTTTGCTCCCATACTTTGGCGCTGGGCTCATGATGCCAACCGGAACGCTCCACTTCGGCCATCATCAGAGCGGCCTGTTTTGACAGAGGATATGTTTTCATATAAATCTCTAAATGCTCTTTAGCCATACCCCATAAAGAAGCCATCCTGGCCGTATCTGCCAGTGCTAACAAAGATAAATGATGAGTTGGATTTTTAGAGATGAGCTTTTCCACCAACTTCACCTGCTTTGTTTGGGGTTGTGTCGAAATAAGGGTTTTATAAGCCTCATATGTTTCCCAACAGGGTGTCAAACGCCATGATTTTATCAAGATATCCTTGGCTTTTTCCGGCGTTGCCTGCGCATAAGCCAATCCTGTCGCAGGATTTTCGGGCGCCAATTTGAAAGCCTCTTTGGCGCGCCCTAATTTAAGTAATACACAAGCTTTCCAAGATGTGTATTCTTGATGTGAAATCAAGCGTTTTTTTAATAAGCTGTCTAATGTTTTCAGGCTATCATTCCAGTCGTTTTGCATGACCTCATTTGTCCAGAGAGCCTTGAGAACCCAATCTGTATCGGCATGCGTCCGAGCCGCACGTACAAGCAATCGGTTAGCTTCTTCCCAGTCTCCTATTTTCTGAGCCTCATCCAACAAGCCTCGAACCCCGGCAAGTTCGGTACTCGGACGATGAAGCAACTGCTCAAACGTATGGCGAGAGGGTTCTAATAAAGCCGTCACCAAGAGATACGCATCCGATTTCGGTTCAAAAAAGGTTGAACGTTGTTTCAAAAGCAGTCGACGATTTTCTTCGTCTCCATCGACCAATGTCTTTAAAAGAAGGGTCGTAAAACAGGCGCGCTTATCTTGCTGACGAGCCGAACACCAATGTTGGTATTGATGCGCCCAATGGAAAGGTTTCTTGAGTAGATGTAGAAGGTATAACAATAGGGCAAAAGCGGCAATAAGTAAGACGCCCGAAAAGCTGATTTGGTATCCAAAAGCCGTCACATGGATAGGCCAAATGTTTTGAAAAGCCATAAAGCTTACCCCTGCAATGATGGCCAAGAAAAGTAAGAATTTTGTCATGTTAGTCCTCCTTTTTCCCAAATGATAAGACAAGCGCATTGAGATTTTTTTGTGCCGCAAGATAAGCATCGGCGCCGCTCTTAAAATCGGCGAAGTATGCTTGATAGACAGGGGATAGTTTATGAATCTCAGTCAAGGCACGTCTTAAGTTATGTTGCTCTAAAGCTGTTTCGGCCCGATCAAAAATGCCTAGGGGTGTTGTGTCATCAGCGTTAAGGTTTCGGATTTCAACAAAGGCAGTTCCTAATGCTTTTAGGTAAGCCAATCCGACGGAGTGAGTTGCATGGTAATAAGCTAAACGAGCCTGCCGTTTCGCGCGCAGGAAACTTTCGATCAAGTCATCCAAAGGAGCGGCACTGGTTTGAGGGGAAATACAGAACGGCTCGGTTGTTTCAATAACGCGTGTCAATAGGGGGGTGCGCGGATAAATCTGAATGACTTTTTCCAAATCTTCGCGACAGTTAGCCCCCGTCATTAAATGGTCTCGAAATGCTAAAGCATCGTCCAAAGAAAAGAAGACCTTTTCGGCTGGCTGAGGTACGGTTTGTGGAAGAATAACCGTTTCCGCCGTCTTTGATGGCGATATCGTTTGAGCTGACGGTGCCGCAGTATTCCTCAAAGGTAAGGTAGAAGGTGTTGCTACGGACGGTAAGGGCGATGGAGTAGTTGCCCTTTTATCGGTTGGCGTTGTCGAAAGGGATGCCTCGGGTTGAAAGAGTTGGTCTTTCATGGATTTGTCCTGAGAGGTTATGGCTGTGACAGATGTTTTCCTCTTTTCGCTTGAGACCGTTACGGGTGCGATGACAGTTGTGTTTTTAACCGCTTGCGATTTTTGTGGCAGGGAGGAAGATGATATGGGGGGTGACATAACCCTGCCCAAAGCCTTTCCCTGCTTAAATCGTGTCATATATCCGATGGAGCTACCCAAGATGATAAGGATAAGCAATAGTAAAATCAGAATTTTTGTTTTGAAAGAGCGTTTTGGTTTGTTGGAAGATGGCGCTGCTTGAGCTTTTTTCTCTGTTTTTTCCGTCATATTTTCACCTCTTTTAAAATAGATAAGTCTATTATAGACGAAAAGAAACTCGAAAAGCAAGTTTTTTCCCAAAAACGCACAAGAAAGATATTCGTTCAGAGTTTTGTAGGCTTTTTTAGGAACGGCTGGTTATCATGGGCGCTTTGCTTTTGGCGATCAAAGGGTAAACAAAGGGCTTGTTATGCTTGACAAGGCTGTATCCCTGCGCTAAGAAAAAAGTATCATAAATCGGGAGATAGAAAATGACTCTGCTAACTTTGTTGCGCAGTACGCGTTTTTTTCCATTATTGGTGACTCAGTTTTTAGGGGCTTTCAACGATAACCTATTTAAAACTGCTCTTTTGACATGGGTAGCTCTTCACTTGACACGACAAAGTGGTGTTTGGGTAAATATCATTGCGGGGCTTTTTGTCCTTCCGTTTTTCGTGTTTTCCGCCTTGGGAGCGCAAGTTGCAGATAAATATGCGCGAGATCGTATCGCACGGTTGTTGAAATTAACAGAACTGGTGTTGATGGTGGGGGTGTTTATTTCTTGGTGGATAAACAGTTTTGCCTTGTTGGTGCTTTTGTTATTAGGTATGGGCATTCAATCTGCTTTTTTTGGTCCGATAAAATATGCTTTGTTGCCACAGCTTTTACGGCGTGATGAGCTGATAGCCGGAAATGCTTGTGTTGAAGGGACAAGCTATATAGCTATTGTTTTAGGGTTGGTTTTAGGCGCTCTTTTACCGATGGAAGGAACGATTTCTGTGCTGATTTTAAGTGCGATTGGAGGGTATGTTGCTGCTTGTCATATCCCGGTTGCAGCGCCTCCGAACCCTCAAAGCAGTATCTGGCCTAACCTGTTGAAGGCGCCTGTACAAACCTTTTTGACAGCCTATCATCAACCTGTCGTTTTTCGTTGTATTTTAGGAGCGACCTGGTTTTGGACAATCGGCGCTTTTTCAGTTGTTCAAGTCTATCCGATGGTCAGTCAAATTTTAAATGGAACGGCGGGTGTTATTGCTTTTTTCTTGATTTTATTTTCGGTTGGTATAGCTCTGGGAACACTGAGTTGTCAGATGTTGTTAAAAGGCTTGATACAGGCTACTTATATTCCGATAAGCGCTTTGGGCATGGGTATTTGTTTTTTTGTTTTATGCGGCATGCTGGTGAATTATCCGACACCGACGGAAGTCATGACGCTACAAGCGTTTTGGCATGCTCCTCGATCTGTGGGATTATCTCTGACACTTTGTTTGTTGGCCTTTTGCGGAGGGTTATATATTGTTCCCTTAAATGCCATGATGCAACATAAAACGACGAGAAAAAAGCTAGCCTCGGTTATTGCCGTCAATAACATGATGAATGCTTTGGGAATGGTTGTCTCTGCGCTTTTTGCTGCCGGATTGTTGGCTGTGGGTGTTTCTTTGCCTCTAGTGTTTTTATTAGTTGGCATATTGAGCTTGACTGTGGCGGTGTATATCGTCTCTATACTGCCGGATGAATTAACACGTTCGGTTGTTCAAAGTCTTTTACGCTTTTTCTTTCGCGTTGATGTACAGGGGTTGACATTTTTTTATCAAGCCGGTCGGAGAACGGTGATAGTAGCTAACCATGTTTCTTTGTTGGACGGATTATTGATAGCCGCTTTTTGCCCGGAAAAAATGACATTTGCCATTCATACGACATGGATGAACAAAGCGTATGTCCGTTGGTTGTCTCATTTGGTTGATTTATACCCCATTGATCCGCATAACCCTATGGCAATACGGGCTTTGATTAACGTTGTGCGCCAAAACAGACGCGTGATGATTTTCCCGGAAGGGCGTATCACCGTGACGGGAGGGTTAATGAAAATTTATGAAGGAGCCGGAGTGATTGCCGATAAAGCAGGTGCTTCTCTTTTACCGCTTCGAATTTCCGGTCCCGAAAGATCCTTTTTTTCCTATCTGAAAGGGCAGATGAAACGACAATTTTTCCCGAATATAACCTTGACGTTTTTGCCTTCTGAGAAGATCGATATACCTGTCGCAATCAAAGGACGTTCCCGGCGAGTTGCGCTGGCTCGGCAATTGTATGACATGATGACACGCATGATGTATGATACGGCTAAGAAAGACGTCAATGTGTTTGTCGGGCTGTTAGAGGCGGTACAGATAAAGGGGCGTTCGCATCTGATTGCCGAGGATATGGATCGTCGTCCACAAACCTATCGTCGTCTTTTGTTGAAAATAGCTTTGTTGGGAGCGGCTTTTCAAAAAGCGTTCCCTCATGAAGAGCGCATAGGCCTGATGCTGCCGAATATGTTGGCCGGTGTGATGTCATTTTTTGCATTGATATCAGTCGATAAGGTTCCGGTTATGCTGAATTTTTCCCAGGGTATTTCGCCGCTGATGTCATCGGTTCGGACTGTTGGGTTAAAGACTCTGTTGACGTCTCGAGGTTTCGTTGAGCAGGCTCATTTGGAAGATCGTATAACAGCCATGGAAAAAACAGGGGTTGATATTGTTTATTTGGAAGATGTTGTTGAGACCGTTTCCTGGTTGACGAAAGCACATGGTTTGTGGCGATATGTTTGGAGAATAAAGCCCCAAAAAGCAGCGTCTGACACCGCCGTTGTTTTATTTACATCCGGTTCGGAAGGTTTACCGAAAGCCGTTTTTTTATCTCATCGGAATTTAGCGGCTAATCGACACCAGGTATCATCGGTCTTGTCCTTTAATGCCACGGATATTTTAATGAATGCATTACCGATGTTCCATGCTTTTGGCTTGAGTGTCGGCACCATTTTGCCGTTGTTGTCGGGGGTTCGGACCTTTTTCTATCCATCTCCCTTGCATTATCGTGTTATTCCCGAGCTTTGTTATGATATACATGCAACCGCTATTTGCGGGACAGATACTTTTCTGTATGGATATGCTCGAATGGCCAATCCCTACGATCTGTATCGCGTGCGCTATGCGATTGCCGGAGGGGAAAAGTTGAAAGAGCGAACAGCCCTTTTATGGATGCATAAGTTTGGAATTCGCATTTTAGAGGGATATGGTGTCACCGAAGCCTCTCCCGTTATTGCTTTGAATACGCCCATGTATTATAAAGCGGGAAGTGTCGGACGTTTTTTGCCGCGGATAGAGACGCGTTGGCAACCACTGAAGGGGGTGACAGAGGGAAAGCGTCTTTTGATACGTGGCGATAATATCATGCAAGGTTATATGCTGCCGGAACACCCCTTGGTTTTAGTGCCGCCATCGGAAGGATGGTATGATACGGGAGATATTGCCACTCAAGATGAGGCCGGTTTTGTGACGCTTTTGGGACGTGCAAGGCGATTCGCTAAAATCGGCGGAGAAATGGTGTCTCTGGCGGCGGTAGAGCAAGCTATAGAAGCGATTTATCCCACGGCTATTATGGGGGTTTTGGTGATACCGGATGATTATAAAGGAGAGCAGTTGGTTTTAATGATCAATGAGTCAACAGCTTCCTTGTCGGATATTCGACAAGCTTTTAAAAAGAGGGGATTATCGGAGCTTTGGATACCCAAACACTTGATTTATCAAAAACAGCTGCCTCTTTCGGGAAGTGGTAAGCTGGATTATATGAAAGCAACGCATGTCATATCCGAGCTGATGACCGGTTCTTCTGGTAAGACATCCCCTCAAAGGTGTTTAAAAAAACGGACCAATAAGAAATAGTGCTTGCATTTATGTCGAAATTTAGGTAAATACAAAGCCAGGATTGTTTAATGAAAAAAGGGGATGCAAAGGTGGACGTTTTAAATAAAAACAAGAAAAAACCGACGGCAGCGGATTTAAAATACCTGATAGAATGGCATTTGAAGTATTCACTGTCCAAACAGGTGTGTGAGGCGGATAAAGATCATCTTTTTACGGCATTGGCTATGGCTGTGCGTGATTTGTGTATTGATGGGATGTTCGATACAGCGGCGCGTTATCAGGAAAAAGATCCCAAACGCGTCTATTACTTGTCACTAGAGTATTTGTTGGGACCTTTGTTGTCTAATAATCTATACAGTTTTCAGTTGATGGATTTAATTAAGGAAATTAAATTGGATAATCCGATCTCTTTGACTGACGTTATAGATTGTGAATATGATCCGGCGTTGGGAAACGGGGGGTTGGGACGCTTGGCGGCGTGTATTTTGGACTCTATGGCAACACAAGGAATACCGGGATATGGATACGGTATTAATTACCAATTTGGTTTGTTTAAACAATACTTTGAAAAAGGGTGGCAGAAGGAACGGGCCGATTCGTGGTTGGAACGTAGTTCGCCTTGGCAGATTGAACGGGCAGATAGGTCTTGCCTTGTTCAAATTAATGGTGAAGTTGTTTGGGAAGAAAAAGATGGAATACGTGAGCCGCACTGGGTGAATACCAATCAGCTGTTAGGGGTCCCGTATGATATGCCAATAGTCGGTTTCGGCGGTAAAACCGTTAATTATTTGCGATTGTTTTCGGCGCGATCAACGAATACGTTGGATATTGAGACATTTAATAAGGGAGGGTATGTTGAGGCCGTTGAACAAAATATAAAAATAGAGACAATTTCCAAAGTCTTATACCCTTCTGATGCGGTGGAGCAGGGACGACATTTACGTTTGATGCAACAGTACTTTTTCGTTGCGTGCGTTATCAACGATATCTTGCGGCGCTTTTTGGAGACGCATGCTGATTTCGAAAAGCTACCCGAGTATGTCGCGATTCAGTTAAATGATACGCACCCAACGTTGGCTATTGTTGAATTGATGCGTCTTTTGGTAGATGTATATCGCTTGGACTGGGACAAGGCGTTTCGTATCACGACGCGAACCATGGCCTATACGAATCATACCTTATTGCCGGAAGCGTTGGAGAAATGGCCTGTTCGCATGTTTGAAGAGTTCTTACCGCGGCATTTGTTGATTATTTATGAAATCAATGATTGGCTGATGCGTCAGGTGATGGATAAATATCCCGGAGATACGGCTAAATTGGCACGGATGTCTTTGATTGAAGAGGGAAATGAGAAAAAAGTAAGAATGGCTCATTTGGCTATTGTCGGTAGTTTTTCCGTTAATGGTGTGGCCGAAATTCATACGCAATTGTTAAAACAGCATTTGGTCCCTGATTTCTATGCTATGTGGCCGGAAAAATTTAATAATAAAACAAATGGTGTGACACCTCGCCGTTGGATATTGGATGCCAATCCGGCTTTGGCTTCGTTTATCACGCAACATATCGGAGACAAGTGGATTACGGATTTATCCGATTTACGGCGCTTGGAATCGTTAGCCGATGATGAAGAGGTGTTAAGTGAGTTGGTCGCCATTAAACGTGAAAATAAGCATCGCTTGGCAACTCTGATTGATAAAATGACGGGTGTTGAGGCTAACATCAATGCTATTTTTGACTGTCAAGTGAAACGTATTCATGAATATAAACGTCAGTTGTTAAGCGCTATGCATATCATCCATCAATACTTATCAATTATTGAAGATGGTGTTTCATTGACGGCGCCGAGGATGTATATTTTCGGTGGTAAGGCGGCTCCCAGTTACGAAATGGCGAAATTGATTATTAAACTTATCAATAACATTGCCAAAGTCGTGAATAGTGATGCTCGTGTAAAAGATCAGCTTAAAATAGCCTTTATTCCGGACTATAAAGTTTCGATTGCAGAGTGTATTTTCCCGGGGGCGGATGTCAGTGAACAGATTTCAACGGCCGGCTTTGAGGCTTCGGGTACCAGCAATATGAAATTTGCCATGAATGGTGCTTTGACCATCGGCACTTTGGACGGTGCCAATATCGAAATTATGCAGGAAGTGGGTGCGGATAATTTCTACTTGTTTGGATTGACGGCTGAAGAGGTCTCTGAGCGTCAAACGAATAATACGCATAAGCCTTGGGATTATTACAATAATGATCCGCGGATTAAGCGTGTTATGGATGCTATTGCTTCCGGTGTGTTTACGTATAAAGATGAACCCAAAGATTTGTTCATGCCGATTTTCCAAAATATCATGTTCCGTGATTTTTACATGCTGTTGGCGGATTTTGCTTCTTATATTAAGATGCAGGAAGAGTTGGCACATGATTATTTGAATACGCATGTTTGGGCTAAAAAGACTCTGTTGAACATTGCCCGTTCCGGTAAATTCTCAATTGATCGCACGGTGATGGAGTACGCACATGAAATTTGGCATGTGCCCTTTACGGAAGCAGAATAGGATAACTCATGCCAACAAAGACGGTTCCTGAAATAGATAAACGTTTTTATGGACGCCGAAAGGGAAAACCTATTCGGGCCTCTCGTCAGCGATTAATGGATGAGCTGTTGCCTCAAGTGCGCTTGTATATGCCACCGACAGGGATGCCCTTTAACTGGAAAGAGGTCTTTGGCATTAATCCGCGTGAGGTTTGGTTGGAAGTGGGATTCGGAGGCGGTGAGCATGTGGCAGAGTTATCATTGACATATCCGGATGTCGGTTTTGTGGGGGCTGAGCCTTTTATGAATGGTGTGGCCTCGCTTTTGGCGCATCTGAACGGTAGTCATCAGGCGGCGTTGACGACTGTAGGACTAGCCAAAGGACGTCAAGATAATGTGCGTATTTGGCCGGATGATATTCGTTTGGTTTTTCCGGCGGTTCCTTCGGCTTCTTTTGATCGTATTTTTGTGTTATATCCCGATCCGTGGCCAAAGGCTCGTCATGCCGAGCGGCGTTTTATCAATCAGGCTAATTTGCCGGAGTTATACCGCATGTTGAAAGATGATGGTTCTTTATATGTGGCGACAGATGTGGCGGAATATGCCGTATGGGCCCTGGAGCAGGCGCTGATAAGCGGTTTGTTTGTTCAGGTTCAGGCCGATACGACTAAGGCGCCGGCAGATTGGGTCCCGACACGCTATGAAAAAAAAGGATTGCTGGCAGGTCGACAGCCTGTATATCTTATTTTTCGCAAAAAAAAATAAGAAATATGTAAATAGGACTTGACGAACGCAAAAAAATAAGCAAATATACATACAGGTAAGGAGAAAAGGTCATGAATTACAAGACAACAAACATCAAAGACGGTAAAGAAATCGCGATTTCCGGTTCTTTTACATTCCGTGATCACGATAGCTTTTTCGAAATTGTTTCTCTCATTAAGGGGGGCGATGCACAGAAAATTGTTTTTAATATGGCCGAATGTGACTTTATTGATTCTGCTGCTTTAGGAATGTTGGTTATTGCGCATGATGAGGCTTCTTCCAAGGGCGTCGAGTTATCCATTAAAGGGGTCCAGGGCAAAGTTAAAGACGTTATGTTTGCAGCCCGTTTTGATAGCTTGTATCATTTCGAATAAGTATAAAAGACATTTGTCAATTGACCTCTGTTGGTCTTCCGGCCGTTTTTTTTAAAAAAGATAGGTCGATCCTTTCGGGCTTGGTCCCTGTCTCTTTTCAAACCGTTCTTTTGAGTACCCAAAAAACGTTGAGAGCTTGTGATGGATAACTCCCTTCATGTCAGGGTGACTGTCCCTGTCTCCTTAAAATCAGATATTCTAAGGTCTGTTGTTTGTCAGGTCAATTCAGCCGATGGATTAGCGCATATGTTGTATTTGTTGCGAAATAAAATAGGCCATTTTCTTTGAAGATTTTACAATTGATCGAGCTGCTTCTTTAACGCTTTTTCCCCCTTCATAAGCCGTTTCAAGCAGGGCCTTTTTCATAGCTTCGCTCTCCCACAAAGAGTGGCCGTCGTTCAATTCGGAACAGGCTGTTCGAATTGTTTTACTTGAGGATTGAATCAAGCGCCCATCATTATTGCATGCATCTATCAGGACAAGAATAGACAGCAATGTCAGCAGGTGTGAAAAGCGTTTTTTTGTTGGCTTCTCGGGTGTCTTTCGAGCAGGTGTCTCGGGAGATAATCCTTCGGAGGGTTGATGCCTTTCCTGTGAGCATTCTCTGCCATTTTTTCGCCTTTCGGGGGTATTCATATGGGATGGATGCTCGGCTGTTTCTGAGGTTTTAACGGTTGACACCGTTGACTCGGTTTTTTCTTTTGATAACTCTTCCTGTTGGGGTGTTTGTTGTGTCATTTTTTTCTCCTCTTATCTTAAGTTTAACATGTTTTAGGAATCTGTCAAGAGGGAGAGGTGTGTTCATTGGTTATATCGGGCCTTAAAAATATGATGAAACATTAACTCAAGACAAGGCGGATTTTTATTTCTTTTCTTGCCTTTATCGGATAAAACGAGTATACTATGCTAAAAACAGAAAGGAGATAACATGCTGGTTTTAGCCTTGGATACATCGGGGGCTTACGTTTCTATCGCATTGGCGGATGAATCCGGTCCAGTGGCCGCGTACGAGGAAAAGATGGAACGTGGCCAGGGAGAGGCTTTGATGCCGATGATTGATAAGATGATGCGTGACTCCCATCGGGAAATGACAGATTTACAAGGTATTGCCGTAGCCGTCGGCCCCGGTTCATTTACGGGTGTTCGAGTTGCTTTGGCGGCGGCGCGGGGCTTTGGATTAGCGCTGCAAATTCCCGTTATGGGGGTCACCAATTTTGAGGCGGCAGCTGTTGATTTAGCTGAGACGTTTTGGGTGATATTAGATAGTAAACGAGGGGATTATTTTGCTCAGTCTTTTGATGCTTGGGGACATCCAACAAGCACGCCGATGGTATGTGATATCAATCAGGTGGCAGCCCGGCATCCTTCCTATTTGGTCGGTGATGCGGCCGAGGAGGTTTCGGCGCTATTAGGTATCCCGGTCTTGGTTCAACCTTTGCCACATGCTGTTGCGGTTGCCCGGGTGGCCTTATCCCGCAAAGATGCTCCTTTGCCGGCAGAACCTCTTTATTTACGGGAGGCAGATGTCACGGTTGCTTCAAAATAATCCCTTGCTTTTTTTAGATGCCGTGACAGCCTGTCACCAGGCTTCTTTTGAGCATCCTTGGAGCAGGGCTGATTTTCAGGCACTTTTAGAGCTTCCGACAACGCGGTTATGGACTGTCGAGGATGGGTTTTTATTGTGCTCTGAGGTGGCAGATGAAATGGAAATCCTGACACTGTGTGTTATGCCTTCATCCAGGCGACAGGGGGTTGCCTCTTCTTTGCTGTCGGAAATGAAAGCATATGCTGATGATTGCGGTATTTCTCGCGTATTTTTAGAGGTGGCAATCAACAATTTGCCGGCACAACATTTGTATAAAAAAATGGGATTTGTTTCTAATGGGATTCGTCCAAACTATTATCGACAGGGAACAAAGTTCGTCGATGCACAATGTTTGGTTTTGAATATATCCTCCTGAGATGAGTTTTTTTCTCTGAAGTGAAAAAAGAGTTTGAGTTTTTCAAAAAAATGATATACAAAAAGAGAAAGAGATCCGAAGAGGAAGAGGATAGATGATAGGCGGTCTGAGAGTTTTTATTGTTATTTTTGTGGGCATACTTTTCGGTGCTTTGCCGGCGTATTCTCTCACGGTAGGGTGGCCAGAGGTAAGGACTCCTCAGAAAAATAATAGACCGACTCCTGCTGCGAACACGCCCTCTGAGATGAAAGAGGGTAAACATCGTCGAGTCGGTGCCGGTTTAGAAAATGTCTATGATAAAGACGGCC